>DASYYN010000272.1:0-32322 GCA_035933815.1 Acidobacteriaceae bacterium
TCGCGTCCAGTTCAGGCGCAATAGCCTCGGTTCCGTAGCTTCGAATGGTTAAACAGGTCTTTTACGATCCCCGGCAACGGCGGCGCAAGATTCTCCGCCGCGTCGTCGACGTGTCCCTGGTGGCGCTGTCGGTGATCCTGGCGGGTTTTGTTTTCAGCGTGTTCTCGCGGCAAACGCTGCCCGAGCTGCTGCTGCCGACGCAAAAGCGAAACTACCGCGCGCTCAAGGAGCGGCAACCGGAGCTGGCGAAGAAGGCTGCGGCGGGGCTCCCCTCTCGGCGGAAGACGCACAAGCGGGCCGGGGACGTTGAGCTGAACCAGGATGAAGGCCTGCGGGCGGCGTTCTATGAGAACGACGAAGCCAACTACTCCACTCTGAAGCGGCATATCCGTCAGCTCGACATGCTGTTCCCGGATTGGCTGCACGTCGTCAAGCCGGACGGCAATCTGGTAGCGGCGACACCGCTCTTTCCTGTCCAGCTCTACAGCGTGGTCGACGCGGCCGGAGTACACGGCGTCGATCCGCAGAACCGGGTGAAGACCACCATCGATTCAGCAAAGGCGGAAACGGATGTCTTCCCCATGCTGAATGACTACAACGCGCTGACCGGCGAATGGAACGGCGATGTGATCGGGCAGATGCTGGAAAGCAAGGCGGCCCGGGATCGCCTGCATGAGCAGCTGGACAAGTTTCTCTGGGCCAACCCGACCTACGGAGGGATCTGCCTCGACTTCGAGTCAATCCCGCAAAAAGACCTCAAGCTTTACACCGAATGGATTGGCGAGCTGCATCAGGATTTCCGCGAGAAGAACCTGCGGATCTACGTCAACGTGCAGTCGAGCGCGGCGGATCCGTTCCTCAGGGAGGTGGCGCGGAACAGCGACGGCATCATCCTGATGAATTACGACGAGCACGAGGAGACCAGCGATCCTGGGCCGGTCGCGAGCGAGCCCTGGTTCGAAGGCAACCTGACGCGCGTGATGAAAGTAGTCCCGAAAGACAAGATCATCTGCGGCATCGGAAACTACGGCTACGACTGGGCTCTCCCGCTCCCCGAAAAGGGGAAAACAGCCTCCGACAAGGTGGTGGATGTCGACGACCTGACGGTGCAGGATGCCTGGCAGCGCGCGGCTGACGCCGGGGCCGACGTGCATCTGGAAGGCGACGAGCTGAATCCGCACTTTGCCTACGACGACGAGGACGCGCACCTGCGGCACGAGGTGTGGTTCCTCGACGGCGTGACCGCGCTCAACGAAATGCGCGCCGGACGGCAGATGGGATTGCGGACCTTCGCGCTCTGGGTGCTGGGCAAAGAGGATCCGTCGATCTGGAAGGTCTGGGACAGGCCGAGCGCAAAAGATGCGCCACAGCAACTGCGCGTGGTGCCGCCAGGCGAAAACGTGGACACCGAAGGCGAAGGTGACATCCTGCGGGTGGTCTCGAAGCCGCAGGTGGGCGCGCGCACGATCCAGATGGATGCCGACAACGTCACCGTCACCGACGAGGACATGACGGCGCTTCCGCGCTCCTACACCATCGAGCAGTACGGCTACCAGCCGAAGAAGGTGGCGCTCAGCTTCGACGACGGTCCGGACCCGGTGTGGACGCCAAAAATCCTCGACATCCTGAAGGAGTACAACGTCCATGCCGCGTTCATGGTCATTGGCGAGGAGGCCGAGGCGAACACCGGCCTTCTGAAGCGTTACATCCGCGAAGGTCATGAGATTGGCAATCACACCTTCACGCATCCCGACATCAGCGAAATTTCCCAGCGGCAGCTCGAATGGGAGCTGAACGGCACGGAGCGGCTGTTTGCGGCCGAAGTGGGCATCCAGCCGCTGTTTTTCCGGCCGCCGTACTCGATCGACCAGGAGCCGGACACGACCGACGAAGCCGGGCCGGCCTACCGCATCCAGCAGATGGGCTACACCATCATCGGCGACAAGATCGATACCGATGACTGGAACGAACATCCGCGCAAGACGCCGCAGGAGATCACGAACGGCGTTCTGGAGCAGCTAACGCAGATGCAGTCGCTGCCCTGGATGCGCGGCAGCGTCATTTTGATGCACGACGGAGGCGGCAACCGCCAGGCGACGGTCGATGCGCTGCCGCTGCTCATTAAAACGCTGCGCGCGAAGGGCTACGAGTTCGTCCCGGTAAGCGAGCTGATGGGGAAGACGCGCGCTGAGGTGATGCCGCCGATTCCGCCAACCATGCGCTGGCAGGCGCGCGTGGACTGGGTCGCGTTCTTCTTCATCGGTATCTTCACCCACTTCGTCGTGGACATCTTCTTCATCGGCGACGTGCTGATGAGCGGCCGTCTGGTGCTGATCGGGATCTTCGCGCTCATCGACCGCTTCCGGAAGCGGCGCGTTCCCGAGGGCGTATATGCTCCACGCGTTGCGGTGCTGGTCCCTGCCTATAACGAAGAGCTGGTCATCGTTCGCACCATCAAGTCCGTGCTGCAGTCGGACTACAAAAACATCCGCGTCATAATGATCGATGACGGATCGGCAGACCGTACCTTCGAAGTGGCGCGCGAAGCGTTTGCCGAAGAGATTGCGCAGCGACGCATCACGGTCCTCACGAAGCAGAATGCCGGCAAAGCCGAGGCCCTGAATTACGGCCTCGATCACGTCGACGAGGAGATTTACGTTGGCATCGATGCCGACACGGTGATCGCGGGCGATGCGATTTCAAAGCTCGTATGCCACTTTGCCGATCCACGAGTAGGCGCGGTAGCGGGCAATGCCAAGGTCGGCAACCGCATCAACCTGTGGACGCAGTGGCAGGCCCTCGAATACATCACCAGCCAGAATTTCGAGCGCCGGGCGATGGACCTGTTCAATGTCGTCACGGTGGTTCCCGGCGCGATCGGCGCGTGGCGCACCAGTGCGGTGAAGCGCGGCGGCTGCTATCCCGTGAACACGGTGGCTGAAGATGCCGACCTGACGATGAACCTGCTCGAGCAGCAGTACAAGGTCATCTACGAGGATCGCGCGCTGGCGTTCACCGAGGCTCCGGCGACGGCGCGGGCTCTCATGCGGCAGCGTTTCCGGTGGTCATTCGGAATCCTGCAGGCGGTGTTCAAGCATCGAGCGGCTGCGAGAACGAATCCGGCTATGGGATTCTTCGCGCTGCCCAATATTCTGATCTTCCAGATCCTGCTGCCGCTCGTATCGCCCTTCATCGACATCATCTTCGCGGTGGGCGTAGTCCAGTTCCTGCTGGACCGGCATTTCCATCAGGGGGCGGCGAACCCGGCGAGCTTCGAAAAGCTGGTTTCGTACTTCCTGGCGTTCCTGATCATCGACTTCGTCACGTCATTGCTGGCCTTCAGCCTCGAGCGGCGGCATCCGGCTAACCGCGGCGATGGATGGCTGCTCTTCCACATCTGGCTGCAGCGCTTCGCCTACCGCCAGTTGTTCAGCGTAGTGCTCTTTCGGACGATCAAGCGCGCGCTCGAAGGCCGCCCGTTCAACTGGGAAAAGCTGGAGCGGACGGCAAAGATGTCGCCGCAGACCGAGAAGATCGCCGCCGGGCAATAGGCTTCAGCCCCGGCTTACTCCGACCGCGCAAACGCCGGCAGCACCCGCAGCACCTCTTCTGGCTCCGGACGCACCCTGAAATCCGCATGCGCCTCCGCGTACAGAACTTTCCCGTCCTGCCCGATCACATACGTCGCCGGCAGCGGAAGCCGCCAGCTGCCCTCGCCATTCACAAACGGAATATTCACCAGGATGCTCAGCGAATATTTCTGCAGATACTCCGGCATCGTCCACACCAGCCCGAACTTCTCCGCCACCGCGCAGCCCGCATCCACCAGCAGCGGGAAGGGAATCGCGTGCTGCGTCGCCGTGAAGTCCGACTGCCGCTGCGTCTGCGGCGAGATGCCCACCACCAGCGCCCCGCGCTCGCGCAGCGCCGGATACAGATCCCGCCACGCCTCCAGCTCGGTCACGCAGTACGGACACCACCGCCCGCGGAAGAAGTTCACAATCACCGGCCCCAGCGCCAGCAGATCCGCCGACCGCACCTTCCGTCCGGAGAAGTCCGGCAGCTCAAACGCCGGAGCTTTCGCGCCCACCGGCAGAATGCGCTCCTCGATCCCGGAATGCAGCAGCTCCTGAATGCCTCGCTCGCCAATCGCCAGCCGCTCCGGCTGCACCAGGTTGCGAGTGTTGGCGGTGATCGCGTCCAGCTGATCCTGAAGGTGCCCCATAGCCCCAGTGTAGCCGCAGAACGATGAGGGGAATATCGCGCCGCAAGCTGGGATAATTACCAACGTGCAGAGGACTACATCATGCGCACCGCGCAACCAGGTCCTGCGTAGCAGGACGGCGGTAGAAGCCACGGCCTTCAGGCCGTGGAAGCAGGACGAAGGAGAATCTCCCCGGGCTTTAGCCCCGGAAAGCTGGCGGCCGCAACCTGCTGCAACGGACCGCAATGCGTGCCTCGTTGACGTGCCGCGGGAACAATTTCCATTTTCACCAGCCGAACAACGTCATTGACAGAGATCCAATAACGGAGCCAGTGTTAGTTCCTTACTCCTCACATCATCCTGCTCGCTATCTTCACCGGCCGATATTCGAATCGACCCGTAATCTCCCCCGCAAAGTATCACCTGAGGCGGTGTGCCTGCTGACCAATGAGGGAGGAGAGCAATGACAGCGAAGCAGCTTCAATTAGTCGTAGCCGGGCTCCTGGGTCTGGCGATGTGTTCCGCAACAGCCGTAGCTCAGAATGGACCAACCTACGAAACCGTGGATTACCCCGGAGCGATTGCTACGCAGCTCCAGGGCATTAATCCTGAAGGGGAGATCGTAGGAGGTTTCACCGATGCCGCCGGCACGCACGGATTCCTGCTGGCCCACGGCCGCTGGACCCCGATCAACTATCCGGGCGCGATACGCACCCTCGCAACCGGGATCAATCCACAGGGGGACATCGTAGGAAACTTCTACTCCAGCAACGGCCAGGGCCTGGTGCCGCGGAATCAGCACGGTTTTCTGCTGACCGACGGAACGTTTACAGAGATTCAGGGCCCCGGATACATGGGAACCATCGCTCAGCGGATCACGCCTACCGGCCAGATCTACGGCTGCGTCCACAACCTGGACTACGGTGCGAATATGCGTGGCTTCGCGCGCTTCCCCGACGGCAGCTGGTCGATCATCGACACCCTCTCCTCCATGAGCAACGGCCCAACGCCGGATGGCTCGTTTATCGCAGGCTTGTACACCGACCTGTCCACCGGTCATACACACGGCTACATCATCAGGAACGGCACGTTCGAATCGTTCGATGTGCCGGGCAGTATTCTCACGCAGGCCTGGGACGCTAATCCTGAGGAACAGGTCGTCGGAACCTACGAAGACGCGCAACAGAAGGTGCACGGATTTCTGATGAGCGATGGGCAGTTCACCACGATCGACTTCCCGGGCGCAACCAGTACTCAGGTTCGCGGGATCAATCCCGAAGGAGACATTGTTGGCTTATACACCGCAGCCGGCAAGACACACGGCTTCCTGCGTATTGCCCATGGCCGCGATTGAAAGTGGCGAGGCTGGTAACTGTGATAGTTGCTGCTTCATCTCCGTGAAGCTTCCTGGAGACTATCTTTCGCGCCTCTGCGCGCAACGGCCACTCCTCTGTCAATCCCTTACTTTCGTGTTGTTCCTCATTCCACGCCGCTTCCACGGCAACATTCCTGGCCGAAAACACACCCCAATCCGATATCCTGAATATATAGAGTGAAATTCAGCGAAAAGCCCGCCGAGCGCGGGCTTTTTCCATTCCGGAGGAACCTGATGCCTCGCTTCTGCACCGCCGCGATCGGCGGCGGACACACTTGTTCGTGCCGCGCACTTCCCGGCAAGTCGTTCTGCTTCGGGCACGATCCCAATCGCGTCCTCCACCGTCCGTGCTCCTACGTTACTGCCGAGGGCACGTCCTGCTGCGCGACCGCGCTCCGCGGACAGAACCACTGCTTCGCTCACAGTCCGCGCAACACGCGTCGCCGCCATCCTGCGGTCCGGCGTCCGCCGCGCGATTTCGACTTCGGCGCCTTCGCTCAACACATTTCCAGCAACTTGCCGCAGCCCATCACAGGCAAACCGTGACGCAGCAGCCGCTTGCCGGATACTCACGGCTAAAAAAGACGACCCGCCGCCAACTGTCTCGATACGGCTCTCTCAATCGGTCTCCGGACCCGAGAAAGACGCTGGCCAGATGGGAGCCTGGCTCGGTGAGGGATAGTCCTCTTTCAGCGCTATTCACCGCCGGACGAGCTGCCGAAAAGAATCAGCGGCTTGCCGCAATCCCACGAAAGCAAAGCCTGAGCGTGCAATGGCTTGCCGCAGACTCAGCCTCAGTTACGCGCGAAGCGCCTCCGCCTGGACGGCAAGTCCCAAGCTGTCGCTATACGGAGGCCGCAGCACCCCGCGCTCCGTGATGATGGCCGTCACGTACTTCGCCGGGGTCACGTCGAAGGCCGGGTTCTCGATGCCTACGCCATGCGGCGTCAGTTGCTTGCCGGCGTGGTGGGTCACCTCGCGCTCGGACCGCTGCTCGATGGGGATGGCATCCCCGGTCGGGGTCTTCAGATCGATGGTCGACCACGGCGCCGCCACCAGGAAGGGAATCCCGTGCTCCTTCGCCAGCACCGCCACGCCGTAGGTGCCGATCTTGTTGGCGACGTCGCCGTTGGCGGCGATACG
This sequence comes from Acidobacteriaceae bacterium, assembly GCA_035933815.1. GTDB lineage: Bacteria > Acidobacteriota > Terriglobia > Terriglobales > Acidobacteriaceae > Palsa-343. The sequence goes on from DASYYN010000272.1 coordinate 6,723, forward strand.
GTCCGCGCCGACGATCACCGCCCGAATCTTCCCCTGGCGCATCAGGCTGGCCGCCATGTTGTCGCACAGCACCGTCGTGGGGATGCCGTCGTGCATCAGCTCCCACGCGGTCAGCCGCGCTCCCTGCAGGAACGGCCGCGTCTCGTCGGCATAGACATGGATCTGCCGCCCTTGCTCCACCGCCGACCGGATCACGCCCAGCGCCGTCCCATACCCGCAGGTCGCCAGCGCCCCGGCATTGCAGTGTGTCAGCACGCCGCCCGAATCGGGCAGCAGCCCTGCCCCGTGCGCGCCCATCGTCCGGCACGCCTCGATGTCCTCGTCATACATGCGCTGCGCCTCATCGATCAGCGCCGCGCGGATGCTGTCGACGCTGGCTCCCGGCTCGGCCGCGCGCCGCTCGAAGAGCCGCTTCATCCGCTCGATGGCCCAGAACAGGTTCACCGCCGTCGGCCGCGTCGCCGCCAGCGTCCGGCACATCGTCTCGAACTCCGGCCTCAGCTCCGCGACCGTGGTGGCCCTGCTGTTCCTGACGCCCAGCGCCAGCCCCATAGCTGCCGACACCCCGATCGCCGGGGCGCCGCGCACGACCATCGTCGTGATAACGTCGGCAACCTGCCGGTAGTCAGTCGCCAGGACGTAGATTTCTTCCAGGGGCAAACGCGTCTGGTCGAGGAACCGGACGCCTTCCGAAGTCCATTCCAGTGTCGGAATCATCCCCTTCAGTGTACTGGCTCCGGCGGGCCGGCCGTTGCTCCCCACCTGCTCTTATCTGCCTGTGGAACACGGCTCAAAAAAACCGGATTGGGCACTGGCATTCTGCAGCCCGCAGTTGGTACAAATACAGCCAGCACGCCCCTTAGCTCCCCTGCAGTCCTCGTCCGCAACTGCGGACCTGCTCGCCTTGACCGCTCGTTCATACAACTGGTTCTGAGGCCCGGATGAAGAAGAAGCTTACCTGCCCCGCCTGCCGGCACGAGCAGCTCGCTCGCATTGCGCGACGTGGATTCCTGCGGCAAAGGCTGTTGCCGATCTTCGGCTATTACCCCTGGGAGTGCTCCATGTGCCGCCGCCAGTTCCTTCTGCGCAAGCGCGGTGCCGCCTATCGCAAGGCCGCTGGACAGGGAAGTCCCGGGCAACAAGCGGCGGGCACCGCTGTGAATCGCTAGCCTACTGAATCGCCGGACCGTACTTCCGCTCAATTTCGCCAGCGGCTGAACGCAGCCCATCGAGGCTCGCCAGCGGTGGCAAATCCGCCCCGAGCCGTTTTAGCTCGGCGATGGCCAGCTCCGTCGCAATGTTCCCCACCAGCGCATCCTGAGCGAACGGGCAGCCGCCATACCCGCCGATCGCCATATCAAACCGACGGCAGCCCACGCGATAGGCCGCGCGGATCTTCGCCGCCACGTCCCCGGGCGCCGCATGCAGGTGAACGCCGACCTCGATCCGCTCGTCCACGGACTCGAGCACCGCTCCCACCGTGTCCGCCACCTGATCAGCCGACGCCATGCCCACCGTATCGGCCAGCGAAATCTGCGCGATGCCGGAGTCTGCCAGCAGATCGCACGCGGCGACGACCTCCTCCGCGCTCCAGGCGTCGCCATAGGGATTGCCGAAGGCCATGGAGATATACGCCACCACGCCCAGCCCTGCCTGAAAGGCCGCCTGCCCGACTGCCTCCAGCGCATCGAGGCTCTCTTCCGGCGTTTGGTTCTGGTTGCGCCGCAGGAACTCCTGCGAGATGGAGTAGGGAAACCCCAGCGTCGCCACGGCCTCCGTTTTGATCGCCCGCTCCGCGCCTTTGAGATTCACGACGATGCCGATGACCTCCACATCGTCCGGCGGATCCATATACTCGAGCACCTGCTCCGAGTCGGCCATCTGCGGCACCGCTTTGGGCGAGACGAACGACACCGCGTCAATATGGCGGAATCCCGCGGCCACCAGGGTGCGGAGATAGTCGGCCTTAATTTCGCTGGGGATAGTCTTCGGAAGCCCCTGCCACGCGTCGCGCGGGCACTCGATGATCTTGACCTTGTCGTTCATGGAAGCATCGAGTACCGCCAGCGCATGGTGAAGTCGGCGCAGAGCAGGACGCCGTAGGGGATCAGCGCCAGCCCCGCCCAGTACCGCCAGCGCGGCCGCAGCAGCGTGAAGACGAACAGGCCCGTTGCCGCCAGCGTCGCCGCCGCATTCCATCGGGAAATCCAGTGGATGAGGTTGGCCTCGAGCAGGAAGCAGTGGTCCCACAGGTTTTCAGCCGGCACATGCAGCACCAGCTGCGGATCGGCAAAGAGTCTGTGCCCCCACATCAGGAGCCCCAGAGCGCAGAAGGCGACAGAAGGCAGCGACACCGCCATCAGCGGCGCCAGCAGAACAAAGAAGAAGCGGTCGGGATCTTTAGACATTGCGATCGATGCGTTGGATGCGCAATTCCGTTGCGACCGGCGGGGAGAGGAAGAGATAAGAGCGTTGCGGCTGGAACGATCGTCATCACGCGAGTCGGAGCGCCGCAGCCGTATTCCGATTATGCACTGTTTGCGAAGTGGACGATCATACCGCCCGTAAAAATCGTGCCGCACGCTGCGGGTGATCATGCGAGGTACGCCAGCAGGACAACGAGAAACAGGCCGCCAAAGTGAGCGACGAGCCCGACGATGAAGGCGCGCAGGTACCGGGCGCCGCGGCACGCCAGCGTCATCAGCAGGCCATAAACAGGGAACTGCAGGTACATGATCCACTGAGACAGCGTTCCCAGCGATGCAGGTGCGACATGCAGAGCCGGGCTGCGCACTACCTCAACCCACGGGTATAGCAGCGCGAACGCCTTCGGCCCCTCCAGGGCGAGAATGCTCGCCGCCTGGACGGCAAAGGGAGTCAGCGCGCAACAGACCAGCAGCGGGATCAGGACCTTCCATCCGCCGCTGCCGGCGCGACTGGCTCGTTTTTTTCGCGGCTTCGCCGAACTGCGCTGCTTCACCGCTGTTGAGGAGGGCATACGTCGAGCATACCCCGCGGCTGGCGTGTGAATCGGAGCACGTTCTGCCGAGGCATCTCGGAAGTCACGCTAATGCGGGAACCTCCGGCAGCGTTCCAGTTGCGCCGGTTAGTTGTGGAAGCAGCCTGGAGCCAAACCCGCTGACTCGCCAGCCCGCTACGTCGCTGCCGTTACGTCTGCAGCACGCCCGGATTGAACTTCGGCACCTCGGGATTCAGAGCCGCCGCCTCGAGCGCCAGCAGCAGCGCTTCGCGCGTTTGCGCCGGATCGATAATCCCGTCCACCCAGAGCCGCGCCGCCGCGTACCGGCAGTCCATCTGCGCGTCGTAGGTCGCCTTCGTGGACGCGAACAGCTCCTGCTTCTCCTCGTCGCTCAGCTTGCGGCCGTCGCGCTCCAGCTGGCGAATGCGAATCTCGACGAGCGTATTTGCCGCTGACTCTCCGCTCATCACCGCGTAACGCGCGCTCGGCCAGGCAAAGATGAACCGTGGATCGTAGGCCTTGCCGCACATCGCGTAATTGCCGGCACCAAAGGTTCCGCCGATGACAACCGAAATCTTCGGCACCACGGAATTCGAAACCGCCGTGACCATCTTCGCGCCGGAGCGAATGATCCCGCTCCATTCCGCATCGCGGCCCACCATGAACCCGTTCACGTCGTGCAGAAAGATCAGCGGCACCAGGTTCTGATTGCAGTCCATGATGAACCGGGCTGCCTTGTCGGCGCTTTCTGAGTAGATGACGCCGCCGAACTCCACGCGCTTCTCGCCGGTATGGCTGGTTTGCGGCTGGGGAAGCTTCTGGTTGGCGACGATCCCCACCGACCATCCGCCAATGCGGCCATAGCCGCAGAGCAGCGTCCGCCCGTAGCCTGGCCGGTACTCGTCGAACTCACTGCGATCGACCAGGCGCGCGATCACATCGTGCATGTCATAGGTGTTCGTCGCGACTTTTGCCGGGTTGCAGTCCAGCAGCGCATACAGATCTTCGGCAGCGTATCGCGGCGCGTCCTTCTCCGGATCAAACGCCGTGCGATTGAAAGCCGCCTGCGGCGGATGTCCCCAGCGCGCCACCAGCGAACGCAGCCGCGCGATGCACAGATGATCGTTGGGCTCTTTAAAGTCCACCGTGCCGGAAATCTCCGCATGCATCGCGGCTCCGCCCAGTTCTTCCGCCGAATACTTTTGCCCAATCGCCGCCTGCACCAGCGCAGGACCGGCGAGGAACAGCCCGCTGCCCTCGGTCATCAGCACCTGGTCGGTCATCACCGGCAGATACGCGCCGCCCGCGACGCACATGCCCATGATGGCGGTGATCTGCGGAATCCCGCTGGCGGACATCACCGCGTTGTTGCGAAAAATGCGCCCGAAGTCGTCCTGATCGGGGAAGACGTCCTCCTGCAGCGGCAGAAAGATCCCCGCCGAATCGACCAGGTAGAGAGTCGGGATGCGGTTCTGCATGGCGATATGCTGCGCGCGCAGAACCTTCTTCGCCGTCATGGGGAAGAAGGCGCCTGCCTTCACAGTGGCATCGTTGGCGACGATCATGCACAGCCGCCCCGAAACGCGTCCCAGGCCGGTGATCGCCCCAGCTGCCGGGGCGCCGCCCCACTCCTCGTACATGCCGAACGCGGCAAAGAGGCTCAGTTCAAACAGCTCGGTGCCCGGATCGACCAGCAGGGCAACGCGCTCGCGCGCGGTGAGGCGTTTCTTCGCATGCTGCGACTCAATCGCCTTTGCGCCGCCGCCCTGGCGAAGCTCCGCCTCCTGGGCGCGCATCTCCTCCAGGAGTTGGCGCATGCTTTGCGCGTTCTGTTGGCCGCGCGGGCTGTTGCCATCAAGCCGCGAGGTAATTTGGTTTTTCAGCGGAGGAAGTTCAGGCGTCGTTGGCTGGCTCATCGCGGATCGGGGACGAAAACTCGTCAGCATACCACGCTGTCGCGGCGTCCGCAGGTCGCGAGCGCGGATGCCGAGCTAATGCGTCGCCGCGAGCGTCGTCGCGTTCGCCGGCGAAGTTCCCGTGCTCGCCGTCTTGAAGCTGGCCAGCGCTCCTGTCGTGCTGCTGATCGTAAAGACCTGCAAATCGGGACTTCCCCCCGCATTCACCACTGCCAAATACGTGTCGCTCTTGTCTTCGACCATTTGCGAGGGGCTGCCGCCTGTCGAAAACGGGGAGCCGGTGATCGCGGTCAGCGTTCCTGTGCTCCCAATCGAGAATGCGCTGATGTTGCCGTTGGCCCGGTTCGCCACGTACGCATACTTGCCGGCAGAGTCCACCAGCACTGCAAAGGCCCCGGTCGCGGTCCTGAATGGCGAGCCGGAAATCTCGCTCAAGCCTCCGCTCGACGAAACCGACAGCACGCGCACCCCGCCAATTCCGGTTTCCGCCACCAGCAGATAGTTCCCCGATGGCGTGATCGCCAGGCCGTAATCCGCGTCGGGGCTCTGTTTGGGATTCAGCACTCCGTTCACCTGAGCCAGCGCACCGGTGCTGGCGTTGAAGCTCATCGTATAAACCCCCGCCGTTCCCGAAGAGGCGAAGACGAGGGAATTGCCGGGCGCGATCACCAGATCCTGAATCGGCGTGGAACTGTTCAGCGCGACCACGGACGAGCTCAGCGGTGTCAACAATCCGCCGCTGTCGATGGCATACACAAACACCTGGCCCGAAAATGCGCTTCCGCCGATGAGCCATTTGCCCGTCGAATCCACGCGCAGCACAGAGGGCGCCACGCCGGTTGCCACTGAGGCTCCACTGTTGCCGAGAGTGAGCGCGCCGTTCGAGCCAATCGTGAACACGTAAATCCCGCCTGAGGCGCTTCCGACGTAGAGAAAGGCATTGTCCGGCGTGACCGCCAGCGCCGTGGGCTCGAGGCTCAGTTGCCAGGGCGAGCCGGAGATGTTGTTCAATGCTGAGCTGGCGATCGAAAAGCCGGCCACTGTAGGCGGATTCGTGCCCAGATTGCCGGCATACAGAAAGTCACCCGAGGACGAGCCTCCTCCGCCGCCGTTCCCACCACCGCCGGTGCTCTTCAGCGGCGGAAAGAACTTCCCGCAGCCGGAGAGCGGGAGCATGCCTGCGCAGCAAATCGCCACGCACACGCCAAGGGCACGCAGCCCGCCGCCAAATCTGAGCCGGAAAAGTCGCATCAGAAAGCCTGCCTCTGGATCATGGTACGCGTCTCGATCCTGCTGCTACAGACGCCAGACGAGGCGCTTGCGTTCACCTCGCACTGACTCCCCTCGAGCTAGCTGCTCGCGCGAGCCGAGTCACGCAGCTTCGCGGCGATCCGCTCCAGCTGACCTTTGTGATTCAGGTCATGACCGGCCATCGTTTCCACGACGGTGCGGAAGGTCATCGGTCCTCGCTCAGGATGAGTAACCGGCCGGTCCGCGTGAAAGGGCAGGGCGTGCTCGATCAGCAGCAGGTTCCAGTGGCGTAAAGCGGAGAAGGCGGAGAGCGCTTCCGCGGCGGCGATGCCGCTGTAGGGCGCCGCCCACCGTTCCTGGTCGAAAGGCTGAATGACGTGGTGATCTTCGGCGAGGATCTGCCGCAGCCGGAATCCGAAGGCAATCTCGCAGTCGGCGAGATGGCAGAGGATTTCGCTCGCCGTCCATTTGCCCCGCTCGGGCGCCACCGTTACCCCGGTGGGTCCGATGGCGTGGGTCAGGCCCTGCAGCCGGACCGGCGTCTCGCGCAGGACGGTCAGCGGCTCGCGGCTGCCCAGAAAACGCGCATAAGGATTCAGAACTTCTGCTGAAGCGCTCATTGACCTTCCTCGCTTTCGGGGCAGTATCCCACACGCCGAGCAGCATTTGAAAGCGTCTGGGAAGAGGCGTACTATAACTGCAGACGAGTTTGTCCGGCTGTGCGCACTTCCGGCCGGAGAAATGAGTGGGCGAAAGCCCACTTTTTATTTGCTCTGTTTTTGGCGCGGACCCGGCAATCCGGATGGCATTCGACGTGGAACAAATTCGCTCGACGGCGCAGCGCGTCGCCGCTTCACACGGCCTCGACGTCGTCGACCTGGAGTTCCATGGCGGCGCGAAACACCGCATCCTGCGCATCTTCATCGAGAAGAACGCGGAGGAGCGGCGCAAACTGGCCGAGATTCCGGCCGCCGAGCAGGTTGGCGCCGATCGTTTGGCCGGCGTCACGCACGAGGATTGCGAGGTTTTCAGCCGCGACTTTGGAACGGTGCTCGACGTGGAGGAGTTGATCCCTGGAGCCGAGTACACGCTGGAGGTTTCCTCGCCCGGACTGGATCGCAAACTGCACGGGGCAGACGACTTCCGGCGCTTCAGCGGGATGCTGGCGAAGGTGCAGACTTTCGACCCGGTTTCGGGCAACCGGCACTGGCAGGGCAGGCTCACAGAGGTAAACGAGAAGTCCATACGGCTGGATTTGGGCGAGGCGCGCCAGAAGAAGAGCCGCCGGGGCCCGGCTGCAGCAAATGCCGCGCGCGATGTGGAGATCGCGCTCAACAACATCGAGAAAGCTCAACTGGTACCGGAGTTCTGACCCGGCGCCGCAATTTTGAAACGGCAGGGTACGACTGCTGAGCTCTACGCTCTGTGCCCTGGACAAAAGAGAGTGAATCAATGGCAAGTGTGCTTTACGACAGCATCGAGGCGTTGAGCCGGGACAAAGGCATCGATCCGCAGATCGTGGTTTCCGCGGTCGAGGACGCCATCGCCCTCGCCACGCGCAAGTACTACAAGACCCAGGAAAACATGCGCGCTGAGCTGGATCGGGATACCGGAGAGATCCGCGCCTATATCTACAAGACGGTGGTTGAGACGCCGGAGCAGCTCGAGGATCCCGTCAACCAGATCACGCTGGAACAGGCGCGTGAACTGGCGCCAGAAGTCGAAGTCGGCGGCGAGATTCGCTACTACAAGCCGACCGATGTGCTGGGCCGCATCGCCGCGCAGATGGCCAAGCAGGTCATCTTCCAGAAGGTCCGCGAAGCCGAGCGCGACACGGTCTTCAATGAGTATGCGCATCGCGTGGGCGAAGTGTTCAACGCCACGGTGAAGCGCGTCGAGCTGCAGGACGTCATCTTCGACATCGGCAAGGCCGAAGCGCGCATGCCGCGCCGCGAGCAGTCGCGTCTCGAACAGTTTGCTGTCGGCGAGCGCGTGCGTGTTGTGCTGTTGCGCGTCGATCGCGCCGCGCGCGGACCGCAGGTCATCGTCTCTCGCGCCGCGCCGGAGCTGGTGCAGAACCTCTTCCAGAGCGAAGTGCCGGAGATTTACGACAGCACGGTGATCATCCGCGCCATCGCCCGCGAAGCCGGCGAGCGCACCAAAATTGCCGTGCAGTCGCGCGACAAAGATGTGGACCCGGTCGGCGCCTGCGTCGGCATGAAGGGCATGCGCGTGCAGTCGATCATCCGCGAGCTGCGCGGGGAAAAGATCGACATCATCGAGTTCAGCGACGAGGTCACGACCTTCGCAGAAAAAGCGTTGCAGCCGGCCAAGGTGAGCCGCGTCAGCATTGCCGACCTGAACGACAAGCAGCTGGAAGTCATCGTCGACGATACGCAGTTGTCTCTGGCCATCGGCAAAAAGGGGCAGAACGTACGCCTGGCTGCCAAGCTGCTGGGCTGGAAAATCGACATCAAGAGCGAGGAAGAGAAGCGCCAGGAAGTCGAGCAGCAGATGCAGGCTATGGCTGGAACTCCCTCTACGCCGATTGAGCAGGTCAGCGAGCTGGGCGAATCGATCATCCAAAAACTTGTGGCTGCCGGTGTGACCACGGTGGAAGCGCTGGCCGACATGACCCCCGAGCAGCTCGAGGAGATTCCGGGCATCGGGGAGAAAACACTGGAGAAGATCAGCGTGGCTGTCCGGCATTACTTTGGCGAATACGAGCCCGGCGAAGAGCGCCCGGCCCAGGCGGCGGCGGGTGCGGAAACCGCTGCAGAGCACGCAGACGCAGCACAAACGGCCGAGGAGGTGGATGCCCTCCGCCTCGACCTTACTCAGGACGGCGACACAGGCCAGAACCGCGATGGCACGGGCGTCATCCGCGACGACGTCGCGGAAGAGCGGCTCGCTGAGATCACAGAAGTCGGCCCCGCGCTCGATACGGAGGGTGCGGAATCGGTGGTTCCAGGGCGGGACGATACCAGCGCCGTTCTGGCCGAGCACGAAACCAATCCTGAAGTGGCCCGGGATGATGCTGTGGTCGAGGGAAACGTCGAGGAAGTCCGTGAGGAGGAACTCGGCGAGAAGAAAGTAGACGAGGGAACCGGCGGCTAAGCAGCAGCCAGTAGCCAGCAGTCAGCAGGAACTACGCCTTTCGCGAATTGCTGCAGACTATCCGGCTACAGGCTACCGGCTGGCGCCGTTTTCAGGGGATAATGAAAGAGATACCAGAACCCACAGTCAGGAGCTGTCTGTATGAGGGACTAAGGACAGGTGGGAAGTCGAAACGACACGGGGACGGATGAGCACAGTTCGAATCAATGAATTAGCGCGTGAACTGGAGGTCAAGAGCAAAGCCATTCTCGATGCTCTGACCGAAGTCGGCGTGACGGAAAAAAAGACGCACTCCAGCTCGATCGAGTCGGACGAGGCGGAGCGGGTGCGCGCCTACATTCTCAAGGGCCGTGGTGGATCCAGTGCGCCGGCCCGGCAGGAACCGGAAAAGCCCAGGATTGACTGGTCGCGGGTCTCGAAGCCCGGCGACGCCGCCAGGGCGATTCTCGAGAGCCGCCACCAGCAGGACGCCGCGCATTCCGCGCCGCCGCGACCCGCTGCGCCGGTTGCGGCCGCGCCTTCGGCAGTCCGTCCAGCTGCATCAGCTCCGCCGGCGGCTACTCCGGCTGCGCCTGCGCGTCCGGCCCCCCCGCCCGCTGCTGCGCCGAGCGCACCGGCTGCCGAAGCAAAGCCGGCTCCGCGTCGCATTGTGCCGCAGCCCCGTCCTGCGCCCGCTGTCGTTAGCGCACCGCCCTCTTCGGGGCAGCGTGCCGCCTCATCGCCTGTCGCGGCACCGCCGCAGACGCCTGCGATTGCCTCGCGTCCTCCTGCGGGGCCGGTAGTCGCCAGGCCTCCCGTTTCGGCAGCCCCCCCTGCGGGATCCGCCGCCGAAGCTCGTCCTGTCGCCGCACCGCCTCAGGCCGCGCCTGTCGCTGCTCCTGCGCCGGCCCAGCCCGTGTCTCAGCCGCCCGCAGCCGTGCCTGCAGCTCCGGCCACGGCGCCCGAAGCTCCTGCCGCCGCCGCACCGTCTGCTCCGGCGGAGCCAGCCGCACCGCCGGCTACACCTGCACCGCCTGCGCGTCGCGTCATCATGCCGCAGACCGGCCCGCGTCCCGTTTACAGCGCGCCGCCTCCGGCACCAGCACCCGCCGCAAGCGCCGCCGCTCCCGGTGGAATCCAGCGGGGCAGGCCGATTTTCGATCGCCGTCCAGCCGGTGGTCCGGGCGGTCCCGGACAGCGTCCTGGCATGGGTGGTCCCGGGCAGGCGCCCGGCGCACGCCGTCCCATGCACCCCACGCGTTCGCAGCCCGGTGGCCCTGGCGGTCCTGGACAGCGTCCCGGCATGGGTGCTCGTCCTGGCTTCGGCCAGCGCCCTGGCTTTGGCCAGCGTCCCGGTATGGGCGGACCCGGCCTGGCACCGCCTCCGCCGGGTGATGCGCCGCGCCCGCAGCGCCCCGCATCTCGTCGCGGCCGCCAGCAATACCCAAAGACCAAAGAAGGCCCGATGAAGGGCTTCGCGCCCCCATCGCGCCAGACCGCGCAGGTCCCCACCGGTCCCGTGCCGATCACGCGCACGATAACCGTTACAGAAGGCATTAGCGTCAAGGACTTAGCCGAGAAACTTGAAATTCGCGCTAAGGATCTGATCGCCACCTTACTCATGCGCGGCGTGTTCGTCACCGTGAACCAGACGCTCGACGTGGAACTCGTGAAGGATGTCGCCCGCCAGTTCGGGGCGGATGTCCAGAGCATCAGCTTCGAGGATCAGATGGCGAACGAGGCCATTGAAAGCATGCTCCAGACCGAGAATCCCGACGAGCTGGAGGTCACGCGTCCTCCGGTGGTGACGGTCATGGGCCACGTCGATCACGGCAAGACGTCGCTGCTCGACGCGATCCGCGAGACAGACGTCGCGGGGGGCGAAGCCGGCGGTATTACGCAGCACATTGGCGCCTATAAGGTGAAAATCGGCAAGGCGGATTCTCCGGCGTTCGGACGAGAGATTGTGTTCCTCGACACGCCCGGCCACGAAGCCTTTACCCGGATGCGCGCCCGTGGCGCCAAAGTCACCGACATTGTGGTAATCGTTGTCGCTGCCGACGACGGCGTTATGCCGCAGACCCTTGAGGCCATCGATCATGCCAAGGCGGCCAATGTGCCGATGATCGTGGCCGTGAACAAAATTGACAAGCCCGAGGCGCAGCCAGACCGCGTCAAGAAGCAGCTCGGCGACCGCGGCCTGGTTCCGGAAGACTGGGGCGGCAGTACCGTATTCGTCGATGTTTCAGCGAAGAAGCGCATCAACCTTGATCTTCTGCTTGAGATGGTATGCCTGGTCGCAGACCTGCAGACGCTCAAGGCCACCCCGAACCGCACGGCGGTTGGCACCGTGCTCGAAGCCAAGCTCGACCGCGGCCGTGGCGCGGTGGCAACAGTGCTGGTTCAGAACGGCACGCTGAAGAACCAGGACAACTTCGTCGTCGGGAATACCTTCGGCAAAATCAGGGCTATGTTCGATGACCGCGGACGCTCGGTGGAGGAAGCCCTGCCATCAACCCCGGTCGAAATCCTCGGACTCGAAGCGATGCCGGACGCGGGGGACACCTTCCTCGTGGTGGGCGACCGCGACAAAGCCCGTGGCATCGGGCAGTACCGCAAGATGCGCGAGCGCGAAGCGCAGCTGGCCAAATCGTCGCGCGTCACGCTGGAAGGGCTCGCCGATCAGATCAAGGAAGCTGGCATCAAGGAACTGCCGCTCATCCTGAAGGGCGACGTTACCGGATCGGTCGAAGTGCTGGCCGACTCGCTGCAGAAGATGTCCACCGAGAAAGTTCGCATCAAGGTGATCCACTCCGGTGTGGGAGCGATCACTGAGAGCGACGTTCTGCTGGCCACCGCGTCGAATGCCATCATCATCGGCTTCAACGTGCGGCCGGAGCGCAAAGTGGCTGATCTGGCCGAGCAGGAAGGCATCGAGATCCGCCTGCACTCAATCATCTACGAGCTGCAGGACGAGATCCGCAAGGCCATGCTCGGACTGCTGGAGCCGGTCTTCCGCGAGAACTACCTGGGACGCGCCGAAGTGCTCAACGTCTTCCGCATCCCCAAGGTGGGCACCATCGCCGGCTGCCGCGTGACGGACGGCGTTCTGCGCCGCGACGCCGAAGTCCGCCTGGTGCGCGATGGCGTGCCGGTCTACAAAGGCAAGCTGACCTCGCTGAAGCGCTTCAAGGACGATGCGCGCGAAGTGACCAACGGCATGGAATGCGGCGTAGGCATCTCCAACTTCAGCGACATTAAGGTTGGGGACACCGTCGAAGCGTTCGTGACGGAGAAGGTCGCGGCGGAACTGACAGCGTAAGGGCAGGTATAAAGCGGCCAGTGATAAGACGGCCAGTGATAAAACGGGCACTGAAAGACGCTCAAGGACATTGCTGGCCGTCTCATCGCTGACTGCTGACCGCTTCTTACCTGACCGGGTCTTCACTGACCGCTTTTCAACTGGCCGCTTTTCAACTGACCGCTTTCCCGCTGGCTGCTGTCTTCGAGCATTTGGATCGCCTTCCGGTAATCCGTCCCCGGCGGCACCGGCGCATAATTGCCCATCTCCTCGGTCATCCTGACGCTAATCGCCTTCACCAACAGAGCCTTGCCGCTGAAGTTCAGCCGCATGCGCGTCAGTTCCCAGTCACCGGGACTGATCTGCGCCTGCTCCAGGAAGATGGTGCCGCCCTTGTCCAGCCGGCCCACGATGCCCCAGCCGAAATCGACGTCGTCAATCAGGTGCGCGTTGAGCCGCACCAGCCGCTCCGCCGACTTCTCGATCCAAACCTCGCCCGCCATGCCTTTCAGGATCTTCGCCTCCACGTCCGGCGGGCTGAATTTCGGATTGGGCGTAAACGTCAGGTGGTAGCACTGCGACATCTCAGGCGGCGCAGGGGGCGGGAGCGCGCGCCCCGGCACCTGCACCACCGGCTGCGCGTTGATCACGCACGAAACGACGGTGTCGTAGCGGTACAGAAAAGCCTGCGGCAGGATGTGCATAAGCTTGTCGATGCGCGCCTGATCCGCCGCTTCGTTTTTCCTGCGGTGCTCCTGCAGCGCCGGATTCGCGGCCAGAGCATGGAGCCGGTCCAGCTCGATTTGCTGCCCAGCCGGGCTTAGCGGGCCGCCATTCACGGCGACCAGCATGGCCACGTCGCCCTGCGGAGTCTCCATGATTTCGCGGACGACGTTCCGCCGCTCATCACGCCGATGCAGATCGAACCGTTCCGGCTGATGCGCCGCCTGCTGCACAAAGTGATTGGCTACGGCACGGCGGACGAGTGCCGATGCATCCGAACCGGGGGCGGGAAGCGCCTGACCGCTGCAGATCGCGCCCGGGAGAACCAGCGCCAGCCACAGCCGGCAACCGGGCGCCTTGCGGGTTGAAGTCAAACGCATGCAGCAGAAATGAGCTATTTCAGCACCGCCCGAATCGATTAGATCTGTCCTTCTCGTTCCGCGACGCGTGCGGTTCCAGTTTAGACGCACCGGGGCACCCTAAAGTTCCCCAACGTGGAGACAGTTCCAGACAGGCCGTCAGGTGGACTAAAATCATCCCTATGATTCGCCTCAATTTTGGCCGCCGTTTGCCGTTCCGGCTGGCGGTTCTTGGCACAACGCTGCTTCTCCTTTGCACCCTGCAAGCGCAGGAAAAGGGCCGCGGCCGCAAGTACAAGCCGCCACCGCCTACCTGCAAGGTGTCCGTCACTGTGCTTCGGGCCGACAACGGCAAGCCCGTCGAGGACGCTTCGGTCATCTTCCATCCCATCGAGCACGGCAAAGATGCGGGAAACATGGAGCTGAAGACCAATGAGGATGGCAGAACGAGTTTGGACATCATCCCTGTTGGCGACACAACCAGAGTGCAGGTAATTGCCACCGGTTTCCAGACCTTCGGAGGCGAGTACGAGCTTCCCGGCGATTCGAAGGACATCGTGATCAAGCTGCACAAACCCGGCCGGCAGTACTCGATTTACGAGACCCACCCGGATCAGGCCAGTGAGAATCACTCCGGCCAGCAGGGCAGCCAGAAACCGCCGCAGTAGGCGGCTGGCGATGTATACTATACATCGTGAGACGAACGCAGTTATATCTGGATGAGGACCTCTGGAAGGCGTTGCACCTCCAGGCGCGACGCGGCAAAACGACCATTTCGGAACTGGTTCGCAGTGCGGCACGCGAGCGCTACCTGGGTGCAACGGAGCAGCGTGGTCGGGCGATGAGAGCGATTGTCGGCATGTGGAGCGATCGGACTGAGCTCGCCGATGCGGAAGCATACGTCCGGGCGTTGCGCCGAGGAACACGGCTGGAAAACGTCAACCGCCCATGACAATCCTGGTCGATTCCGACATCCTCATTGAGATTGCGCGCGGCCGAAATCAGGACGTGATCTCCCGGTGGTTGCAACTGAGCCAGTCGGACACGGTGGTGATGGTTTCGCCGTTCACAGTTGCGGAGTTGTGGGCCGGAGCAAAGCCCCCGGAGCAGAATCTGCTTCGCGCTCTATTCCAGTTGCTCTTGTGTGCTCCCATTGACGAGGACACCGGACGCCAGGCAGGAGAGTATTTGCAGAAATTTCGGGGCAGCCACAGTGTCGAATTGGGCGATGCTCTAATTGCCGCATCGGCCGTTCAGAACAAAGCCGAGCTTTGGACCCGCAACCGCAAACATTTTCCGATGCCCGGCCTCAGATTCTATTGATGTCGACAGTACCTCCGGCACTTTCCGCAACCCCCTAACCAGCTATCCTGAACCTGCGTGTCCTCCGCTCCCACCGCCTCGGCCCTTCCTTCGCTGCACGACTTCTTTGCGCCCGGCGGGCTCCTGTCCCGCTCCGCTCTGCCCTACGAATTCCGCCGCGGACAGCTCGAGATGGCCCAGGCGGTCGAACGCGCCTTCAACGACAATCGTCACCTGATCGTTGAAGCCGGCACCGGAACAGGGAAGACCCTTGCTTATCTGCTGCCCGCGTTACGCAACTGTGCGGCGACCGGGCGGCGCGTGATCATCTCCACCGGCACGAAGAACCTGCAGGAGCAGCTCTTCTTCAAAGATGTGCCCTTCCTTGAATCCCTGCTCGGACCGCTGCGCGTCTGCTACATGAAAGGCCGGGCGAACTACCTCTGCCGCCACAAGCTCTTCGCGCTGCGCAACCAGCCGATCCTCTCCGGGCTCGAAGAGATCTCGCAGTACCAGGCCATCGCCGAGTGGGAGAAGACCACCGAAACCGGCGACCGTGCCGAGATCGACGACCTGCCCGAAGCGAGCGCCCTTTGGGCCAAGCTCGACGCGCGCAGCGAAGCCTGCCTCGGCCAGACTTGTCCCGACTACCAGCGCTGCTTCATCACGGAAATGCGCCGCCGCGCCGCCGAGAGCGATGTCGTTATCGTCAATCACCATCTCTTCTTCGCCGACCTCGCGATTCGCCAGCAGGCCGGAGGCGCTCCCGATGCCGGAGTTCTGCCCGAAGCCGGCGTGGTCATCTTCGATGAGGCGCATGAGCTGGAAGATGTGGCCTCCAGCTACTTCGGCATCAGCCTCAGCAATCTGAAGTTCGAGGATCTGGCCCGCGACGTCGAAACGCTGCTGCGCAAGCAGGGCGAGCTGAAGGCGGAAGTCGTCACGGCTGCGGCAATGATTCGCGAGCGCGCCCGGATGTTCTTCGGCGCTCTGCCCACGCGCGGCTCCGGCGGAGGCGGCGAAGGGCGCATCCCTTTCGCGAATCGTGAGGAATTCCTCGAGGACCACGGCGACGTCTATCTCGGCCTGCTGAACGCGCTGCATCGCATGGAAGGCGAGCTGGAAAAGCACCGCAGCATCGAAGAGTCGCAGCCGTTGCGCCGCCGCACCGGCATGATCCGCGAGCAGCTGAAATTCCTGATGGAGTCGGCGGACCGCAACACCGTCTTCTGGCTGGAGCGCCGCAGCGGCCGCCACCTGACGACGCATCTGCAGGCCACGCCCATCGATGTCTCGGACCTGCTCCGTGAGCTGCTCTTCCAGAATTTTCCCAGCGTGGTGCTCACCTCCGCCACGCTGACCGTGCAGGGCGGCTTCACGCACATGCGCAGGCGCCTGGGCCTCGACGAAGCTCGCGAGCTGGTCGTTCCATCGCACTTCCGCTACGATCGGCAGGCGCTGCTCTATCTGCCGCCGGAGATGCCTGATCCGCGCGAGCCGGACTTCCAGGAGGAAGCCGCGCACCGCATCCGGCGCATGCTCGACATCACCCGCGGCCGCGCCTTCTGCCTCTTCACCAGCTATCAGCAGATGCGCGAACTCTACGACCGGCTTCTCATCGAGGTTAGCTACCCACTGCTGCTGCAGGGAACCGCGCCGCGCAAGGCGCTCCTCGAGGAGTTCCGCAACACGCCCAATTCGGTCCTCTTCGGCACTTCCAGCTTCTGGCAGGGCGTGGATGTCCAGGGCGAAGCTCTGAGCTGCGTCATCGTTGACCGCCTCCCCTTTGCCGTGCCGAGCGATCCTGTCGTCCAGGCCCGCATGCGCGCCATCGAGGAAGCCGGCGGCAAGCCCTTCTTCGACTACCAGGTTCCGTCCGCCGTCATCGCGCTCAAGCAGGGATTCGGGCGGCTCATCCGCTCCCTCGAAGATCGTGGCGTGCTCATGCTGCTCGATCCGCGTCTCGAGCGCCAGCGCTACGGCCGCATCTTCCTTGAGAGCCTGCCTCCGTACCGCATCACGCAGAACATCGCGGACGTGGAAGCATTCTTCGCGAGCTGAGCGCCTCCGGCAAAGGTCTAAACTGAAAGCGTGGCGCGGAATCTCTACATTCTCGCCGGAACACTGCTGCTGTTCGCGCTGCTCTCGTTCGTTATGTCGATTACGGCGGGCCACGCACAGCCGGCTCTGCCCGCCAGCGGAACGCTCTGGAGAACCACGGCGCTGTTCCTCACCGTCGGAGGCCTGGTCATCGCACTGCTCGGCGTGGTTACCGCGCTCTTCGAGCAGATCGATCGCCGCACCGAAGAGCGCCGCATGCGCGAGTCCGGCCGCCAGAGCACCGATTTTCGGGACCGCTAAATCGCCCACCGGCATCGCCCGATAGAATAGAAGCAGGGCACATGCAGCCCCGGAAAGCACTATTCGGACATGTTCGAAGTCACCGTGGAACGCGGCTTCTCCTCCGGACACTTCCTGCGCAATTACAAAGGGAAGTGCGAGAACCCGCATGGGCACAACTACAAAGTCCGGATCACGCTGCGCGGCGAAGCGCTTGACCACGCCGGCCTGCTGCTTGATTTTCGCGACCTGAAGCAGGTGATGCGGCCCGTCATCGACCGCCTCGACCATCAGATGATCAACGACATCGAGCCCTTCACCACCATCAATCCCTCGGCCGAGAACCTGGCGAAGTATTTCTACGACGAGACCAACCGCCAGCTGGCCGAGATGACCGGCGGCCGCGTCCGCGTGAAGGACTGCACCATCTACGAGACCGACACCACCACCGCCACGTATTACGAGTAGCCGCGTCTATACTGGTTCAATCAGGGGTTCTATGCAAATCGAACTCAAAAAGGAAGTGCAGGACGCACTGGAAAAAGCCGCGGCTGGCGCGGGCATGAGTCCTTCTGGCTACGCCAACCTCATCATCCAGGAGCAGCTTGCGCAGAGTCGACAGACGGCTCAACGGAGATCCGAAGCAGTGGATCATCTGATCCAGGATTTGCAGCGCACCAATACATCATCCGGAAGGAATGGCCGCGAGTGGCGAGAATTTATCCACGAGGGCCACGCTGAGTGAGCTTCATTCTCGACAGCTCTGTGGCGCTGAGCTGGTGCTTCAGGGATGAACACACGTCCGGCTCACTCGACATACTCAATCAGCCAAAGAGTCAGCCGATCTTTGTCCCCTCCCTTTGGCATCTCGAAGTATCCAATGTTCTCGGCCTCGCGTTACGCAGAGGACGTATCACCGACGCTGATCTTCGCCTCATCCTGACACTATTCGCCAGCCTGGAGCTGCATACGGATGCTATCGTCCCGCACATCACCTCTTCAGCTGTGCTTCCGCTAATGAACGCGCACTCGCTGACAGCCTATGACGCCGTTTACCTTGAGCTTGCGTTCCGCCTGAGCTTGCCGCTGGCAACCCTCGATAAAGATCTGGCCGCCGCGGCAGGCAATGCCGGAGTGCCGCTCCTTAAGACTGCATAGCGCCGTGTACCTGATCGAAATCTACAAATCCATCCAGGGCGAATCCAGCTTCGCCGGCCTGCCCTGCATCTTCGTCCGCCTCGCCGGATGCAACCTGCGCTGCGCCTGGTGCGACTCGGAGTACACCTTCACGGGTGGCACAAAAATGAGCGAAGAGCAGGTTGTTGCCGAAGTGGAGAAGCTTGCCCCCGTTAAACTGGTCGAGTTCACCGGCGGCGAGCCCATGCTGCAGGAACGCGAGCTGATCCCGCTTATGCAGCGCCTGCTCGGCTCCGGCTACGAACTGATGATCGAAACCAGCGGTGAGCGCGTGCTCGACAACGTTCCGCCCGAAGTCCACAAGATCGTCGACGTGAAATGCCCCGCGTCAGGAGAAGGCGGCAGCTTCCGCCTCTCGAATCTCGACTGCCTCACGCCAAGCGACGAGGTGAAATTCGTCATTGCCAACCGCGCCGACTACGACTTCGCCCGCCACTTTATCCGCGAGCACAAGCTCGCCGAGCGCGCCGGCCACGTCCTGCTCTCGCCCGCCTTCAGCAAGACGCCCTCGTCCGAGCGCACGACAGAGAACGCCCTCCTCGATCCGCGCGAGCTGGTCGAATGGATGCTCGCCGACGGCCTGCCCGCCCGCCTCAGCCTGCAAATTCACAAGTATGTCTGGGAGCCGCAGAAGAAGGGCGTGTAGCCACGCTCAGTGCGCCGCGTTCAGATACTTGTCGAACGGAATCTCGAAGTAGAACAGCTGCTGGCCATCCGCGTTCTTCAGTTCGCGTAACACCAGCTTCGCCCCGCGCAGCGGAGTGTCGCCCAGTCCGTCGACGTCATAGAAGAGGAACCCCGCCCGCGTCGTGTGCGGCTCGACTGCCAGCGCGGCATACTCAAATTCGTTGAAGTCCGCCTCGATCTTCGGGTCGCTGGTCGTCGCCTTGTGAGGCAGGTGGATCGGCCCTATGGGAATGTCGGTCGCCTTGTTGTACCGCGGCCTGATCCGCCGCTCCACATCCTCAGGCTCCGCCGCCTGGATCCGCTCCCCCGCCGCATCCACGAAGAAAATACGCGCGTCGTTCAGCGAGATGGGCCGATCGCCCATATTGGTCACGATAATGCGAATCGGCAGGAAGCGGTACTGCATGTAATCCACCTGGAAGACCTTGCACTTCTCCTTCGTCTCGTACGGCTCTGCCGCAATCGCGACCTGTTCCTTCTGGTGGATATCGAATGCCGGATAGGTCGTCGCGTCCTTCGCGGGAGGCGGATCCGGTCGACCGCCAAACGCAGTCGCGCTGACGAGGAACAGCAAAGCCGTGGCTGCGAAGGTGCGCGGGAGCGAGACGGCCGGTCGGCTGCGCATGGTCACCATTATCATGCCTTAAGACCTCCTAAAAGGTTCATTGGTAAGCGGAATGCTCGTCCTTTACAGCCTGGCTCTCCTCCTGGTCCTCGTCGTCGGCAGCCCCTGGTGGCTGTTCCGCATGGCCACCAGCGGCAAGTATCGGGAGGGTCTGACTGAGCGCCTGGGACGCGTTCCCCGGCGCATCCGCGCCGTTCTGGACGAGAAGCCCGTTGTCTGGATCCATGCCGTCTCGGTTGGCGAAGTGCTCGCCGCCAGCCGGCTCATCGAAGAGCTCACCTGCCGCGGCAAAGATTCATGGAAGCCCTGGCGGGTCGTCATCTCCACCACCACGCGCACCGGCCAGCAGCTGGCCCGCGACCGCTTCGGCGCCGATCGCGTCTTCTACTTTCCTCTCGACTTCGCCTTTGCCGTGCACTCCTGGCTGCGGGTGCTGCGCCCGCGCATGCTTATCCTGCTCGAAACTGAATTGTGGCCGCGCATGCTGGTCGAATGCCGCCGTGCCGGAGTGCAGGTAGCCGTGGTGAACGCGCGCATCTCCGACCGTTCCTGGCCGCGCTACTGCGACTTCTCCTTCTTTTGGGGACGCCTCCTCAGCAGCCTCTCCCTCGTGCTCGCGCAATCTGAAATCGACGCCGGCCGGCTGCGCTCGCTCGGCGCGCCGAATGTGCAGGTCGCCGGCAATCTCAAGTACGACATTCGCGCCGCGCGCCCGGCTGCAGCGACAGCGATGCTGCGCGAACACCTTCCCGCCGGCAATGCGGTCCTCGTCTGCGGATCAACGCTGGCCGGAGAAGAACAGCTGCTCGTCGATGCGCTTCCTCCCTGGGTCATCACCATCCTCGCTCCGCGCCACCCGGAACGCTTCTCTGAAGTTGCCGATCTCCTGCGCCGCCGGACTGCTCTGTCGGTGCGCCGTTCCGAGTGGATGTCCGCGCCCACGCATATCCAGCCGGGAACTGTCTTCCTCCTCGATTCGATTGGCGAGCTGGCCTCCGTCTATTCGCTGGGCACGGCAGCATTCGTCGGCGGCAGCCTCGTTCCCGCCGGCGGACACAACCCGCTGGAGCCTGCGCAGTTCGGCGTGCCTGTTTTGATGGGCCCGCACTACGAAAATTTTCGCGGCATTGTCGAAGCGCTGCAGAAGAACGAAGCCATCCGCATTGTCGCGCCGGATCAGCTTGAGCCCGCGCTCGCTGAAACGCTCTCCGGATCGCCCGCAGCCCGCATGCAGGGCATCCGGGCCAAAGAAGTCTTCGAAGCTGAAGCCGGCGCCACCGGTCGGGTCGTTCAGGCACTGACCACTCTGCTGGAGCGCAGTCGATGAGACGCGCGCTGTTGCCGCTGGTTCCTCTCTACGCGGCGGCGGTTGGGGCGAAGAACCAGGCGTACGACCGCGGCTGGTTTCGACAGCAGCGCCTCCGCGCTCCGGTCGTCAGCATCGGCAATCTATCCGTCGGCGGATCCGGCAAGACGCCGTTGACCATCCGGCTTGCCGAGCTGCTGCGCGACCGCGGCGTTGCCGTCGATGTGCTCTCCCGCGGATACGGCCGCCACTCGCATCAGGTGCTGCGCGTCGATCCTGCCGGCCCCTGGCAGGACTACGGTGACGAACCGCTGCTCGTCGCTCAGCACGCGCACGTTCCGGTGTATGTGGCGGCAAGCCGGTATGCCGCCGGACTCCTCGCCGAATCCGCTTGGCCTACGCCGCAACTGCATCTGCTCGACGACGGCTTCCAGCATCGCCGGCTCGCGCGCGACCTCGACATTGTCGTCCTGCACCGCAGCGACTTGGCTGGAACGCTGCTCCCCGCCGGTCGCCTCCGCGAGCCGCTCTCGTCTCTGCGGCGCGCAGACGTACTCGTCCTGCGTGACGAAGACCACGAGCTTGAATCCCAAATCCGATCGTGCGGATTGCGGCAACCCATCTGGTGGATGACTCGCCGCCTTGAAGTCCCTGCCGTGGCCAGCGCCATCGCATTCTGCGCCATCGCCCGTCCCGCGGAATTCCTCGCCGGCCTCACTGGCCTCTCCATTCTCGCCAGCCGCACGTGGCGCGACCATCATGTCTGGACGGATCGCGACATTGCTGAGCTAATCGAGCTGCAGCACCGGCACACCGCCGCGGCGTTCCTTACTACCGAAAAGGATCTTGTGCGCCTCTCTCCGGCGCAGCGCAGCAAGCTGGAGCAAGCCGCACCGCTGCACGCTGTTCGCCTGCAGGTGCAGCTCCGGGATGAGCCAGCAGCCATCGATCAGCTGATGGAATTGCTGGCCTCGGGGAGCCGCCGTTGATCAGGCCCGCTGAACCGTGCATGAGAAAATAAGGGTTTGCCGAACAGCCCTCATCCACTGCGTTTGCTCATCGTTCGACTGGGTGCGATGGGCGACATTCTCCACTCAATGCCTGCCGTTACGGCCCTGCGCCAGGCGCATCCGGAGTGGTTTATCGGGTGGGCCATTGAGCCGCAGTGGCGTGGCCTTTTCTGTGCGGGCTCCTCAGAACCGCACACGCCCGGTATGCCGCTCGTCGATGCGCTGCACATCATTCCCGCGAAGCGGTGGGCCAAAGCGCCGCTGAGTCCCGCAACCTGGCGCGACATGCGCCGCGTTCGTCATGAGCTTCGCGAAGGCCGCTATGACGTTGCTGTCGATATGCAGGGCGCGGTTCGCTCTGCGATATTCGCGCGCTGGGCGCGGACAGGGCGCGTCATCGGAGAAGCCGCACCGCGCGAATTCGCCGCGAAATGGCTCTTCGATGAGCAGGTGGCGACTCGTGGTGTGCACGTGATCGAGCAGTCGCTGGAGGTTGCGAATTCCATCGCCGGAGAGAATCTGCCGATGCCGCTGCCGCTTCTGCCCTGTGACGCCGTGGCTGAAGGGGAAGCGCACAAGCTGCCCCAACCGTACGCACTCCTCAGCCCCGGCGCAGGGTGGGGAGCAAAGCGCTGGCCTCCGGATCGCTACGGAGCGGTCGCGCGCCGTCTCGCCGACTCCGGCGTCCACGTCATCATCAACAGTGGTCCCGCTGAGGAGCATCTCGCTCGCGAGATCGTCGACGCCAGCGCCGGAGCCGCGCAGCCTCTCACGCTCGACCTGCCGCACCTCATCGCGGTCACCCGCGGTGCCGGCATCGTCATCGCTGGAGACACCGGGCCGCTGCACCTGGCGTGCGCGCTGAATCGGCCGGTCGTGGGCATCTTCGGCCCCACCGATCCCGCGCGCAACGGCCCTTTCCATTGCCCCAGCCGCGTGCTGCGCCACCCGGAGAGCGTCCGCGATCACACGCGCCGCAGCGAGCCCGAAGCCGGCCTGCTGACCATCACCCCCGACGCGGTCTGCGAGGCCGCGTTCGACCTCCTCCGCGAGGTGCAGGCATGAATGGCGGCTGGAAGCGCATCGCCCGCCGCATTCGCGTTCCCCTGGGATTCGCCTTTGCGGCGTTCTTCCTCTGGCTGGCCCACCCCACGCCGCGTTTTCTCGCGGTCAGTCTGCTGCTGGTAATTCCTGGACTGCTGCTGCGCGCCTATGCCTCGGGGTATGTGAAGAAGAATACGGAGCTGACCACCACCGGTCCCTACGCGTACACGCGCAATCCGCTCTATCTCGGCTCGATGCTCATCGCCTTCGGATTCGCGCTCGCCGCTCGCAGCGTCTGGATTGCGCTTGCCCTGGCTGTGCTCTTCGCCGTCATCTACATCCCAGTCATTCGATCTGAAGAGGAGTATCTCCGCTCGGTCTTCCCAGACTTCGACCGCTACGCCGCCGCTGTTCCGCGCCTGCTGCCGCGCTTCACCGCTGCCCGCAGCGTGGCAGAACCTGGCCGCTTCTCTGCGCCGCTTTACCGGAAACATCGTGAATACAATGCGCTAATCGGGGCCCTCTGCATGTATGCTGCTCTCATCATCAAGCTGCTCCTCAGGAGCAGTTAAACGAGATTCGATTGAGCCTCAAACACTTCCTTCCCCTTCTGCGTGTTCTGCCCGGCTCAGCGTTGTGCGCGGTGCTGACTGGTCTTCTCGCAGCCGCGTCTGCGCAAACTGCACCTGCAACGGTTCCATTTCCAGCGCCGAATCCCGCCTACAGCTTTCCTGCCCATGAAACGCTCACGTACGCGGTGGACTGGCGTGTCTTTCCCGCCGGCACAGCGGTGTTCCACTTGCAGCAGCAGGGCGACGAAGAGCACATCAACGCGTCGGCGGACACGCTGGGCGCCATTAATCTCATCTATCGCGTCAGCGACCGCTATCAATCCTCGTTCAACCGCACCACCGGCTGTTCCGCCGGATTTGCGAAGCAGATTCAGGAAGGCCGGCGGCAGGTGAACACGGATCTGGTCTTCGATTACGCGCAGCACAAGGCGCTGCTCAACGAGAAGAACATCGTCAAAGGGACCAGCAAGCACCAGGAGGGCGAAGTCGGCTCCTGCGTCACCGATCTGCTCTCTGCCATCTTCTATCCCGCCTCGCAGACGCTCACTCCGAGCCAAAGTTTTCGCATCCCAGTGGGCGACGCCACGCGCACCGTCATTGTCACCATGAAGATCGAAGACCGCGAAACGGTGAAGACGCCGCTGGGCACCTATCAGACCATCCGCGTCCAGCCCACCGCCGAAGCCGGCACGGTGAAAGCGCGGGGCGATATCTGGATCTGGTACACGGACGACGAGCGGCACATCCCCGTGCAGATGCGCGCGCGCTTCTTCTGGGGAACGATCACGTTCCGCCTGACTGCAATGGATCAGAAATAGCCGCTAGTGGATCCTGAAGCGCTCCCGCATGAGCCGCTGCAGACGCGGCTTATAGATCAGATCGAACGCCAGCTCTTTTCCGGGGAACATCGCCAGCGCAGCACGCCGCGTGTCGGCCACCATCTCGGAGGCCTCATCGATGCTCAGCGTCATATCCTGGCTGATCACCGACATAACCATGTTGACCATGATCTGCAGCCGCCGCAGCTTGCGTTGTTCGTCTTTCAGCTCTTCCGGAGTCTGCCGAATTTCTTCCTGGCGGGATTCGTAGGCGGGATATTCGGGTTCTGACCCCATGCAGCGCGGCCCTCCGATTGCGGAATCGTACAACAGTAAGACTCCCCCTGGAACCGAAAAGATGCGCGCTGTGGTGCTCTCAGGTCCCCGCTTCGTCGGTGCTCAGCCTTACTGCCGGAAAGTCGGACCGCACCCGCGCGACAAACGTTGCAGATTCATTGCGATCCATGCGCAAGCACTGGCGATTCGCAAATGCCCGGCCGAGGTACCGGGGTGCGGATTTCAGCCAATGTTGGCGGTCCGGCGTATCGGCGCGCGCTGCATCCAGCGACTCCGCCGCAATCTGGCCGATCCGCCGCATCGTAGGCGCCGCATCTGAATCGACGCTCCAGCAGAGCAGGGAAGTTCCGTGCTCCGACGGTCCTGACTGTGGCAGCAGTACAGCGCCCCGCTGCACCATGATCTGCGTTGGCTCCTGCAGGCTCGCCGGCAAACCCATCAGCAAATCCGGCTGGAATCCCCGATCGATGCACTCGCGCAGACACGAGGCCGGATCCGCGTGCAATCCCACAGACACGGCCCGCTTTTGGCGCACCTCATTTTTCAGGATGCGCAGAGCCTCATCGAGCGTGCCCACGACAAAATCGCACAGCCCGGCGCGCATGGCGGCCCGCAGTATGTCGGCGTCGGAGTCCACCCAGAGCGAAGCCGCTCCGGCGATGCTCGCCGCGATAATCGACGCTAGACCATCCGCCCCGATGCTCAGGAGCACTTTGCCGCCGAGCAAGCCGGAGAACCGCTCGCGAGCGACTCGGCTCAGCGCCAGATACTGATTG
>DASYYN010000022.1:0-5473 GCA_035933815.1 Acidobacteriaceae bacterium
TCCCCTTCTCTTCTCCCGCGGTAGACTCAGTCCATGCTCCTCCTCAGCGGGATATTTCTCGTGCTCGGCCTGGCCGCCGGCGCGGCCTTTGCGTGGATCGTTGCCCGGAGTCGCGGGCCTGTTTCAGGCGACCTCGAACCACGTCTTCAGGCTCTCACTGCTGAGCTGGCCGAGAAGAACCGTCAGCTCGACGCCTCCCGCGAGCGCGACACCGCCCAGCGCGAGCAGATCGCCCGGGTCGCCGCGACAGCCGACCTGCTGACCACCCAGCTCGCCGAGGTTCGCGCCGAACTCGACAAGTCCCGCGCCGAAACCGAACAGCTTCGCCGCGAGCTCCATGCCGCGCAGCTCGCCTCCGCCGAGATCCGCACCAGCCTCGAAAAGGAGCGCACCAGCGCGGACGAAAAAATCGCCATGCTCACGCAGGCGCGCGAAGAGCTGAGCAACCAGTTCAAGGCGCTCGCCAACGACATCCTCGATCAGAAATCAAAAGCCTTTGCCCAGCAGAATCAGACCAGCCTCACCACGCTGCTCGATCCCATCCGGGAGAAATTTGGCGAATTCCAGCAGAAGGTCGAGAAGCTTCAGGAAGACGGCATCGCCGGCCGCTCGGAGCTGAAGACCCAAATCGAGCAGCTGCGCACCCTCAACGAGCGCCTCTCCGCAGACGCCGCCAACCTCGTCACCGCCCTCAAAGGCTCCTCAAAAACGCAGGGCGACTGGGGCGAGCTCGTCCTTGAAAAGCTCCTCGAATCCGCCGGGCTCCGCCGCAACGTCGAATACCGCGTCCAGGAGACTCTCGGCCGCGAGGACGGCAGCAACGCGCGCCTCGACATCATCCTCGACCTGCCCGACGACCGCCACCTGATCATCGACTCCAAAGTCTCGCTCAACGCCTACACCGACTACTGCAATACCGACGACGAAGAGGAGCGCAGGCAGGCGCTGCGCCTGCACCTGCAATCCATCCGTACCCATCTCAAGGGGCTCTCCGCGCGCGAGTACCAGGAGCTCTACGGCCTCAATTCGCTCGACTTCGTTCTGATGTTCGTCCCCATTGAGCCGGCCTTCATGCTCGCCATCGCCAACGACAATCGCCTCTGGCAGGATGCCTACGACAAGAACGTTCTGCTCGTCAGCCCAAGCAGCCTGCTTTGCGTCGTCCGCACCGTCGCGCAGATCTGGCGCCAGGAGCGCCAGAACCGCAACGTCGAGGAGATCGCGCGCCGCGGCCGCATGCTCCTCGATAAATTCGTCGGATTTACAGAGGACCTGCAGTCCATCGGCAGAAGGCTGGGCGACGCCCGCGAAGCCTACGACCGGGCCTACAACAAGCTGACACGGGCCGACGGCAATCTCGTCTCCCAGGCGCAAAAGCTGGTCAAGCTGGGCATCCGCCCCAACAAAACCCTGCCGCAACCGCTGCTCGATCAGGCCATGGAGGCCGAAGAAGGATTCGAACTGGCCGCCGGCGCCGACGACACCACCCGCCCGCAGTAGACCGGCTGGTCAGTCCGGCTCGCTCAGCCCTTCTTGCGCGGCCCGCCCGTAAACGACCCGGTCGCATGCTGTGCCGCCGGAGTTCCCTTCGGCTGCTGCGCCTGGCCGCCGCGCACGTTCATCTGCAGCACCTTCCGCTTACCCTGATTCGACCCCGCGCTCCGCGCGTCATCAGCCTCCACCGAAGGCTCGACGGGATGAACCGACGTCTCGGCCTGCTCCGCCGAAGTCGTGTCCTTCTCCCCGCCCGATGAAGGCGCAGAGCGCTGAACCGATCCTCCGGGAACTTCTTCTTTGGAACGAACCCTCGAAGCCGATGAACGAGCCATGCAACCACCTCCGGATCAGCCGGTGCCTTGCATCGTCAAGCACCCGCTTCCTGAGTAGGATGCTGCCGAGATTGTCTCCGGGCAGCATGCGCTACCCGCTACCGGCTACGGGCTACCGGCTGTCCTTTGAACGCCCGCCGCACCCGCTCCCACGTGACCTCCAGATCCTCCGGCAGCACCCGCGTCTCACCCGTCACCGTCATGAAATTCGTATCGCCCGTCCACCGCGGCAGCGCATGCAGATGCAGATGTCCCGCGACGCCCGCCCCCGCTGCCTTCCCCAGGTTCAGCCCAAAATTGAACCCGTCCGGCTCGTAGACCGCACCCAGCGCCCGCTCCGCCTGCCTTGCCAGCGCCATCATCTCCAGCGCAGCCGGTTCACGCAGAGCCGCCAGCGAACTTTGGTGCTCGTAGGGCACCACCATGATGTGTCCCGAGGTGTATGGATATCGGTTCAGGCAAATGTAATTGTGTTCCGCCCGCAGCACGATCAGCGCCGCCCGCTCCGCCTTCTCCCGCTCCATGCCGCTCGCCATTGCATGATCGACCGCCGCAATCATGTTGCAGAAGACGCATCCCGTATCGCCCGCAAATCCAGCAAGCTCTTCAGGAATCCCCTGGCGCGTCTTCCTGTCGGCCTCCGTCACATACGCATAGCGCCAGGGCGTCCAAAGGTAGTCCACCCGGACATTGTAGGGGATGCTCTGTGGCGCGGCGGCCGCCAAGCCGATCAGCTGACTCGCTAACTCGCTGACTCGCTAGCAGCTACCGGCTACGGGCTACAGGCTCCATCACATTCTGCACCTTGCTGTGCCGCCGGCTATACGTGAAGTAAATAACCAATCCAAAAGCCAGCCAGATCAGGAACACCTCCCACGTCAGCAGGTGAAGCGAGAACATCATGAGCAGCGAGATCCCCATCCCCATGATGGGGACGAAGGGCACCCACGGTGTCCTGAAGGGCCGCTCGATATCCGGCTGCTTCCGGCGCAGAATCCAGATTCCGGCACAGACGATCGTGAACGCGAACAAGGTGCCGATGCTGGTGAGTTCATCGAGCGTCGAAATCGGCAGCGTAGCCGCCAGCAGGCCAACAGTGATCCCAATCACGATGGTCGAGATGTAGGGCGTTCGCAGTTTGGGATGAACTTTGGACGCCCAGTTCCAGAGCAGCCCGTCATTTGACATGGTGAAGAACACCCGCGTCTGGCCGAGCAGCATCACCAGCATGGTGGACGTGAGACCGCCGATGGCGCCGATCTTCACCAGAAAGCTTCCCCACCTCACGCCCGTCACATCCACTCCCAGCGCGATTGGATCGGCTACGTTGAGCCGCGTGTACGAGGCCAGCCCCGTCAGCACAATCGCGACCAGGATGTACAGGATCGTGCAGATGACGAGCGAGCCGAGGATTCCGATCGGCATATCCTTCTGCGGATTGCGCGCCTCCTGCGCCGCAGTGGAAACGGCGTCGAAGCCGATATACGCAAAGAAAATGATTCCCGCGCCGCGCAACACACCGCTCCAGCCAAACTCTCCGAAGTGGCCTTGATTCGGCGGAATGAAGGGGTGCCAGTTCATCATGGCCAGTTCGCGATGGCCGGCCAGAAAGATGATGCCCAGACCGATGAACACGATCAGGACAGAAACCTTAATGATCACGATGGCGGTGTTGACGTTTGCCGACTCCTGGATTCCTTTCACCAGGATTGCCGTCATCATGAAGATCCCGATCAGCGCCATCAGATCGAAATGCGACGTCATGTGAGGCAGGCCGGCCACGCTGTCGTGTACTTTCATGCTCACGCTGGCGAGCGGCGCCCAATGCCCGTTGTACTTCACCAGTTCCGTTCCCGGCGCATACGAGAGCGCCGGCGGAAACGGAATCCCGAGGTCCTGCAGAAGACTGCCGACGTATCCGCTCCAGCCAACGGCCACCGTAGCCGCGCCGAAGGCGTACTCGAGCACGAGAGCCCAGCCGATGATCCACGCGACGATTTCACCGAGCGTCGTGTAGGCATAGCTGTACGAACTGCCGGCGATGGGAAGCAGAGCTGAAAACTCCGCGTAGCACAGGCCGGCGAAAGCGCAGGCCAGTCCGGCGACGATGAACGAGAGGACAATGGCAGGCCCTGCGGCCGTGGCGGCCACCGGTCCGGTGAGCACGAAAATTCCAGTGCCGATAATCGCGCCGATGCCCAGCGTGACCAGATTGATGGGCCCCAGCGAACGCTTCAGAGTGTGCTCGCCTTCGGCCCTGGCTTCCGCGTAGCAGGCGGCCAGCGGCTTCGTTGCAAAAAGTTTAGCCATTCTCGGCTGTTCCTCCCGGGACTTCGCCCGCCCCTACTTCTGCCCCTGCGGCTTCAGAAACCGTCCTGCGGGACCACACGGCAAACACCGGAATGCCGAGCAGCACGATCACCAGTCCAGGCCATGTGTATTGCGGTTTGTAGCGCAATAATACGATACAGATCCACGCGGCCATCAGAATATACAGGGCCGGCAGCACCGGATACCCAATCGCCCGGTACGGCCGCTCCGCATCCGGCCGCTTCGCCCGCAGCACAAACAGGCTGGCAATCGTCAGGATGTAAAAAATCAGCTCCGTGCAGATGATGAACTCCAGCAGCTGGCTGTACGACCCCGACACGCACAGCAGGCACGTCCACACCGCCTGCACCAGCAGCGCCGCCACCGGCGTATGCCACTTCGGATGCAGCCGCCCCGCCGCCCTGAAGAACAACCCGTCGCGGCTCATCGCATAGTAGACGCGCGCCCCGGCCAGCGTCAGCCCATTCGCGCACCCGAAGGTCGAAATCAGAATCGCCCCCGCCATCAGGTACGCGCCCGTCCGCGAGAAGATCTGCTGCAGCACCACCGTCGCCACGCGGTCTTCCGACGCGTACTGGATCCCCCGCGCAAAATTCGTCGCGCCATGCGGATCGCCATGCAGCGGCAGCG
The DNA here is from genome assembly GCA_035933815.1 of Acidobacteriaceae bacterium. Taxonomy (GTDB): domain Bacteria; phylum Acidobacteriota; class Terriglobia; order Terriglobales; family Acidobacteriaceae; genus Palsa-343. The sequence goes on from DASYYN010000022.1 coordinate 4,791, forward strand.
CCATCAGGTACACGAAATTCGCCAGGATATAGAGCGTCAGCACCAGGATCGTCCCCAGCGCCAGTGAGAGCGGCAGGTTCCGCTTCGGATTCCGCACCTCGCCCGCCGTGTAGGTCACGTTGTTCCACGCATCGGCCGAAAACAGCGACCCCGTCTGCACAACTGCCAGGATCGTCAGCAGCCCCACCATCGCCGTCGGTCCGCCCACGCCCACCTGCACCGCATGCAGCGTGTGCCACCCGGCCCCGGCCCAGAAGTTCCCGTGAAAATTGGCCATGATGGCCCGCGCGTTCGCGCCCAGCGCCAGCCCAATCACCACCAGCCCCAGCAGCGCCGCCGTCTTCGCCGTAGTGAACACGTTCTGCACCAGCGCGCCCAGCCGGATGCCAAACAGATTAATGACCGCCAGCAGCAGAATGATGACGATCCCCGCCAGGTTCGCCGTGTTCAGGCCGATCTCCATGTTGCCCAGCACCATCGGCCCCACGCGCCACGACGGCACATGCGCGATGTGCCAGATCCAGTTCGTCGTCGAAACCGAGGGGAAGAACACGCCCAGAAACTTCCCGAAGGCCACCGCCACCGCGGCAATCGTCCCCGTCTGGATCACCAGGAAGAGCGTCCACCCGAACAGGAATCCCCAGATCCGCCCGAGCGCCTCGCGCAGGTAGATGTACTGCCCG
>DASYYN010000031.1:0-11499 GCA_035933815.1 Acidobacteriaceae bacterium
ACTCTGAACGAAGGTGTGCGCTACGAAATTTTTGGAGCGCCGACGGAAACGAACGGCAGGCTCGCGAATTTCAATCCCCTGATTGCAGCCCAGGGACCCGTGTCCGCGACGGGCACCTTCAGCGGCTTCACGATGCCCTCCAATTTCAGGGGCACATTGCCGAATGGTGTGGTGCGCACGCCCTTTGCAGGTCTTTATCAGACGCCCCATGGGGATATTTCACCGCGTCTGGGCTTTGCCTGGCAGATGCTGCAGCGTCCGCTGGTCGTGCTGCGCGGCGGGTACGGCATTTATTTCGACCGCCACTCCGCCACGCTTGCCGGACAGACTGTCAACCAGCCGCCCTTCGCCACCCTGCAGTTTGTCGGCGGAGCCCCGAACGGCGATGCATCGCTGCAAAGCCCGTTTGTTCCGCTGATACAGCCGCAGTCCAGTTATCCGCTCTTCACGCCCCGTACCCCGGACTCGACACCCTTCATCGAGGGAACTAACCCGCACATGCTCGACGGGCGCACTCAGGAATACACCCTCAGCGTGGAGTACGCGCTGGGGCGCGGTTATGTGCTGAGCGCCGGATACGTCGGCACTCACTCCGGCCATCGCTCGGGTCAGGTGGAGTTCGATCAGGCAGCGCTGGCCAGTCCGTCGAATCCCGTCAACGGCGAAACCACCAACTCCGTCGCGAACGTGAGCGCACGCATGCCGATTCAGGGCGTCAGCCAGGGTTCGCTCTTCACGGACTCAGTCTTCATCGGCAATTACAACTCGCTCCAGGCCAGTCTTCGCCGCCAGATGCAATACGGACTTGCAGTGGAAGCCAGCTATACCTGGTCGAAGAACCTCGACGAAGTGAATGGCGAGGGCGGAATCGACGTCTTCGAACTGCAGCTTCCTACCAACGACCAGCATCACCTGCGGCAGTCCTCCTACGGCCCTGCGGGGGATGACCGCGCTCAGCGCTTTGTGGCCAACTTCCACTGGCAGACGCCAGCTCTGCATGAAGGGCCAGGCGTGGTTCGCTACGCATTGACCGGATGGCAATTCTCCGGCATCGGCGTCATCCAGTCCGGCAGCGCGCTCAGCGTTTTCGATGCAAATGCCGGCTCCGTCTACGGACTGATTTCCGGCGAAGTGCGGGCGCAGCGCGCCCCCGGCAATCCCAGCCCGGTGATGCACGGATCGACGTACTCACGGGTGATCCAGGGTTATCTCAACCCTGCCGCGTTCACGCGGGCGCCAGAGGTTGCCAATGGAACCAGCCTTGCCGATCAGGATTTCGGCAACAGCGGCGTGGGTATCGTGCGCGGCCCCGGCCAGCACAGCGCTGACATGGCCGTCGAACGCAGCTTTCCCGTGGCCGAAGTGAGCAGCATCCGCTTCCGCGCGGAGTTCTTCAACGTGACCAACACAGCACAATTCGGCAATCCGAACACCAGCCTTGGATACAGCGATCCGACGCTGCCGAACCCATCGCCGAGCCCAACGTTCGGCAAAATTACGTCGACGAATGCCAACCCGCGCGTCATTCAGTTCGCGATGCGCTACCAGTTCTGAATGACGCATCCGGAGGACACCTTTGCCGACGCTCCAGGAATCCCCGTCCAGCTGCTCTGCTCAGCCCGCAGCTGACGCGGGGCCGCAATCGATCATGCCGCCGCCTCTCACAATGCAGCGCAGTTTCTTTCCGTTCGGATTCCCTCTGGATGTGCGAACGAACTCCGATGAGATCTTCGCGCACTGCATGATGCAGTGGGGCAATTTCGAGCAGCGCTTCGATGTCGATCCCATGATTGCGGAGATCTACGTCGTCGAAGGTGCATACGACGACTGCCCGCCGCGGCCGCAATACCGCTACCTCAATCCGATCCTCACCGCCGTCGCCGATGCGTATCACTACTCCGTCGCCGACATTACCTCCAGCCGAACGAAGATCGTGGTTTCTTCGGCCGCGCTGCGATACCCGCTTTACTTTCGCTATTTCTTTCTGGAGTGCGCGTCCGGGGTTCACATCGCCACGCGGTATGCCACTCCGGTTCACGCGGCGTGCGTTACGCTGAACGGCCGCGGGGTTCTGCTGTGCGGCGAATCCGGCGCAGGCAAATCCTCGCTGTCGTTTGCCTGTGCGCGGGCCGGGTGGGGTTATGTCTCCGACGACGCCACATTCCTGCTGCATGGACGCAGTGTGGTCGGTAACTGCCATCAGGTACGCCTGCGTCCCACAGCCGCGGATCTGTTCCCGGAGATCGCAGCCCTTCCCATCACGCCACGCGCGGAAGGGAAGCCATCGATCGAGCTATCCACGGCGCCTCTGCAGTACATCCGCCGCCAGAGTGGCGCGGAGGTGGATTTCATCGTTTTCCTGAACCGGTGCTCTGGCGGCAGAGCCGGCCTCTTCCCTTACTCGAGGGATGCTGCACGGCTCACGATGCGCCAGGAACTGTGGGGGACCACGGAAACACTGGCCCGCCAGCATGCCTGCATCGAACGCCTGCTCGAGACCGAGGTGCTGGAACTCCGGTACCAGACTCTCGACGAGGCGATCGAACTCCTGCGCGTGCTGGTGGCTGAAGGCCGCTGATGCACGCCCCGTACGGAGCCGCCGCAACCCGTGGACCAAGCTTCTGGCGATCGCCCCGCGCGTGGCTGCGGGAACATCAGCTGGGCCGCGGTTACTGGATCTTCTTTATCGCTGCGTTCTTTTTCGACGCGGGCTTCTCCGTCTACTTTTTTCTCTTCAACCTTTATCTGCTGGATTTTCGGTTCGACGACAGAGCCATTGGATTCGTGAATGGCGCCTTCACACTCGGCGCGATGGCCGGCACTATCCCGGTCGGCATACTGGGCAGGCGCATCGGCATGCGGCCGCTGCTGCTCGCCTGCTTTCTCGCGGCCCCCGCCGTGGGAATGCTGCGCGCCGTCTGGATGTGGGTGCCCGCCCAGGTCACGCTGGCGTTCATCGCAGGCATGGCGATGTGCCTGTGGACTGTTTCCTTTCTGCCCGTCGTCGCCGCACTGACCACGGAAGACAATCGGACCGCCGGGATGAGCATGATTTTCTCGGTCGGCGTCGGCACCAGCGCGCTGGGTGGAATCGTCTGCGGCTACCTGCCGGACTGGCTGCGATATGCCGGGTTTTCGCTGACAGCGGCCAGTGTGAAACGCCTCATCCTGATTGCCTCCTGCCTTGTCGCCGCCGCAGGAATTGCGGCTATTCTGCGTCTGCCCCTGCGCAAGGGAAGCAGCGCGGAAGCCTCGCCGGCCGGCTCGCCGCGGGAAAACTGGCTTGCGCTCTTCCGCATGCGACCGTTCCTGCGCAGATTCCTGTTCTGTATGGCGCTGTGGTCAGCGCTGATCGCGGCCTTTGCGCCTTTTGCCAACGTCTATCTCTCGCGCGACCTGCACGTGTCCCTTGCCAGCATTGGACTTATCTTTTCGTTCGCGCAGGGTGCGCAGGTTCTCGCAGGACTCCTGCTGCCGGTGATCATTCGCCGTGCCGGCATGCTGAACGGGATACTCGCGACCGAGCTGGCTGCGGCCTCGTTGCTCCTGCTGATCGCCGGTCCGCACAACCGCGAGCTGGCGATCGTGCTGTATCTGGCCTTCTCTGCCGCCCAGTGGATGAGCTCTCCGGCGTTATACAACCTGCTGATGAACGAGACTCCGGAGCCGGAGCGCAGCACCGCGGCTGGTTTCACGATGTTCGTCAACGCCCTCGCCGCATCCGCAGCTACTACGCTGGCCGGGATGCTCTATGTGCGCTTTGGATACCCCGCCGTGCTGGTCGGGGTCTCAACCTTTGCTGTCGCAGCAGCGGTCAGCACGCGAATCCTGCTCTCCCGGCGACCCGCTGCCGCTCCTTCGGCTCCGCCCCCCGGCGCAGTTCCGGATTCAGGAGTCGCAGCAGAACACGCTCGTCATGGTGGCTCAGATTCGCGCGCACGCGCCTGTGACGCACGATCGTGCCCGTGATGCGCGGCCGGGAACGGCTCCGGAGCGCTTCCACTGGTCAATGTAGCCGCGGTTCCAGCGGTTTTGACAATCTGTTTGCAAGTGCCTGACATGTTGTGTCACCGCCGCATGTATGCTCGCCAATGCGAAGCTGGACCAGGAGCAGCCGCACGAGAGAATGCGTCGTCCAGAGAATCTTCCTCAGCCCGATGCAGAGACCCGTTGCGAGCCCGACGGCCCGCAATGGACTGACGATTTTGCCTTTCGTTTCGCCCGATTGTCCACGGGCGATTCTCAACGTGCGCCGCTCGCAGGACCCCTCAAAACACGTCTGGCATTGTTGCAGCTTTTCTCAGATCCAATACCGAGAGAATGCCTTCGTGTATGGCTGCTTTCCTCGCGTGAATGGGACCAGGCGCTCCACTGGCTCGATGTCAGCGGCCTGGCCCTCTATCTTCTTGACCGCGTGATGGAGAAGCGCCTCGAACCTCTGCTTCCCCGGACGGTACTGCATCGCCTGCGCCAGAACCTCGCCGACAACACACGCCGCACTGCATGCATGCTGGCCGAATCGACGGTGATCCAGCGTGAGTTTCAGGCTTCCGGCTTCCATTACGCGGTGTTGAAAGGATTCTCCCTCTGGCCACATTCTGTGCCGCGCCTCGAGCTGCGCTCGCAACTGGACCTCGACTACCTGATCGCTGAGCGTGACGCATCCGCGGCACGCCGGCTCCTCGAGGCCCGCGGTTACCGGCTCCGCGCCATCAGCGGCCGCAGCTGGGAATTCAATACCGACGCGCCCCCCTCCTCGCTTGCACAACTCTACTGTCCAACGCCCAATCGATCCGTCGAACTACACCTCGAATCGCCGAATACCGCTTCACCGGTCCTCGCCGAGCTCGATTCTGTACGCTTCAACGGCATGTCCGTGCCCGTGTTGGCTCCGCCGGATCTGTTCGTCGGCCAGGGTCTTCACCTCTACAAGCACGTATGCAGCGAGTTTTACCGTCCCGCTCACCTGCTGGAATTCCGTCGTCACGTACTCACCCGTTACAGCGATTCCAGATTTTGGGAGCAGGTAAGGGAGCGGGGCGAACGCAGTCTCCGGACCACCCTTGCGCTCGGCCTGGTGACGCTGCTCGCGGAGAGAACCATGGGGCCATTTGCACCGGAGCAACTCACCAGCTGGACAGCAGATCGCCTGCCCTTTACGGTGCGCGCCTGGGTCGATCGCTACGGAACACGTTCCGCCGTCATGAGTCAGCCGGGCAATAAGCTCTACCTGCTGCTGCAGCAGGAAGTCGAAGCACTCGGAATCGGCTCCCGGCGCACCATCCAGCAGACGCTCGTCCCGCGGCGGCTGCCTCCCGCGATCGTACATGGGGCGCCGAACGAAACCTTCAGCGCCCGCGTGCGCCGGAACGTTTTCCAGTGCCGTTTCATTCTGTACCGGCTGCGGTTCCACCTCGTTGCCGACCTGGGCTATCTGCGCGAAGCCCGCGCATGGAGGAGAATTGTCCTCGCGAGGACAGTTCAACACGCACGAAAATGCGATGGGACTTTGACGGTCAAGTCCTGAGGTCCAGGCCAGACCAGAATGATGCACCCTGATCATTCGCAGGTCCGAAAGATGGGCCGCCCTCTCTGCTAACCGTCGCTCTTCCGCTCGCCGATGTTTCCTGAGTACCAGCGATCGGCACCTCACACATGCCAGGCGCCGGAGCAAATGCGGCAAAGCGAATGGCAACGTTGGCTTCTTCACGTTTTACCTCCAGGTACACTACTATGCATCGTGGGGTTCGATTCGTCGCGTAACGGCCTGTTGTCAGTTCTTCCTGAAGTGTTTCTGGCCGATTCCTTACTCTGTCGGTTACGAAATTCTGGGGAGCCTCTTCAGAGCGATCATTTCGTCTTCCGTCTATAAGAAACATTCAGGCGCAGGTCCACTTGCCGACCTTTTCCCAAAGGAGGGACTCATTGCCAGAACGCAACAGTCCCGGATTTCCAATTCGTTCAATGACCGTTTCGAGTGAAGGTGGCGGTAAGTGAAAATGAAGCGTGGATTCGGATGGATGATCCTGCTGTTCTTCTGTCTGAAGTGGGCGGTTGCTGCCCAGTCGAACCGGACCGAATCCTCTGAAACCAGGGCTGGCGAGATAGGGTTGAACGATGTGATTCAATCCGCTCTGCGCGATTATCCGCAGATCCGCATCTCGCAAGAGGAATTAAACGTATCGATTGCGGATATCCGACAAGCGAGAACTGCATACCTGCCTCGGGCAGACGCCTTGCTGCAGGCCAATCGTGCAACTCGAAACAATGTTTTTGGCACTCTGCTTCCGCAGAGCACAATTCCATCAATATCGGGTCCGGTGATTAACAGCAACAATGCGGGGTCTGTCTGGGGAAGCGCGGTTGGAGTGCTTGTGAGTTGGCAGCCGTTTGACTTCGGGCTGCGTCACGCAAATGTGCAGGCAGCACGCTCGGCGAAAGTCAGGGCTGATGCCGCTTTGCAGAATAGTCAACTTGAAGTGGGTGCCGCTGCCGCGGATGCCTTCCTCACTCATGTCGCAGCGAAGGAAACAGTGCGCGCTGCCAGCGCGGCGGTCGAGAACTGGGCTACTCTCCTGAAAAGCATTCACGCCCTCGCCGCTGCGCAATTGCGGCCAGGCGCAGACGAATCCCGGATTGAGGCGGAACTGGCGATGGCCAGGACCCAGCTCGTCTACGCGCGACAGGCGGAGCAGGATAGTAAAGCCACTCTGGTGAAGTTTCTCACATCGCCGCCCGCGGAGTTGAACCTCAATTCGGAACGATTGCTGACCCAGCTGCCGCCGGCGGAAGAAGAGCCCGGCTTCAACAGTGCTGCTCACCCGCTGATCCAGGAAGAAAAGGCTGCGGTCGCACAGTCTGCCGCTCAATTGCACGCGCTGGAGCGAACCTGGGTGCCACAATTCACATTCGAAGGCGCCGCATCGGCTCGCGGCACGGGTGCCGAGACGGACGGACGGCGACTGCCCGATTGGAATGGTCTCGCTCCCAACGTTCAGAACTACGCTGCAGGCTTCAACGTGACGTTTTCGTTCCTCGATTTCGCCCGCATTCATGCCGAGGAATCAGCTCAAAGCGCGACGGTTCATGCCGAGCAGGCCCGTCAGCAACTAATCGACAAGACGCTGAACGAAAGTTTCGAGAAAGCCAAAACGGCGCTGAGCGCAGCCAGGGAAATTGCGAACAATACACCGATCGAATTGAAGTCGGCTCATTTGGCCTTCGATCAGGCAAAAGCGCGCTATCAGGCAGGACTGACGCCAATCGATGATCTCGCACAGGCGCAGCGACTGCTGGTTCAGGCAGAGGTCGATGACTCCATAGCCCGCCTGAGCGTTTGGCGGGCGCTCCTTCAGCTCGATGCCGCTCGCGGCGATCTTCAACCGTTCCTGCAGGCTGTTAACAAGTAGACCGAGGTTTTCTAATCAATGCGCCTTGTTCTCTCAGCCCTGAGTCATCCGCTCTCGGTCATTGTGGCGCTGATTGCCGTCCTGACTGGGTTCATCATGGCAATCAGCCGGATGCGCGCGGATATATTCCCGGAAGTCGGCAATCCCGTTATCTATGTCGCGCAGCCTTATGGGGGCATGACGCCTGCGCAAATGGAAGGGTTCGTCACCTATTACTATGAGTACCACTTCCTCTACATCACCGGAATTCAATCCGTTGACAGCAAAAGCGTACAGGGCGCCTCGTTGCTCAAGCTGACCTTTCGCGAGGGCACGAATATGCCGCAGGCCATGGCCGAAACCATTGGTTACGTGAACCGGGCCCACGCTTTTATGCCTCCCGGAACGGTTCCTCCCTTTATCACTCGATTCGATCCAGGAAGCGTGGCTGTTGGGCTGCTGCTGTTTTCCAGCAGCAATCATACGCAAGGGGAGTTGCAGAATTACGCCCTGAACCAGGTGAGGCCGCTGTTTGCGACGCTACCCGGAGTGTCTGCGCCTCCGCCATTTGGCGGAAATCAGCGGACCATTGTGGTCAATCTCGATCCCGACAAGCTGAAGCAGTATCACATCTCACCGGAGCAGGCGATCTCTGCAGTCGCCAGCAGCTCGGTGGTGACGCCGTCCGGCAACCTGTATGACGGAACACTCAATCGCATCGTGCGCACCAATGCGACGCTCGGTCCCGATTTGAACGAGCTGATGAATGCTCCCGTTCACGCGGCGTCGGGAACCAGCGTGTACCTGCGAGACATCGGCTCAGTGGAGAATGGAACCGATATCGTCACGGCCTATGCCCACGTGGATGGTCACCGCACTGTGTACATTCCGGTGACGAAACGCGCAGATGCCTCCACGCTCACCGTCATCAAAGCAGTCAAGGCGGCAATCCCTTCGTTCAAAAAGGCCGTGCCAGATGACGTGGACATCCAACTGGCTTTCGACCAGTCTCCCTATGTGTCGAACGCGATCAGCAGCCTTGTTCGGGAAGCTCTCCTGGGTGCTGTCCTCACCGGGGTGGTCGTGCTCATCTTCCTGCGCGACTGGCGCGGCGCCATCATCGTCGTTGCCAACATCCCCTTCGCTTTAGCTACGGCAGTACTCGCTCTGTGGGCTACCGGCCAGACGATCAACATCATGACCCTGGGAGGCCTCGCCCTCGCGGTCGGAGTGCTGGTCGATGAAGCAACCGTAGAGGTAGAGAACGTCCATACGCAACTACTCCCTGGCACTTCACGAGCGCAGGCTGTGGTCGAAGCGTGCAAGCGAACGATCATCGCGAGACTGCTGTCGATGCTCTGTGTCCTGGCGGTCTTCGTGCCTTCATTTTTCATGAGCGGAGTGGGACGTCAGTTGTTCGTGCCTCTTTCTCTCGCCGTCGGATTTGCGATGATCGCCTCGTATCTGCTATCGAGCAGCCTGGTCCCGGTGTTTGCGATATGGATCATGAAAGAAGCACATGGAAGGGAGGAGAGCGAAGGGTTTTTCGGCAAGGTCCACTCACGATACGAGAGCTTTCTCAAATACGTCGAGGAACGCCGCTGGCGTTTTGTCCTCGGCTACTTTGCGGTCGCCGCGGTGATTCTGATCCTCGCCGTTCCCCACCTTGGCACCGAGATTTTCCCTGACCCGAACGGGCCCGTTCTTCGCCTCCGTCTAAAAGCGCCCATCGGGACGCGTATCGAAGAAACCGAGCCGATGGCAATTCATGCCCTTGATCTGATCAGGCGCACGGTCGGACCGCAGAACGTGGATATCACGACGGATTATGTTGGCGTCCAGCCTTCAAGCTATCCGGTGAACCTGATTCACTTGTTCACGAGCGGACCCGAAGAAGTTCTGATGCAGGTGCAGCTTCGCAAGTCACACCCGGACGATGAACGTCTGCGAGAGGATTTGAGGGCTGCTTTCAAACATGAAATGCCCCAGCTGCAGCTTTCATTCGAGGCCGGGGACATCATCTCTCAGGTCATGAGCTTTGGCTCTCCCACGCCCGTACAGATCGATGTTCAGGGAGTGGATCTTGACCAGAACTACGCATACCTCGCCAGGATTGAGGCCGAACTGCACAAGCTCAGTTTTCTACGGGATATCTCGGTCGTTCAGCAGCAAAACTTTCCCACCGTCGAGGTGAACGTCGATCGCCAGTATGCCGGCCAGTTCGGCCTTTCCATGGCCGATGTGGCGAATTCGATGATCGCGGCGACAGGATCTTCCCGCTTCACCACCCCGAACTACTGGCGTGACCCGCGGACCGGCAACGCCTTCCAGATCCAGGTTCAGATTCCGCCCAATCGCGCACAAGGAGTTCCCGCCCTTTCCGCTCTTCCTCTGATGAAGGAAGGCCAGTCACAACCACAGTTGGATCAGGTCGCAAAGATTCAGTACGGTGCTATGCCTGAACTGATTGAGCGCTTCAGCGGCCAGCGTGTCGTGAGTGTCACGGCTAATCTGCATGGCATCACTCTCGGCGATGCGCAAACTCGCATTCAGAAGCTTCTGAAAAACCTTCCTGCGCCTCCGAAGGGCTCGACTGTAACGGTACGCGGGGAAATGCCCGCCCTTCAGGAGACCGTATCGGGTCTCCGCGTCGGCCTTCTGTTGGCAATCGTGACGATCTTCCTGCTCCTGATGGCCAACTTCCAATCCGTTCGTCTTCCGCTCGCGGTTCTTAGCACGATACCGGGCGTCCTAACCGGCGTTGTATTAATGCTGCTTGTCACTCGAACCACTCTCAACATTCAGTCCTTCATGGGCGCCATCATGGCGGTCGGAATCTCTGTTGCGAACTCAATTCTTCTCGTGAGCTTCGCGGAGCACGCGCGTCGTGATGAAGGGACCGACCGCGCGGCGCATTCAGGGGCTTTGGGAAGGCTTCGCGCAATCCTGATGACGGCTTCCGCGATGATTGCGGGCATGATTCCAATGGCGATTGGTTTCGGCGAAGGCGGGCCTGAAGCTGCACCCCTGGGGCGTGCTGTCATCGGCGGTCTGATCTTCTCTACATTCACGACACTTCTGATTCTTCCAGCCCTCTATGCGCTCCTGCAGAAGAATGCTTCCACCAGCTCGAATTCCCTGAATCCACTTGATCCCGAGAGCCGATACCATGTGCAAGCCTAGAGCCGTCTGCATCGCATTTGTGGCAATTGCCCTGCCCCTGGCAGGCCAGCAATCGCGTCATGTGGAGATGGCGACTGTTGAAACCCATGCTGCGGATCGAACAGTGTCTCTTCCCGCCGAACTGCAGCCTTACCTGCAGGCGGAAATTGAAGCGCGCGTTCCCGGATACATCGAACGGGTCCTTGTCGATCGCGGCAGCGGAGTCAAACGCGGTCAGTTGCTGGTCGAATTATCCGCACCGGAACTCGCCGCTGATACGGCGGCTGCAGAATCCGCGTTTCACGAAGCGGAGGCTGAAGAGAGCCAGGCGGAGGCACAGGTAGCGGCGGTACAAAGCACGTATGATCGGCTCGCCGAAGCAGCCAAAACGCCTGGCGCAGTTGCCGGAAACGAGTTGATCCAGGCAGAGAAGCAACTCGATGCCGCGAAGTCAGTTGTTCAAAGCAAGAGATCCGCTGTGCGAGCTGCCCAGGAACGGTTCACTGCGGCAAAGACGACCCAGAGTTATCTCCGAATAACTGCGCCGTTCGATGGAACGATTACGGATCGCTATGTACATCCTGGAGTGATGGTGCCTGCCGGTGGGCACCTGCCGCTTTTGAAACTTCAACAAGTTTCCCATCTTCGTCTGACTGTCCCCGTCCCGGAGACCTACGTAGGGCACATCGTTCGCGGTGTGTCGGTGCCATTTCATATCGCCGCACAACCCGGCAAAAACTACAGCGCGAAGATTTCGAGGATCGCCAGCGCTCTTGATCCGCAAAGCCGCACGATGATGGTGGAACTCGACGCCTATAACAGGGATGGAACGCTCGCCCCGGGCATGTATCCGACAGTCGATTGGCCGGTAAGCTCGGCGCAGCCGCAACTCGTGGTGCCGTCCACGAGCGTCGTGACTACAACAGAGAGGACCTTCGTCATCACGTCT
>DASYYN010000042.1:0-7647 GCA_035933815.1 Acidobacteriaceae bacterium
CACCAACTCTTTGCGCTTGGCCATGGGGAAACTGCCGACGACTCCGACGTGCTGCAGCGCGCCCTTGTCGTAGAGGCCGAGCAGCAGCGAGCCGACGGCGGCGTCCTCACCCTTGCGGTACCAGCGGAAGCCGGCGACCACACAGTCGCAGTCGCGCTCATGCTTCACCTTGAGCATCACGCGCTTGTCGGGGACGTAGGCGCCGTCTTTCTGCTTGGCCATCACGCCGTCGAGGCCCGCTCCCTCGAAGCGGCGGAACCAGTCGCGCGCCTGGGCGGGATCGTCGGTGGCCGGCGTAATGTGCAGCGGCGGCTTCGCGGCTGCGAGGAGCTTTTCCAGTTCGGCGCGGCGGTTGTGGAAGGGTACCTCGCGCAGGTCGCGGTCGCCGTGGCAGAGCAGATCGAAGAAGACGATGGAGGCGGGCGTCTGCTGGCTGAGCATCTTCACGCGGCTGGCGGCTGGATGGATGCGCAGCTGCAGGGCGTCGAAGTCGAGCGCGCCGTGCTCGGCGATGACCACCTCGCCGTCCAGTACGCATTGCTCGGGAAGCTGCCGGCGGAGCGGGTCGATCAGCTCGGGAAAGTAGCGGTTCAGCGGCTTGGTGTCGCGGCTCTGGATGAGCACTTCGTCGCCGCTGCGGAAGACGAGCGCCCGGAAGCCGTCCCACTTGGGCTCGTAGATCCACTCGGCACCCTGGGGCATGTCGGAGACACGCTTGGCGAGCATGGGGAGGACGGGCGGCTGGAAGGGCAGGTCCATGGTCTTCATTGAGCGCCCCGCAAGCAGGTGCGGTCAGGGTCTTTGGGCATCGCTGGTTTGGATGCGGGCGTTGCCCGACATCAGTGTGCATGCGATCATATCTGCGATTGCTGCAAAGTCCCCAATTCGAGATTGCTTTCGCGGTTTTTGGGGTGGTCTGGGTAGGCGGATGGGGCTTTATCATGTTTCGCTACCCCGAGTTCTTTGCGAAGCTCAATGCCCGCTTCGGCTACCACACCTTTGCTACCCCGAAATACGTCTCATTCATCCGGAAGCTAGGACTGGCGGAGATGGCGCTTGCGGCTCTTTCCATCGTCGTCATGGTCGCGAGGGCCGCACTCGGATTGAGGATGGTTCTAACCAGCCTGGGCCGCTCCTGATTCACCGGATCGACAACATGAAAATCCCCTTGCGCGATTACGCAAAATTGCGTTACGCTGATTTGCGTAATGGCGATTCCAGAGAACCCGTTCATCTTTGGCGAGATCATCGAGGAGCCGAACTTCGTCGACCGGGTGAGCGAACTCGACCAGCTGGTGCGCGATCTGGCGGACGGGCAGAAGGTGTTTTTGCTCTCGCCGCGGCGCTTCGGGAAAAGCTCGCTGGTGGCGCTGGCCATGCTCAAGCTGCGCAAGCGGCAGATCCACACGGTGAGCCTGACGGTGAGCAGCTATGCCAGCTATACGCAGTTTCTGGAGAAATTCGCGGAGAAGGTGCTGCGCGCAGCCGGCCCGTGGGATCGCGTGAAGGACTGGGTGACGCGCTTTGGGCGCAGCGTGAAGCCGGACATCAGCTACAACATGGCGACCGGCGAGGTGAGCGTGAACCTCGGGCGCGGCGCGGAGTTCGATCCGGTGCCGATCGCCCCGGATGTCTTCGCCATGCCCGGCGAGCTGACCCGCAACGGCGGCTTCCGCATGGCGATCTGCCTTGACGAGTTCCAGCAGATTACGGAGTTCGACGGCGGGTCGGTGGAGAACGCGCTGCGCAACCAGGTGCAGGAGCAACGCGAGGTGGGCTACGTCTTTGCCGGGTCGCAGCCGTCGCTCATGCGCGAGATGCTGTCGTCGCGGCGGCCGTTTCACAAGGCCGGGCCGCAGATGTTCCTGGACAAGATTCCGTCGGCGGACTGGAAGGAGTTTATCGCGCACCAGTTCGGCCGGCGCGGGCGAAAGCTGGACGAGGCGGCGATGGACGCGGTGCTGGCGACGGCGGACCTGATCCCGTATGACGTGCAGCGCATCGCGCATGAGCTGTGGGATTACGCCGAGCTGCGCGACAAGCAGCACATCACCGCTGCGGACGTTCATGCCGTCGTCGAAAAGCTGATTGCCGGGCAGGCGACCTGGTACGAGACGCTGTGGGAGCAGTTATCCGCCGGACAGCGCGCCGCGCTGCAGGCGCTCGCCGAACGCGGCACGACGGACATTTACGGCGAGGCGGTGCGGCGGGAGTTTCGGCTGGGTCCGGCGTCGACGGTGCAGCGCGCGCTGCAGTCACTCGACTCGAAGGACATTCTGGACCGCTACCAGGACCGGTATTTCTTCCTGGATCCGCTGTTTCCGCAGTGGATCAGGAGGAAGGTGGCGTAATCGCTAGCCTGTGGCAAACTCAAGGCGAATGAACAGACGGATCCTGAGATGGACTTTATCGGCGGTTGTTGGCCTGCTGTCGGAGATCAGGCCGGTTGCAGGTTTGCTTGGGGCAGCCGTGCTATTCCCTCAGGGAGCAGAAGGGGACCACGCAATCGCCTATCTCATACTCGCCCTTGTGCTGAATTTCGGCCTGTTGTTCGGGCTTACGTACTGGCTTGCCGGGATATTCCTGAGGCCGACCAGCGCTGGGAGGAGTTGACGAATGAAACAGTTCAGAGCAGAACTTCCTCGAGTCTACGAATTGAGAGATTGCATCAAGGATCCGGAGTCCCCCGAAGTCAATTTCCAGAGCTTTGACGAAAAGCTCGCAATTTCCCATGTGAGGGACGTGTACCTGCGAAGTGAGTTGGCGCTCCAAGAACTCGACGGCGCCGCTTGGGAAAGCTTGAAAAAGGAAGCTATTCCGTATCTCAAAAAACAGGACAAGAAGCGAGCGGGATGGGAGCAACTCTTCGCCATTCTCAATCAGGCGCGGGCTTATAGATATCTGAAGTCGATTGGCTGTACGGAGCTTCGATTCATCCGACGATGCAATGAGCAACGAACCCCGGATCTGGAAGGAGAGCTTGCTTCGGACCACGTGCTGTGCGAGGTCAAAACTATAAACCCTTCAGCTGAAGAAATTGTACTGCGCAATAATCCGCCCACGGTCCGGTCGTTACCGATCGAACTCACACCCGGATTCCTGAGGAAGCTGAGGGCAACAATCGAACAGGCCAGGCAACAACTATGCGCCTACGACCCCGATCGCACAGCCGTTCACTTCGTGTATCTAAATATCTCTTTTGACGATTTTTTTGCCGAACAGAAGGATCGCTACTTTCAGCAGATTGATAACTGGTTGCGGGAGACACCGATTTCGGGAATTCGGCTCGTGCTTTGCAACGATTACACCGCCTTTTATAGCCCGCTTCAGATGCTCAACGCCTCCGTGGACAACATCGGCTGACAATTTCTGTGCTTGGTTCGGCCGCTGGGGCGGCGAAAACCGGTTCCGGGCTAGCTCCTCGGGGCCATGCAGCCTCCGCACAGCTTCGCATTGGGGCTACGCAATGGTTTGCCGCAGTGTTTGCACGGAGGTCCATAGAGGGATAGCCGATGGTGCATTACGGCGTTGGGATTTGTTTCCCTGAACCCCGTTATTGTCTCGTATCGTAAAAGCATCGCCGCGAATCGTTCGGACAGTGGAACCGCTTCTTCGATAGAAGCTCGGGTCTTCTGACGGTACTCCTTGATGGATTGCATCCCCCGCGTATGAAGAGCCGCTATCTCGGCATATTCCCGCTCGTCGAGCATCGGCATTTCGGATTTGCATCGCCAGCACCAAAGCCATTGCATTGCGCCACGATGACAACCCGACCGCCGGCGGTTCCCGGATTGTCGTCGCCTTCGGAAATTTCGAAGGAGAGTGCGACGCGCCTGGAGGACTGCTTTCAGGGGCTAAAGCCCAGTGATTTCGAGCCCGTTAACGGCACGACTGAAGTCGTGCCCTGACACAAGGCGCCTCGTACACATTGGGCCGGATTACGCAATTCAGCGTAACGCTGATCGGCGTAATCGCTCGTACGCAGTCAGGACTGGCTCTGTTCAGGCAGGCCCGGTTTCGGGCCATTTCAAAACGAGGGGCGATAGGATTAAGTCTTGCATTCTGCTTCCCTTATTGAGCATCTGGTTTATGACGCCAAACTCCGCGCTGCGTGCAACTATTCTTAGCAGCTCGTTCTGCCCTGGAGGCGGGTGTCGCGCTGCGTATCCAGCGATCTCCAGCCAAACGGGATCCGAGGCCAGGAGATGCTCCGGACTGCCACCCTGCGAATTCGACTCCCTCAAGAACTTGTCTGAAAAGCGCACGCCAGATTGGCTGAGGAGCAGCCGACAGTAGACCGATGGAATGAACTCAATCAGACGTGCCGCATAGACGCGCTCGACTCCGGCTTTCACCAACTCCTCGAAAACGTATTCGTCAGACAGGTCCGGTGAGTCACAGAGGATTCGAATCGCAATCGAGATTGACTCGGCAGACATCCGCGCCAGAGTAGCGTCTCAGCTGACTTATCGGCAAACTGGAAACGGATGCGTTCGCCTGGGGCATGGACGTGCCTGCGCCCCTCCTGTAAACTGAAACCTGTTCTCAGTACAGCATTTCTGAGCAGGAATACCATGCCCAAACTCAAGACGCATCGGGGCGCGGCGAAGCGCTTCAAAAAGACCGGCACGGGCAAATTCAAGCGCGGCCAGTCGAAGATGCGGCACATCCTCACGTCGAAGGAGACGAAGACCAAGCGCAAGCTGGCACACAGCGTTCTGGTTTCCGACGCCGACCACGCGAAGGTGGCCCGCATGATTCCCTACGCCTGATCTTTCCGGGCTTCGGCTCCCTCGGCTTGGCCGAGAGTGGATCAGGTACGCATAGCGCGTGAAGAGGTCATTTCCCGCCTCCAGCCGCTGAACCGCAACATCAAGGAGAAATACGATGCCGCGTGTAAAACGTGGAACGAAACGCAGCGACCGCCGCAAGAAAATCCTGAAAAGGGCCAGCGGCTACTTCCTCACTAAATCCAAGCTCTACCAGGCGGCGCAGGAAGCCGTCGAGCGCGGGCTGAAGTTCGCCTACAGCGGCCGCAAGCAGAAGAAGCGGCAGTACCGCTCGATTTGGATCGTGCGCATCAATGCCGCCGCCAAGGCGAACGGCATCTCGTATTCGCAGCTGATCAGCGGCCTGAAAAAGGCCGGCGTTGAGCTGGACCGCAAGATGCTGGCCGAGCTGGCCGTCCACGACGCGGCCGGATTCACGGCGCTGGTGGGAACGGCGAAGGCCGCGCTGGGCGCTACCGCGAACGCGTAAATCCAATACAGAACTTTCAGGGAATCCCATGTCTCCAAAACCGGGAGACATGGGGCACCCGTATTTTTAGCTGTTGCAGAGTCGTGTCTCCCGATCGCCCTGATCCCGCCGCATAACTTTGGTTTTTTCCTCCGCCGCTTTAACCCTTGCGCGCGGGGAATGCTCTACACTTGTGCTTCCGGGAAATCTCCCTCGCAGCGGAACCCTTGCCAGACAGTTCCTCCAAAGCACCCTCTGCGCCATCGGCTACCTATGCTGAAGCCGGCGTCGATATTGCGGCAGGCGACCGCACGAAACAGCGCATCAAGTATCTGGCGCAGCGCACCTTCACGCGCAATGTGCTGGGCGAGATCGGCGGATTCGGCGGCCTTTTCAAACTCGACGGCAAGTACGAGGAGCCGGTGCTGGTGTCCAGCGCCGATGGCGTCGGCACGAAGCTGAAGCTCGCGTTCCAGCTGAACATCCATCACACGGTCGGCGCGGACCTGGTGAACCACTGCGTGAACGACATTGCGGTGCAGGGCGCGACGCCGCTCTTCTTCCTCGACTATCTGGCGACAGGGCGGCTCGACGGCGAAGTGGCGGAGAAGATCGTCTCCGGCCTGTCGGACGCGTGCCGCGCGAACAGCTGTGCGCTCATCGGCGGCGAGACGGCGCAGATGCCGGGATTCTATGCCGACGGCGAGTACGACCTGGCGGGCTTTATTGTCGGCGTGGTGGAGCGCGCGAAGCTGATCACCGGCGCGAAGATCCGCATTGGCGACGTGCTGCTCGGCTTTCCGTCGACGGGGCTGCACACGAATGGCTACTCGCTGGCGCGCAGGCTGTTTTTCGAGGTGGCGAAGTACAAGCCGGAGCAGTACGTCAACGAGCTGAAGGAGAAGGCCGCGGCGGCGCTGATGAAGACGCACCGCAGCTATCTGGGGCTGATCAAGAAACTCACCGCCAGCGACTACACCGCGGGCATGGCGCACATCACCGGCGGCGGCATTACGGAGAACCTGCCGCGCATCCTGCCGCGCAGCGTTTCGGCGCATGTGGAGCTGGGCAGCTGGCCGGTGCTGCCGATCTTCGAGCACCTGCAGCAGCTGGGGAATGTTGAGCAGGAAGAGATGCTGCGCACCTTCAATATGGGGATCGGGCTGATCGCCGTTGTGCCGTCGGAGCGGTTCAAGCGCTGCAAGGCGATGCTCGACCGCGCCGGCGAGAAGGCGTATGTGATTGGGCGGATTGTGAAGGGTGACCGCAAGGTTGTCTACGCCTGAAACAGGAGAGAGAAGGCAAGAGTCAGGAAACAGCACGTCCGGAATGTCCCAGCCCTCGACCACATCGACACAGCAGAAGCACAGTCTGGGAATTCTCCTTTCCGGACGGGGCTCTAACTTTCTGGCCATCGCCGACAACATCGCGTCGGGCAAGCTGCGCGGGTGCGAGATTGCCGTCGTCGTCTCGAATATCGCCGATGCTCCGGGGCTGGGGGCTGCGCGCGAACGCGGTCTGAAGGCCGTCGCGATTGAAGCGCGCGGGCGCAAGCGGGCTGAGCACGACGAGGAGATCATCGCTACGCTGCGCGAGCACCGGGTGGATCTGGTCTGCCTCGCCGGATATATGCGGCTGCTCTCGCCGGGATTCGTGCAGGCGTTCCCGCAGCGCATCCTGAACATTCATCCCTCGCTGCTGCCGGCCTTTCCGGGGCTGGACGCGCAGATGCAGGCCTTCGAGTACGGCGTGCAGGTGGCCGGCTGCACGGTGCACTTTGTGGACGAGCAGCTGGACCACGGGGTGATCATCCTGCAGCGCTCGGTGCCGGTGCTGGAGGGCGACGACGCTCATGCGCTGGCTGAGCGCATTCTCGAGCAGGAGCACATCGCTTACTCGGAGGCTGTCGCGCGGGTGGTGTCGGGCGAGTATGAAATTGTTGGGCGGCGCTATCTCAGGAAGAGCTAGTCGGGGCCGCAAGAGCTCCGGGGCAGTTCATCGCCCGGCTTACATGGCCTTCTCGTGCTCGTCGCGGTGCCTTCTCTCTCGCGCGTGTTTCGTGCGCCAGAAGCTGCGCTGCATGCGCGCGGTTTCCTGGATGCTGTCGTTGCGGAGCTCGCGCTCGGCTTCCTCGCGGGTTAGCTCCAGCACCTTCGTGACTTCGACGCGCCGCACGCGATGCCAGGGGTAATACATGTTGCCGCGCACCAGGTAGCCGGAGCGGGCCCAGTCCTCGATGAGGTCGCAGACGCGGCTCTTGACGTCGTTCGGGTCCTCGAAGGGAAGGAGCTCGAAGGATTCTCCCGACTCGAGATGGACGGTTGCCCAGGCGATGAGGACCGTATCATTACGGTGGCCCCCGTTGTAATCGTCAGCCACGGCAGTTCTCCTGTTCAGGACATGGGATGC
>DASYYN010000054.1:0-45049 GCA_035933815.1 Acidobacteriaceae bacterium
GCGTACTACCAGGAGATCGGACGCGCAGGACGCGACGGCAAGCCGGCCGAGGCGGTGCTCTTCTATCGGGCTCAGGACATCAGCGCGCAGCGGTACAAAACCGGCAGCGGAAATATCAAGACGGCGGAGATGGAAGCCGTCATGCGCGCGCTGGGCGAAGGCGGCGGACGTATGTCGACGGACGATTTGACCCAGGCGACGGGGCTGACGAAGCGCAAACT
Source organism: Acidobacteriaceae bacterium (assembly GCA_035933815.1). Lineage (GTDB taxonomy): Bacteria > Acidobacteriota > Terriglobia > Terriglobales > Acidobacteriaceae > Palsa-343. Next base: position 222 of record DASYYN010000054.1, read on the forward strand.
GGCGAACCTGCTGCACAAGCTCGAGGAGGTTCGCTCTGTTGCATTGCGAGCCGGCGGCGAGGTGCGGCTGGTTGCGCGCAAGCCGCTCCCGGAGCTGATGCAGGCGGCAGCGGAGAGGCAGGAGGAGCAAAAGGAGATCCGCCGGGAACGTCTGCAGCAGATGCAGCAGTACGCGGAGATGCGCGGATGCCGGCGAGAATTTCTTCTGCGATATTTTGGCGACGACTATAGCGGTCCCTGTGGGAACTGCGACCGATGCGAGGGAATCTCGGCACAGTTTCGGCAGGCCGCTTAAACGGCGCCCATTGCACATGCATCCTGAGCAGGAGAGCGCGTCATCCATTCGAGTAGTCAGCTCATTCCTGTTTGAGGGACCTTTCATGTTTCGAATGCTGCTGTTCGTCTCTGCTGCCACGGCCGCTGTCCTGCTGCTGGTGCGCCAGTCGCCTGGCTCGCGTGCGGCAATGAGCCAATCGCGCACGTCCAGACCACGCCCGGACGTCGTCCCCGTCAGCGAGGCCGCGGAGCGGCTTCGCCAGGCTTGGGGCGATTACCACACGGTCGCATAACGGACAGGGGCATCGCTATCGGGCGCCGTGAGTTCCCGGCTTACCCTTTCATCTGGCGCAGATCGCCGCCGCTCATCTGCTTTGGCTGGCCGATGCCGAGCAGGCCGAGCATCGTCGGCGAGATGTCGCGCAGCGAGCCGCCGGGATTGAGCGCGCAGCGGGCCGCCTCTTCGCTGACGTAGATGAACGGCACGGGATTGGTGGTGTGCGCGGTGTGCGGACCGCCGGTCACAGGATCGACCATCAGCTCGGCATTGCCGTGATCCGCCGTGATGAGCCAGCTTGCGCCGCGTTGTTTGATCGCCTGGTAGATGCGGCCGAGGCAGGCGTCCACGGCTTCGACGCCGCGGATGGTGGGCTCAAGTTGGCCGGAGTGGCCAACCATGTCGGCGTTCGCAAAGTTGACGACGACTACGTCGAAGGCGCTGTCGTTGACGGCTTTGATAACGGTATCGGCGATGCCGGCGGCAGACATTTCCGGCGCAAGATCGTAGGTGGCGACCTTCTGCGAAGGAATCAGAATGCGGTCTTCGCCGGGAAAGGGCTTCTCGATGCCTCCGTTGAAGAAGTATGTGACGTGGGCGTACTTCTCGGTCTCGGCGACGCGCAGGTTGCGCAGATTCGCCTGGGCCATCATGTTGGCCAGAAGGTTTTCCATCGATTCCGGCAGGATGACCATCGGCAGCGTAAAGTTTTTGTCGTACTGCGTCATGCAGACGTAATGCAGGTTTCTGGGAATGCTGTTGCGTGGAATCGTGGAGTCCAGTTCCTCCCACGACTGCAGTTCGCGACCGCTTTCTTTGCTGAGGCCGCTGTCGCGGGCGAGCACGCGCGTGATCTGTCGGGCGCGGTCGGCGCGGAAATTGAACATGATGCAGACGTCGTCATTGCGGATGGTGGCAGTTGGGCGACCCTGCTCGTCGGTTACGACAAACGGCACGATGAATTCGTCGGTGACGCCGTTGTTATAGGACTCCTTCACGCGCGCGATCGCGTCGCGGTAGGCGCCGCCTTCAGCCTGACCGGTCACCATGGCGTCGAACGCCTTTTTCTCGCGCTCCCAGCGGCGATCGCGATCCATGGCATAGTAGCGGCCGGAGACGCTGGCCAGCTTGCCGCCGAATTCACGCAGCTTCTGCTCGAGCGCGGCGAGATAGCCGGCGCCGCTGGTCGGCAGCGTGTCGCGGCCATCCATAAAGGCGTGGACGAAAACTTTTTCGACGCCCTGGAGCCTTGCGGCTTTCAGCAGCGCGTAAAGATGCTCCTGGTGCGAGTGCACGCCGCCGTCGGAAACAAGCCCGAAGAGGTGCAGCTGCGTTTTCCGCGCCTTCTGCAGGGCCTCCACGATCACCGGGTGCGAGAAGAACTGGCCTGAGGCGATGAGCGAATCGATGCGCGTGATGTCCATCTGCACAATGCGGCCCGCGCCAATGTTCAGGTGGCCGACTTCGCTGTTGCCCATCTGCCCGTCGGGGAGGCCAACGAAATGATCGGAGGCGTGCAGCAAGGTGTTGGGAAATTCGCGCAGCAGCTTGTCGTACGTGGGCTTGCGGGCGAGCGCGATAGCGTTGTTGTCGGACTGCGGACGATAACCCCATCCATCGAGGATGGTGAGAACCAGAGGCTTACTGGAAACGGACACGATAACTCCCAATCATTGCTAATTCTTCGGCGCGGACCACGGATGTTCCTGGTCGTACTTGTCTTTGGCGGCCTGGATTTCCATCTTGTGGCGCTCCATGACATCCTGCATCACCTTCATGCCGATCTGCGCACCGGCGCTTTGCATTTCCTGCAGGATTACCGGCATCGCCGCCAGCATGCGCTGGCCGGCAGGCGTTTTGTAGAAGGCGATCGCGGCAGCGGCATCGTCACTGGTGAGGTGCTCCTGATACACGCGAACGATCGCATCCTGCATGTCTTTTCCGAGGACGCTGCGCTCGAAGTCATCGAGCACATCCTGCGGCATATAGGGCGGCATGGCCTTCTGCAGGCTGGGCATCATGTTGTGCATCACCTGCTTCTGCATGGCGGCCGTGCCGGTCAGGTCCATGAGCTGCTGCACCTGATCGGCCGTCACAGGGTGATCGAGCGCGGGCGCGGCGGAGGCGGGCTGAGCCGGCGCTGCGGACTGCTGCGCAACAACAGGCAGCGCGAGGACCAGGGCACAACCGAGACACACGATCTTCCGCATTCCAGCCTCCTTTGAGGAAACGGCGCAGGGAGAGTCCTGCGCCGTGCCCCTCACTATGCGCTAGTCGCCGTAGTTGACCGCTTCCAGACCGAGGAATTCCGCGGCCTGGCCCAGCTCTTCTTCGATCCGCAGAAGCTGGTTGTATTTGGCGATGCGGTCCGTACGTGAGGCCGAACCGGTCTTGATCTGGCCTGCGCCGGTCGCCACAGCGAGATCGGCGATGAAGGTGTCCTCGGTTTCGCCGCTGCGGTGGGAGATGACCGAGGTATAGCCGTAACGGCGTCCGAGATCGATGGCCTCGAGGGTTTCGCTCACGGTGCCGATCTGGTTCAGCTTGATCAGAATGGAATTCGCGGCGCCCTCCTCGATTCCCTTCTGCAACAGCTCGGTGTTGGTGACGAAGAGATCGTCGCCGACGAGCTGAATTTTGTTGCCCAGCTCACGTGTGAGCGTCTTCCATCCTGCCCAGTCGTTCTCGGCAAGGCCGTCCTCGAGCGAGACGATGGGATACTGGTTCACCCAGTCGGCCCAGAAGGCGACCATCTCGTCGCTGGACTTTTCGCTCTTGTCGGATTTCTTGAAGACGTACTTTTGCTTCTCGGTGTCAAAGAACTCGCTCGACGCGGGATCGAGCGCGATGGCGATATCCTCGCCCGGTTTGTACCCGGCCTGCTCGATGGCCTGGAGGATTACCTCGATGGCTTCGACGTTGGATTTGAGCGATGGTGCGAATCCGCCTTCGTCGCCAACGGCCGTGTTGTAGCCCTTCTTCTTGAGCACGCCCTTGAGCGTGTGGAAGACTTCAGCGCCCCAGCGCAGCGCGTCAGCAAAGCGCTCGGCACCGACGGGCATGACCATGAATTCCTGGAAATCGACGTTGTTGTCAGCGTGCGCGCCGCCGGTGAGGATGTTCATCATTGGCGTAGGCAGAATGGAGGCGTTGACGCCGCCGAGATAGCGGTAGAGGGGCATGCGCAGCGCGTTTGCAGACGCGCGTGCTGCGGCCATCGAAACAGCGAGGATCGCGTTTGCGCCGAGGCGGCCCTTGTTGTCGGTGCCGTCGAGGGAAATCATGGTGGCGTCGAGGAGGCGCTGATTCGTCGCATCAATGCCGGTGAGTTCCGGCGCGAGCACGCTCTCGATATTTTCGACAGCCTTCAGCACGCCCTTGCCCAGGTAATGGCTTTTGTCGCCGTCCCGCAACTCCACGGCTTCGTGCTCGCCGGTTGAGGCTCCGCTGGGAACGGCAGCGCGTCCGATGGCGCCGCCCGCGAGAACTACATCGGCCTCAACGGTGGGATTTCCGCGCGAATCAAGAATTTCCCGCGCACGAATAGCAGCAATTTCCGTCATAGTGCTCCTCGCAATGTGGTGCTGAAGTCGCTCGTTCAGTTTGGGGCGGCGGTCCACGCGAATGGCGTCGCCGCTGATTCCGCTGATGGTTTCAAGAAGAGTCATCGAAGGCTGCCTGCCTTCGCCGCAATTGAGGGGTCCACCAAAAAGTTTAGCAAAGCGTTTCAGTGCGGCAGCGTGATGGCGGTCACCTGAGTTGTTGCCGGGTGGCCCTGGACAGGAGATGATCCCCGGAACATCGGTCTTGGCACGCCTACAACGGCCATGCGCGGAGTGTCAGAGAGGAGCCTCAGGAATCTGCGCTACGAGGCGCGCACCGCGGGCGAGCGGGTTCAGTTTCGCTTTATTTTCCGGATTGCTTCAGGTCCGCTTATTCGGCATGCAGCGCCTCGGTCGGATTCACAGAAGCCGCGCGATGGGCCGGCAGAAAGCTGGCAACCATGGCCGCCGCTGCGAGTACAAGCGCCACAGCTGCCAGGGTGGTGAGATCCCACGAGCGCACCTGGAAGAGGAGTTTGCCGACCAGACTGGTCGCAGCCAGCGAGCCCGTCAGGCCGAAAAGGATGCCCACCAGCGTAAGCGCACCGGCCTGGCGGAGGATCAGCCGATAGATCGAGCTACGCTGGGCGCCCAGCGCCATGCGCACCCCGATCTCGCGCGTGCGCTGGCCGACCGAGTAAGCAATCACGCCGTAAAGTCCGACGGTGCTCAGCACGAGGGCGAGCACCGCGAACCCTCCGACGAGCCATGCCGAGCAGCGATGCAGGGACGCCGAAGGAGAGTCATGCAGGCGCTCGGCCATTGTGATGGGCTCATCCACCGCCAGGCGTGGGTCGACCTGGTGCACGGCGGCCACGGCGACTGGAAGCAGAGAATCCTCACGCTGCGTGGTGCGGATGACCACCGCGAAGTAATTTCCTGGACTTTGCAGGAAGGGCAAATACATAGCGGCCCGCGGCGCCGCATCCAGCTGCCCTTCCTGAATGTCATCGATCAGGCCAACAATCTGCATGGGGGCCTTACCGTTGGAGCTAAAAGAAACTTGCCTACCGATGGGGTTCTGGCCGGGGAAATACTGCTTTGCCAATTGCTGATTGATCACGACGACACGCGGCCTGGTCGCGTCTTCGTCCTCGACAAAGTAACGCCCGCTCACCAACCGCGCCTCGAGCGTAGAGAAGTAGTTTGCGCTCACATCGCGAACGGCGACCTCGCGGTGCACCTGGTCGGGCGGCACGCCAACGATGCTGAACGTGCTGGTGCCATCCGCATCGCCCAGCGGCAGCGCAGTGGTGAACGCCACCGAGCGCACACCGGGCAACATTGAAAGGCGTGACTGCAACTGGCGCTCGAGCGCGACCTGTTGCGGAGCGCTGTCGTAGGAGTGGCCGGTCGCAACGACCGCCAACAGGGCCAGATGATCCGGCACAAGGCCCAAGTCGGTGTGCAGGAGGCGATAGAGGCTCTTGCCCAGCAGTCCGGCTCCCACGAGCAGCACGACGGCCATGGCCAGTTCGGCGACCACCAGATGCGAGCCGAAGCGCCGCCACACCGTTCCTGAAGAGCCGCGCGCGCCTTCAGCCAGTCCGTCGCGGATATCAGCAGCCATCACGCGCCACGCCGGCAGCAGCGAGAAGAAAAGTCCCCCGGCCAGGGCGACGAGAACGGCAAAGGCGAGCACGGCGGGGTTGAGACCCACCCGCTCCAGATAGGGCATGCTCGCCAGCATATCTTTGGGAAGGAGGCGGAGAAACATATCCATCGCGCCCCATGCAGAGAGGACACCGAGAACACCCGACGAGAGCGCCAGCACCATACCCTCGGTGACAAACTGGCGGATGAGCCGCGCCCGCGAGGCGCCCAGCGCTCCGCGAACGGCCGTCTCGCGGCGGCGACGCTCGGTGCGGACCAGCAACAGGCTGGCCACGTTCACTGCTGCGATGAGCAGCAGCAGCGATGCTCCGGCGAGCACAACCAGCAGGATCGGACGAATGTCCCCGAGGATCACTTCCGTGATCGGGAGCATGAAAGCTTTCTGATCGCGATTGGAGTCGGGATACTGGCGCGCCAGATTATCCGCGATGGTGCGGATGTCTGCAAAGGCGGCATTGAAGCTGACGCCCGGCTTGAGGCGCGCGACGCCGAAGAGGTTATGGCAATCACGCCTCTTCTCGCATCCGCCGGTAGAACGCTCGATGCCCCAGAAGTCGGCCGGCTCAGCCGGAGCGAAATGGAAGGTGCGGGGCAACACGCCGACGATAGTGGTGAGATTGCCATCCAGAGTCACGCTTTGGCCGAGGACATCTTTGCGGCCGCCGAAGCGGCGCTGCCAGGCGGCGTAGCTGAGGAGCGCGGTGCGCTGCTGGTTCGGCTGTTCGTCCCGAGTGTCCAGGTCGCGACCAAGAACGGGCGTGACGCCCAGCGTTCGGAAGAAGCCTGCGCTGACCCGCACGCCATCGACCTGCTGCGATCCGGCGGGCGTCTGCAGAACGAATCCGTAGGGAGCATAAACATCCAGCGAGGAGAAGACGGTGTTCTGCTGCTTCCAGTCCAGGTAATCGAGATACGAGAGGTGGAAGCGCGGGCCAAGCGGGATGCTCTCATACAGAATGGCGAGTCGCGATGAATCGCGATAGGGCAAAGGACGGATGAGCGCAGCGTCGACGAAGCTGAAGATAGCGACCGCTGCACCGATTCCGAGGGTGAGGATGAGGATTGCTGTTGCAGCGAATCCGGGACTCCTGCGCAACTGACGCACAGCGAATCGCAGATCGTGCAGGGCGGTCTCGCACCACAGGCTGGTAGCCGCGGCACTCTCGTCGCGCAGCCGCGCTTCGTTGCCAAACTGGCGAATGACGGCATAATGCGCACGGTCAGGGGGCAATCCGTCCGCGACGAGTTCCTTTTCCGCCAGCCCGCGATGGAAGGCCATTTCCTCCTCGAGTTCGCGATTGCGGCGATCGCGGCCGGCAATGAAGAACAATTTTCGAAGGGTCCGCGCGAGCCAGTTCATAGAGGTTCTCCTCGTCGAGAAGCTAGGCGTCCTGCAGGACGCGGCCGATGGCGGCAATCATCTGCTCGAACTGCGTCAGTTCCAGGCCGAGTTGCCTGCGGCCCGCAGCGGTCAGCGTGTAGAACCGGGCGCGGCGTTTGGTCTCGGTCATTTTCCACTCTGCTTTGACCCAACCCTGGAGCAGCAGCCTTTGCAGCGCCGGATAAAGCGAGCCTTCCTCCACCGTCAGCACGTCCTCAGACTGCCGCTTGATGGAGAGCGCGATCCCGTAGCCGTGCATGGGCGCGCGGCTCAGCGTCTTCAGGATGAGCATGTCGAGGGTGCCAGGGAGCAGGTCGGGGCGTTTGGCCATGCCACAACCATAGATTTCCTATGGATAGGTTGTCAAAGGAACACCGATCCTTAAAAATGCAGTTTTAGGGGGGGCCGGGCCTTAGCCCTGGACGGAGACGTCGGAGAAGGTCAGCAGCGCCACACCGCGAACCGGCTGGCCGTAGGCGCTGGCGGGCTGGAAGACGCTGGTCAGCAGCAGTGTTTCCAGATCGGCGCGGGTCGCCGGATCCGAGGGCCCGGAGACGATCTGGTAGTCGTAAGCCCGTCCCTGCCGGTCGACAAAGACCTCCACCGTCACCGGAGCGCCTTTGTGGGAAACGGTGCCGGCATCGGCTTCGAGCGTGGAGTAGAGGAAGTGCGGACTCGAGGCCATCCCGATAGGCTCGTCGCGAGCGGCGGCCGGCTCAGGAGCAGCAAAGGCTCCGATGAGGAACGCCATGGTTCCCACCAGCACGATGGCGCTGGCGAGCCCGGCTGAAGCCTGCAGCAGCAGCGGCGCGACGGTATTCTGCCAGCGCACTTTCCAGATGGCGAGCAAGTTTCCGGCTGTGCGCGCTTTTTCCTGAGAGAGCGCCACACGGATGCGCAGGGCGAGGTCGGCCGGCGGGCGTACCGGGCCCAGCATGGCCAGCGAATGCTGCATCTCCCGCCAGACGCCAAAGTCGTCAGCACAATCCCGGCAGGTCCTCAGGTGCTGCGCCATCGACTGCATGGCGATGCCGGTCAGATTTCCGTCGAGATAATCGGAGAATTGTGCGCGAATACTGGTGCAGGCGTTCATACTGCCTCCTCAGTTGAGCAGGCGGCGGGGAGAGACAAGGACGATGAGTGTGAAGGCCGGCGGCTGGCTGCCTGGACATAGGGTGCCAAACGGCTCTTCAGGTGCGCGCGACCGCGCATCAGACGGGATTTGACGGTTCCCAGATTCGCATTCAGGATTTCCGCAATTTCTTCGTAGCCGAAGCCCTCGATGTCGCGGAGAACCACAACGGTGCGGAACGGCTCCGGTACCTGGCGCAGAGCAGCTTCGATATGGCTGGCCATTTCGGCATGGGCGGCCGCTTCGAAGGGCGACTCGTGCTGATCAACGAGGGTATCGACCAGCGCCGGATGCGAGTCCTCGCTGCCGGAAGCGTGGCCTGCCTCGATGGTGACCTCGTGCTTCACGTGACGCGACCACCAGCGGCGCTGGTTGAGCGCTTCGTGCAGCGCGATGCGGTAAATCCAGGTGCGGAGGCTGGCTTCTCCCTGGAAGCGGGAGATGCCGCGGAATACCTTGACGAAGACTTCCTGGGTAATGTCGGCGGCGTCGCCGGGATTGGGCAGGATGCGATAAATCAGGCTGTAGAGCGGCTGCTGGTACCGGGAAATCAGCCAGGCAAAGGCGTCCTCAGACCCCGCCTTGAGCTGCTGAATCACAACAGCTTCTTCGGGATGGACGCCGATGACCCCTGCCAGATTTCCCACGGCCGCGCCTGCCATCAACTGCTCCTTTAAGCCTAACAGGAAATAGACCGCTCCTGCGGGGCGCATTCCGGAACCCGGCACGCCAGCTGGCGTACCGGGTTAATGCCCGGATTTAAGTGCCTCGCTCACTCTTCTCTATTTAGACACGGATATCCGCCAGAGGGTTCCCGGAAAATACCGTGAAGAACACACTCTAGTGCTGCGGCGATGTGCTGTTCTGCGTTGGGCTTTCAGGCTTTTTCTTCTCCGGGGTGCTCTTTTTGGTTGTGGTGCGATGGTGGGGTTTGGGCGGCTCCGGACCGTCGTCGATAACGCTGGTCTTCGGGTGTTCGCGTTGCTGCGCGGCAGCGCTGGCCAGGGCCGTACGCAGACGGACCACCTCTCCCTGCTCGTTTTGAGTGCCGGTGAGGATGGCGTCTCCGAGGCTGGCACGGGCGCTTTCCAGGGTCTTCAACGTTGCTTCCAGCTGGTTCGCTTCCGGATCGGGAGCGGCCAGATCTGCCGTTTCGACCACGCGCAGCAGGGTGTCGTACAGGGCGTCTACGTTGCGATAGACCGCAAAAGCTGCGGGGATGGAAGTCGGCGCGGCATCGGCCTGCTGCAGGAGATTGGCAAGCGTGCCATTCAGGTCGTGCTGGATCGCCGCGACGTTGGCGATCGCCTCTTCGCGAACCGGATTGGGCGCCTTCCACTTGCGGATGCTCAGCGAATTGAGCGTTTGCGCCACCTGCGACAACGCCGGGCGGATGGTGGTCGAGACGGTGGACGGCGCCGGAGCAGCGGCCTGGGCGGAGGCGAAGGTGTGCACCAGCAGGCACACGGCGAGCGCCACGATCGCTGCGGCAAGGGGAATACGGCTTACGGGCATATCTGCTGCACGATGCGGCGTTTGCGGGCGCGGTTGCTTGCTGGTCTGAGGCGGCAGCTGCTGAGCATGCAGAAGCTTCCGCACGCGCGTGCGGTTCGGGACAGCCATTTCATTGACGAATTGTTCCTGCTCCATGAAAATAGGATAGTCCCGTGGGCCTGTGGCGCAGCTGGGAGCGCGCTTCCATGGCATGGAAGAGGTCGTCGGTTCGATCCCGACCAGGTCCACCAATCCCCTCTACAACTTAGCGAACCTGCTGCACGCACCGGCGTGTCTTCCAACCCAAAGTCCGACCCAAAGTGCGTCAGACAGCCGCCGAAGTAAGCCTGATCCCTGCGGAGCGGCTCGGTTGGGCAAAGGAAGTCCGGCATTGTCATAGTGACCGTGACAGGTGCTTTCAGCAATCGTTCAGCTTCCCACCTTAAACTTTCAGCGTATGAGCTGCGGCACTCGTTTGCGCTGGGGGTCGATTGGGTGCTGGGTCCCCCTGCTCCTGTCGTTTCTACTGGCAGGTGCATCAGGCGCAGCCGCGCAGACGGCGACGGTTCACGGCCAGGTATTCGATCAGAGCGGGGCGGTGGTACCGAATGCTACGGTCGTTGCGACCAATTCTCACGGGCGCGAGACGAAGACCACCACTGCGGGAGATGGCTCGTACTCCTTCGTTGATCTCCAACCAGGCACCTATCGATTCCAGGCCAGTGCTCCTGATTTGGTGTTGGAACCGCTTTCGGTCGATGTCAGAGCAGGAACGCAGACGGTGAAACTCGAACTCCGAGTCGCGGCTACACATCAGGAGGTCACGGTCAAACAAGATACCGGAGCGGGCCTGAGCACCGATTCATCGGAGAATGCATCAGCGCTTGTGCTCCGCGGCAACGACCTCAATGCCCTCGCGGACAATCCCGAAGATCTTGCGGCCGACCTGCAGGCCCTGGCCGGTCCTTCAGCCGGGCCGGATGGCAGTTCGCTTTACATCGATGGTTTCTCCGGCGGTGAACTGCCGCCCAAAGATTCCATCCGCGAGATTCGCATCAACCAGAATCCTTTCTCGCCGGAGTACGACAAGCTGGGATATGGCCGGGTTGAGATTCTCACCAAACCTGGAGCGAACAAGTTCCACGGGGGCGGCTATTTCAATTTTGGCGACAGCATCTGGAACTCGCGAAACCCCTATGCGAGCCGGAAAGCTCCGTTCCTGCTGCGGGAATATGGTGCGAGCCTTGAAGGTCCTCTGCGCAAATCGGCTTCCTTCTTCCTGGCGGTGGACGGTGCTGCAATCGACAACGGTGCGATCATCAATGGCTCGACACTCGACCCGGCAATGCCGACCATCATCGATCCTTACACCCAGGTGTTCACGATCCCGCAGCAGCGGATTCGGCCCAGCCTGAGAATTGATTACCAACTCACTCCGACCGACACCGTCTCTCTGCGGTACCAGTTCGCCGATGCCGACATTCGCCACTCCGGCGTCGGAGGATTTGACCTCACCTCGATGGGGGTCCACAACCACGGAACCGACCAAAGCTTTCAGTTGTCCAATGTGCTTGCGCTCGGCACGAACGCGCTGAACGAAACCCGGTTCCAGTACTATCGCGCGCAGATCTCGAATGTGTCCGAGAATGCCGCGCCCCAGCTACAGGTTTTGAATTCCTTCACTGGGGGCGGATCGCAGGTGGGAAACTCGTCGAATCTGCTGAACAGCTGGGAATTCCAGAACTACGTCGGCATCGAGCGGCACAAGCACATGCTCCGCGGCGGGATACGCCTGCGAGCTGCGACCATCGAGAACACCTCGCCCATCGACTTCGGCGGGACATTCATCTTTGCAGGTCGCACCGCTCCAGAACTGGACTCGAGCAATCAGCCAGTGGTCGGTGCGACCGGCCAGCCGGTTATGAGCAGCATCAGTTCCATCGAAGCCTACCGTCGGACACTGCTGTTTCAGAACGCAGGGATGTCGCCGTCGCAGGTGCGCGCATTGGGCGGAGGAGCGTCGCAGTTCACCATGAACGCCGGCGATCCTGCGCTCGGGCTCGATCAGGAGGACTTCGGGATCTTTGTCGGAGATACGTGGCGCTTGAAGCCGAATCTCACGTTCGATTACGGTCTGCGGTATGAGTGGCAAACCAACATGCACGATGGACATGATTTTGCTCCGCGGCTGGGCCTGGCGTGGGCGCCCATGTTTGGGCAAAGTTCATCTGCGCCGCGCACGGTCATTCGTGCGGGTTTCGGGGTGTTCTACCAGAGGCTCGACATTGTCGATGTGCTTACAGCGCGCCGCTACAACGGTATCGATCAACAAAGTTTCGTGGTTACGAATCCCGACTTCTTCCCTTCGATTCCGTCGGCGTCCTCGCTGGCCGGCATTCGTTCGCAGCAGGCGGTGGAGCAACTCAGCCCTAAGCTCCGAGCGCCCTACCTGATGGAATCTGCGATCGGCGTGGAGAGACAGCTTCCCGCCCACACGACGGTGGCGTTGACGTACGTGAACAGTCACGGCCTGCACCAGTTCCTCACGAATGACATCAACGCACCGCTCCCCGGCACCTGGAACCCGCAGGTTCCCGGAAGTGGCAGCTACCCGATGGGCACAGCCGATCCGGTGTTTCTGGTTGAGTCTTCCGGCCTTTACAACCAGAACGAACTGATTGCGAATGTCAACGCGCGAATCAATGCTGCCGTTTCGCTCTTCGGCTCATACCTCTACAACCATGCGATGAGCAACACGGACTACTCGTCGCCGCCGCAGAACACGGATTTTAATCCGGCGATTGCTGTTCAGGGATTTGGCGTGGGCAGTTTCCCGGCAGATCCCTGGAATCTGAGCGGCGAGTATGGGCCGGCTTCTACTGACATCCACCATCAGGTGAATGTGGGCGGCACGGTCGAGGTCAAAGGGGGCCTGCGCCTGAGCCCGTTGTTTGTTGCTGACTCAGGCGCGCCATTCAACATCACGGCCGGGCAGGACCTGTATGGAACAACGCTCTTCAACGGGCGTCTGGGAATCGCGACGGACAGCAACAGGCCAGGAGTCGTGCGTACCTCCTACGGGATGCTGGATCCAAACCCGATACCAGGGGAGGCCGTTCTGCATCGGAATTCCGGACGCGGACCTGGTATCTCCATGCTGAACCTTCGGCTGTCGGAGGTCTTCGCATTCGGTCCGGCCGCGGAGGGTTCGGTTTCCGCCGGGGGACGCCGGACGGAAACAGGCCCGTTCGGCGGAGGTCAGTCACAGAACATCGTCAAGACCGGCCACCGCTATAGCCTCGCCGTCTCTCTGTCGATCCGCAATCTCCTGAATCACAACAATCCCGGACCGATCATCGGCAACATCACATCGCCGCTGTTTGGGCGAGCCAACCAACCCTACGGCGTCGGCAGCCTCGGCGGAACAGGCTTTTCGGAATCAGCCGACAACAGGCGGCTGGAGTTCCAAACCCGGCTGACGTTCTGATACGAACGCCGCCTATCCGGCCTTCCGGTGCGGGAGAAAGCTCTCAACGAAGTCGCGAGTGCGTTCAGCCCAACCGGTGGTCAGGCTCCAGGGGCTTGGCTGTCGAACAATGTGCAGCGCTCCGTTCAACTCCACAATCTCGTACGAGGTGTTTCCATCAGCGTCGCGCCTGAACCGCAGCGTCACGGTGGCTTTGCCAACGCGCAGAGTTTGCACGGTGATTTCCGGCAGCCAGTCGGGCAGGTGCGGATCAATAAAAAGCAGGTGGCTCGATGCATAGGGATAAATGCCCAGCAGCGCCTGAATAATCAGGAATGGAGCCGACGCCGACCAGGCCTGGGGCCAGTCCGCGCGGACATACATGCCGGGGAACGGATGATCGGGCGTGCGCTGGTGTCCCGCGAAAACTTCGGGCAGGCGGTTGTGTTCGAACAGGCTTGCCGCGTCGAAGATGGCACGCGCCAGCTGATGCATCTCGCCGTGCAGCCCATAGCGGCTGAAGGCGAGAATGAACACCGCATTCGTGACCGGCCACACCGAGCCGCGGTGGTATGAGAAGGGGTTGAATGCGGGATGGTCGGCGGAAAGTGTCCGAATGCCCCATCCGGAGAACAGGTCCTCGCGCATTAACCGGGCAGCGGTGCGCTTGACGCGCGACTCGTCGACGATCCCGGCCAGCACGCAGTGGCCCGCGTCGGACGCAATCGAGCGGATCGGTTCGCCCTTCGAATCGATACCCATCGCGTAGAAGCCTTCATCTTCCATCCAGAACTTCTCATTGAAACGCTTCCGGAATTCCTCCGCTTCCGTGAACAGGCGGCGCGCCACATCTGCGTGGCCCAGTCGCCACATCACCTCGGAGAAGTGCAGTTTGGCGACGTAGACGAAGGCCTGCATCTCGCTGGTGCCGATTGGCGCATCCACCTGCGAGCCGTCGGGATACACAATCGCGTCGTTTGAATCTTTCCAGCCCTGATTTTTCACTCCCTGCGTGGAGCGCGTCTGGTAGCGGTAGAAGCCCGTCGAATCGAGGCTGTATTTATCGGCCCAGGCGAGAGCATCCATGCACGGATCGATATATTGGCGGATCCCGTCGAGGTCGCCGGTCCAGTGCCACAGTTCAGAGACGGAGATCGGCAGCAAAAAACAACCCGAGACAGAGCCGAAGTAGAGACTCTTGGGGCGAAAATTCAGGATCGACAGCGGATCGGTATGGATCTCGTGCGGAATGCGGCCGGGCTGAGCATCGCGCCAGTCGTTTATCTCGGTTGCACCAAGTTTGCTGAGCACGTTGAGGCTGCCGCGCAGGAATTCCGGCCCGACCAGCGTCGCCTGCCAGCCTGAGGCCTGCATGTCGCGGCCGAATACTTCCATGTAGGTTGGCACGCCTGCTGCGAGAGCGACGCCGCCGGGAGTGTCGCGGTCGTACATTCGCAGATCCGCCAAGTCGAGTCGCGAACGCTGCAGCACGCTATTGACGAGCGGCGTCAGATCGTCTGCACAGGGGAAAGAAAACGAAGTGAGCGATTGCAGTAGAGCGCTGCGGCTCTGATCCCAATCGCCTGCGTCCACACAAGAGCATTGCGCGGAAAGCGGCAGCAGCTTGCCCTCGACATAGGCCATCCAGCTCAGGCACGCGTGCCACTTCTGGTGCGGTCCCAGGTGAATGCGAAAGCACAGCCGCTGATCGTGCCGCTCCGGCTCGGAGTCTGCGTTCTCGATGCGCAGCTTCATGCCGCGATGCAGTTTTGCGACGCCCTCATTACCCTGGTGGCTGTAGCGATGCTCGGCGTGGTAGTCGGCCATCTGCTCCCACACGCCGGGCTCCGGCTGACTCCAGCTCAGTTCCAGTTTGCCGAATTGTTTGCGCCCTTCTTTCGCTTCGTCCCGCGCTATGAACGCGTACTTGTATTCCAGTTCCAGCACGACATCGGTTTCAATCTGCGTGTGATTGCTGAGCTGCACGTCTTCGTGCATCCCCTCGCCGACGGAACGGCTCACCCGGAGCTCCAGCGTCTGCTGCAGCGGATTGCATTCGTGCGTGGGCGTGTTCTTGCAGTTCTTCGGCGCCTGGATGAAGTAGCCCATCCAGTTGAACTGCTCGATTGACGATCCGCAGCTGAAGATTGGCTGTTTGCCGTTGATCCGCCAGAAATACTGGCTGAGGACGCACGTGTCGTAGATGTAGAGACCTTCGATGGGGTGTTTGGCATGCGCCTCGCCATCGCGATCGCAAATGAATGCCGTTCGCCCGCGGCTGATCTGCCTGTTGGTGGTGCGCGGGCGGACTTTGATCAGAACAGGACCTCCCGGGCCGCTCTGGTGCATTATGCTCCTCGAGATGCGGACTCCTGCAGGCGCACACCGCAGAAAAAAGCGAGCGTACGCGTCCGTCGCCCCGAAGCCTCCGGGGACTAAATATTTGGATGCGCACTCACCCGCCAGCTTATGCCAGCCGGTGCACAGCAATCGCGATGGAAGCCGGGTTGCCCCCGCAACCTGGCCGGACGGCGTGCAATGAATTTGGCTGAAGCGGCGGGGACTCCGCAGTGGGAAACGCCCGACGAAATGCGATGCACTCCGCCGGGCACAGACTCGGGTCAGGAGCCGATTGATTTGACGGGGAGCCATCCGTAGACGGCGGAGAGGATGCCGAGGGCGGCAACGCCCGTCAGCACACCCTTCCACGCATAGTTCACGGGGGCAAAGATCGCAGCTGCCGCCGCAGCAGAGCCAATTCCGTAGCGAACCTGCTGTTCAGTCTGGCTCATGCGAAAGCTGGTGGAGAGTTCGTTCATCACATCGGACATACAGTCTTCCTTTCGGAGTGAGGCAGCACCTCTAAAATTCTCTTTCGCTCTGAGAATTTCGATGCATCTGCAGCACGTGGCGCAGTCCGAAAGGCGGCGGATTCTCGCGCGATCATGGCGTGGGATGCTGCGCACAGAAACATCCCACGCTTTCGGTTCTGGAAATAATTTCTGCAGCGCGGCGCTACTGCTCCGCGCCGAACAGAACGCCTTCAGATGACGCGCTCCTCAAACTCGATGGCCCGCGGAAAGAGAATATTGTTTTCCAGATGCACATGGCGGTGCAGGTCGCGCTCGAACTCCTCGAGCGCCTGGAAAAAGCCGCGGTACGTCGGACAGGCGCCTGCCGGAGCCGTGTAGTTGTCGCTCAGTTCGCGGATCTCTGCCATGATTGCACCGGCAGCATCGTGCTCGGCCATCATCATCCGGATCGGGTTTCTCACCGTCCCAAAGCAGCCCAGCGAGGGCGGCCCGCAGGTGGCGATGTTCTGCTCGAGCTTCGTGATATAGGGAAAGAGCACCACCTCTTCTTTGCCCATATGCTGCGTCATCTCCTCGCAGATCGCTTCTGACAATTCTTTGATCCGCAGCAACTCGGGATGCGTGTCGCCATGCCGTGCCGCCACCTTGCCCGCGAAGAACTGCAGGCGCGGGATTTCCTGGCGGACAAACGCGTGATGCTTTGCGACGATGTGCTCGCAAAGCGAACCCAACGGAGCTGTCGCCCAGTCGGTTTCCCCGGCTTCGACAGTCACCGTGCTGGAATGAAGCGCAGCCAGCACTGCAGAAGTCTCAAGCGCCCGCTCCTCGCAGGCCTGGGCCAGCGGCTTGCGGCCACCGCAGCAATAATCAATTCCGAACTTTTCAAAAACGCGAATCGCCGCCGGATTCTCCAGCGCGATGTCGCGGACCGTCGTTTCAGCCGTCGCCATACTTCCTCCTGCGTTCTAAACTGCCTCAGGCCTGGCATCGCCGCTGCGACTTATGTCACACGCCGCGCCGATTTCGTAAAATTGCGGCAAATGTCCGAACTCAGCAGCGTCGCTTCTTCGCTTGCCTCGGTCGCGCTTTTCTCCGGGCTTTCTCCGGAGGAGGTACGGCTCCTGGCCCTTCGATTCGTGAGGCGCCATTTTTCTGCAGGCGAACTGCTGTTCTCCGAAGGAGATCCGTGCCGCGGCCTGTACATCATCGATTCCGGACGCCTGCGCATCTTCAAAAGCTCCGCCGGCGGGCGCGAGCAGGTCCTTGCGATGGAGGGGCCCGGCAGTTCGGTCGCGGAGCTGCCCGTCTTTGACGGAGGTCCCTACCCGGCGTCGGTCAGCGCAGTGGACGACGCGCAGATCTTATTCATTTCCCGTCAGGACCTGCGCGCCTTTTGCCTCGAGCACCCTGAAGTCGCACTGAAAATGCTGGCGGTTGTGGGAGCGCGGCTGCGCCGCCTCGTCGGCATCATCGAAGAGCTTTCGTTCACCACGGTGCGCCAGCGCCTGGTCGCAGCGCTCGTGCGCCTGGCGCAGACGAGCGGCAAGCGAACGGAGCATGGCGTTGAATTTGAGCTGCCCGGCAGCCACCAGGAAATGGCGCACCAGCTGGGGACAGTGCGCGAACTGGTCTCGCGCAACCTGATGCGCCTGCAGGCGGAGGGCCTGCTGCAGGTAGAGGCTCGCAATATCGTTGTCCGCGATTTGCCCGGCCTCTCTACCCTGCTGGAAGGCAATCCGTAGACTCTCTGGCGCGAACCGCATCCGTTTGGACGACCAGTCCCCGTGACTAATGTCACTGCTCAAGTGGCCTGGGCCTGCGACGCTCAGGATATGGCAGCTCTCCCCATCATCGATGATCGCGCGGCACTCCTCGCGCTCGAACGCCGCAAAAGCCGGCTCCTCCGCTTCTGGATCGTGACGGGGCTCTTTTTTATGGTGCTGCCCGGCACCGTGCTCGGCTTCACGAACCTGCTCGCCATCAGCGCCCATCACGGGCTCGGCGGGCTCTCAGGCGCGTGGATCCAGGCGCACGGCTTCTCGCAGGTGTTCGGCTGGGTCGGCAGCTTCGTGCTGGGCATCGGCTTCTACTCGCAGCCGCACACACGCGCGAACCGCGGTAGTCTGCCCTGGCTGTGCTGGACACTGTGGACCGCCGGGCTGCTGCTGCACTGGCTTGCGGCTGCGTACCTGGTTGCGTGGCGGATTACGTTGCCGCTTTCCGGATTATTCCAGTTCGCCGCCATCCTGCTGTTCCTGTATGCCGCGCGCCAGCACAAGCTGCCCGCATCGGCCGACGCGGCCCGCAGCAAGCCGCGCATGGAGCCCTGGATGCAGACGGTTCTGCTCAGCAACGCCGCACTCCTTGTGGCCATCGGCATCAACCTTGTGGAGGGGATTCGACTCGCCGTCAACGGCTCCGCGCCGGAAATTCCGCACAGCTTCGATCAGAGTTTTCTGGTCCTGCTCGGATGGGGATTCCTCGCCCCACTCGTATGGGGATTCTCCGCGCGCTGGCTGCCCATCTTCCTGGGTGTCGCACCCGTCCGCGGCCGCCTGCTCCAACTCGCGGTGCTGTTCGATCTGCTGGGCGTTGTCCTCGGCATGGCGCATTTCACTCGCTGGATGACGCCGCTGGCGGCGATCGCAGCGGCTTTGGCAGCGGTCTCGATTCGCGTCTTTGAACGGCCACAGCGGCCCGCGAAAACCATCGGCCTGCACCCCAGCTTTCCGGTCTTTCTGCGCATTGCGTATGCGTGGAGCATCGCCGCGGCGCTCGTCGGGATTTGGGCGGCGTGGTCCGATGTGCACGGCGGCATCTGGGGCGGCTCGCGCCACGCGCTCACGGTTGGCTTCGCCGCCATGATGGTGATGACCGTCGGCCCGCGCATGCTGCCGCACTTTGCCGGCGTGCGTGGCATCTGGAGCCGCAACCTGATGTTCGCCACGCTGCTGCTGGTCTGCGCCGGATGCGCCCTGCGCGTCAGCATGGAGCCGCTGGCCTACGAAGGTCTGGCGTCGTTCGCCTGGAAGGTGCTGCCCCTCTCCGGGTGCCTCGAACTGGGCGCTGTGCTGTGCTTTGCGCTGCAGATGGCGCTGACCTTTGCACTGGAGCCGAGCATTTTCGCCACCGTCGAATCGTAATTCGTATCCGCGGCAGTGCCATTCGCGGATTTGGCTGCGATTCCCGTGTGATATTCGTCACGTTCCGATGCTGCCTCCTCAGTGCAGCATGGTCAAAGCAAAGGATCCCCAGCCTGTGACTTAAGTCCGTGCGCTGCCTTTGACTTCACCGTAGTTTCAAATCACGACCCGCTCTCCGTCAGGAGCGCTGCGGACTTTTTCATACGAGGAAGACTTATGTCTTATAAGCGTTATTGGATGGCTCTGACCATTGTCCTTGTCGGCTCCTTCGCCGTGCTGGGCGGCGTAGGGCACAAAATGATCAGCCAGGCTCCCCCGCTGCCGGACGTCTACACGACTGACGGCCAGCTACTCTTCACCGGCTCCACGATTACCGACGGCCAGGGTGTCTGGCAGTCGATCGGCGGCCAGGAAATCGGCACAGTATGGGGCCACGGCGCATATGTGGCTCCGGACTGGACGGCCGACTGGCTGCATCGCGAAAGCCTGTTCCTGCTCGACCGCTGGGCGCAGCAGGAGGGCGCGGCGAACTTTGCTGCCGCGAACCTCGATCAGCAGGCGGCGCTCAAAGCGCGCCTGGTTCGCGTAATGCGGACGAACACGTACGATCCCGTGGCAAAGCGCATCGTCATCAGTGACGATCAGGCCGCGGCCTTCCACACGCTGGCCGCGTATTACGCTACCGTCTTTGGGGCGGGACGCAAAGAGTACGCCATTCCTGCCGGCTCGCTTACCGATCCGGCGAAGCAGCAGCAGATGGCGGCGTTCTTCTGGTGGACCTCGTGGGCTGCGCACACCGAGCGCCCGGGCAGCAGCATCAGCTACACGAATAACTGGCCGCATGAGCCGCTGGTTGGCAACGAAGTGCCGCCCTCAGCCACCCTTTGGAGCATTCTGAGCTTCATCCTGCTGCTGGCTGGCATCGGTGGATTGGTCTGGTGGTATGCATCGCGCGAAGAGACGGATTTCCATCCGGCATTTCCCGCAAAGGATCCCTTCCTCAGCCTGCAGGCCACGCCGAGTCAGCGCGCAACCCTCAAGTACTTCTTCGTCGTCATCGCGCTGTGGGCGGTGCAGATGATCATGGGCATCATCACGGCGCACTACGGCGTGGAAGGCGGCGGCTTCTACGGCCTGCACATCGACAAGATCCTTCCCTATGCCGTGACGCGCACGTGGCACCTGCAGCTGGCGATCTTCTGGATCGCGACGTCGTGGCTGGCGACCGGGCTTTACGTCGGTCCGGCGGTCAGCGGACACGAGCCGAAAGGCCAGCGCCTCGGCGTTAACCTGCTCTTCGGCGCGCTGGTGCTGGTGGTAGGCGGATCCCTCGCCGGCGAGTGGATGGGCATTGAGCAAAAGCTCGGCAACCTGTGGTTCTGGTTCGGCAGCCAGGGATACGAGTACGTCGATCTGGGCCGCTTCTGGCAGGCTCTGCTCTTCGTTGGGCTGCTGCTTTGGCTGTTCCTGATGGTGCGCTCGCTGAAGCCAGCGCTGATGCGCCGCAGCGAGAGCCGCCCGCTGATGGTGCTGTTCCTCATCTCCTCGATCGCCATCCCGCTCTTCTACGCCGCCGGCCTGATGTACGGCCAGCGTGCGCAGCTGGTCACAGCCGAATACTGGCGCTGGTGGGTGGTTCACCTGTGGGTCGAGGGCTTCTTTGAGGTATTTGCAACCGTCGTGATTGCGTTCCTCTTCACGCGTCTGAACCTGCTCGAGATCCGCTCGGCCACGCGCGCGGTGCTCTTCTCGACGACGATCTTCCTGTCGGGGGGCATCATCGGCACATTCCATCACCTGTACTTCGCCGGATCGACGCCTGCCGTCATCGCTCTGGGCGCCGTGTTCAGCGCGCTCGAAGTGGTGCCGCTGACGCTGGTCGGCTATGAGGCGTGGGAGAATATCCGGCTGGCGCGCGGCACGAGCAATGCACGCTGGGTCGCTAACTACAAATGGCCGATCTACTTCTTCGTCGCCGTCGCCTTCTGGAATATGGTCGGCGCGGGGCTCTTCGGCTTCCTCATCAACCCTCCGGTCGCGCTCTATTACATGCAGGGGCTGAACCTGACGCCGGTTCACGGACACACCGCGCTGTTCGGCGTGTACGGAATGCTCGGACTTGGTCTGACGCTCTTCTGCCTGCGCGCGCTGCGTCCTGGTGTGCAGTGGAAGGACCGCCCGCTGAAGCTGGCCTTCTGGTGCATCAACGCGGGGCTTACGTTCATGGTGGTTCTCAGTCCGCTGCCGATCGGCATTTTGCAGGCGGTCGCGTCCATTCAGCAGGGTACCTGGTATGCGCGCTCGGCAGAATTTCTGCAGACGCCGGGCATGCAGGCGCTGCGCTGGATGCGCGTTCCCGGCGACGTGCTCTTTGCTCTGGGAGCGACGATCCTTGGCCTGTTTGTCGTGGGGCTGATCACCGGCCACTCGTACGAGAAGCCGGTGAAAAAGCCAGCGCTGGTCGAAGAGGAAGAAGGCGTTCTGGTCGCGGGCGACTAGCTCGGCGACCAGGCATGCGTGGCGGAGCCTCAGGGCTCCGCCACTTTTTTGTGGCGTTTCTGGTGACTGGCGCAGAGCTACGCGGCTCGCGCGAGCCAGCCTTTCATCGTATTGGCATCGACCAGGCCGGCTTGCTGGAACTGAAGATTCCCCCGGGAAAACACGGCGAAATTGGGAATGCCCTGCACGTTGAAGCGCGCGGCGAGCTCCGGGAACTGCTCCGTGTCGACCTTGAGCACGACCGCCTGACCGGCCAGGTCCCGCGCCACTTGCGCGACGTGCGGTGCGGCCATGCGGCACGGTCCGCACCATGCGGCCCAAAAGTCCACCAGCACCGGAACTTTGCTCTCCCGGACGATCTCGTCGAATTCCCCCGGACCGACCGCGATGGGATCAGCCATTGGAGGCAGTGCGGTCTTGCAGGAACCGCATCGGCCGGTGTCGGAGAGGTGTTTCGCGGGAATGCGATTCGGCTTTCCGCAGGACGGGCAATTTCGGATGACGGGCATGTGCAGCCTCAGGCTGGATCCTCGATACAATCTTCTCGCATCGAGCGCATCACGCCGCTTCTTCATCCTTCTTCGGCGCCGGATCGGTTGAGGGAGGATCGCTGGCGGGGAAAGAATCCGCGATGGTCTTATCGAGAGACTCTTCGCGTGTTTCGGGTGTCTGCTGCGGCTTTGGTGGCTGCGCGTCACGATCAGAATTCATCGTTCCTCCTTCTGTGGAGGATGTGCGGAACGCGTATCGCGCTGCCTGCGCCGGACCGGCGCCGCCCTTCATCGCCTCATGGGGCAGCGGGCCCGCGGACAAAGCTCGCACGGCGAGTGATACTGGCTGACCACTTCCTTTGGCGCCAGCCCAACCAGCCCGGAGATGGATTTCAGCGGGCGCATCAGCATGGAGGGCGTGAGGGTGACTTCCACCGCGTCGGCCGGCAGAAGCTCAAAAACGTTGCGCTGCTGCGCGATGCTCATTCCGCAATAGCCGGGACTGTAGCGCAGGGTGAGTTCCTGTCCCTGGGCGAGGTGACGGCGGATGCGCTGCATCAGGGCGTCGGCAGCGCTTTCGGCCGCCCAGGAACCGAGCGCGTCCATGATCCACGCCGAGAATGCGTCGCCATTCTTCGCGGCAACTGCAGCGAGCCTTGAGATTTCAGCGCCCACCGTGACGACGAACACAGCAATGCGATCGGACTGACGGAGGAACTCGCCGATTTTCCCTGAGATCGTGACGGCACCCAATTGCAGCGAGTCTTCCGTCTGCTGAGTCACTGGATAAACGACGTAGACTCCACGGGGCCGGAGAGACGACCGCGCCTGCGTCACCACCTGCTCAATGTGCTCTGCGATTCGCGCTGAGCGAGCAAAACCTGCGGGATAACCCAGGTATCGGTAGAGCTCATCGGGGTCTTCAGCAGCAAGAGGCAGGTTCAGGCAGACCTCAACTACCGGCGGCCCGCCATCAGTAACAACCGGCTTCAGTAATGCAGCCACCTGAACTACCTCCCAATCAGCAGCGCTCGTGTTGCGCTATCCAAATGGCCCACGATCGGCCGGCTATCGTGTCAGCTCCTCCACGGCGGAGATCAACGCTCTGATGTTTTCGGTCGGCGCATGGGGAGGCATTCCTCCCCCGCAGGAGACGATCAGGCGGGTCCGATCTTCGATTGGGCTTAGGATTTCCCCGACCGATTGCTTTACGTCTTCCGCTGTGCCCTCGGCCAGCACATCGCGCGGCGGAACATTCCCCACGAGCGCGATGCGGTTGCTGGTCCACGTCTTCATGTCCGCAAGCGTGTGCTGCACGCCGAAATTGAGCAGGTTGATGCCCGCAGATTCCAGAAGCGGCGCGCTGGCCTTGCACGGGGCATCGTTATGAAAGAACTTCACGGCGACGTCGGCGCTGTAGACGCGCCGGAGATAGGGCAGGCCGAAAGCCTCGAAGTCGCGGCGGCTGATGAATCCAACGATGTCGTCCAGCAGCATGATGCCGTCGATGGAAGGAAAGACCTCACGCTGGTACGCGACCCACTCCACGAGAAAATCCGTGATGATGTCGAGCAGACGATTCATCAACTCCGGATCGGTCCTGGTCGCCTCCAGGAATTCCGGCGTGCCCATCAGGAAAGAAGCAATATTCAGCGGGCCTCGAGCTACTGCGAAGCGGATCTTGTGGCCGGCCGCCTCGATCTGCGGCTGCAGGTGCTGGAGACGCTTGATGACAAAGGGGAGCAGCCCATTCTTGCGCGGGTCGGGCTTCTCCAGGCGCTCTACTTCGGAGGGCGAGTGCAGGACTTTCTTCGCAAACGGAAATTCGTCCTCGCCCCACATCGAGACGGAGCCGAAGGCGGAAGGCTCGGTGCACATTCCGTATTCGGACCAGAAGCCGGGAAGGAAGATGGTTTCCGGAAACGTGCGAATGGCCCTGAGATTGTCCTCCAGAAACACGCGATCGTCGGTGAAATAATCCAGGATCGTGTGGCCGGCCCAGTTCGGCAGCCATGGACTATCGATGATGAAAGCTGTCGGCAGAGGGCGAAGCGTTTCTCCGCGAACTGCTGCGACAAGGGTGTTCCATTGCTGGTCGTTCATCGGTGCGGCTCCGGACTACGGCGAGACTCCATGGCAGGTACCGGTCAGACGGCGGGCTAACTCGACGGTTGCCGCGGCGCTTTCGCTGTACCCATCGGCGCCGATCGAGTCGGCATACTTCTGCGTAATCGGCGCACCGCCGACCATGATTTTGACCTGATCGCGGAGACCGGCGGCGCGGAAGGCCTCAATGGTGGCCTTCATGGCCGGCATGGTGGTCGTCAACAACGCGGAAAGGCCGACGATCTCAACCGGGTTCTTCTTCACGGCGGCCACGAACGCCTCGGGGGGAACATCGACGCCGAGGTCCGTGACCTCGAAACCGCCGCCTTCCAGCATCGCAGCCACCAGGTTCTTGCCGATGTCGTGCAGATCGCCTCGAACGGTCCCGAGCACGACGTGAGCCGTTGGCTGGGCGCCAGTCTGGGCGAGCAAAGGACGAAGAATCTGGAAGATTTCCTTCGTAGCCCGGGCAGACATCAGAAGCTCAGGCACGAAGTACTCGCCCTCTTCGAAGAGCTTGCCCACCTCTGCCATCGCTGGCACAATTCCCTGACTCATCAGATCCAGGGGCTGAACTCCGTTTTCGAGAGCGAGCCGGGCTGCCGCGGTGGAGGCTGAAACCTCTCCTTCGATCACCGCTTTGCGCAAACTCGACAGGTCGTGCATGGGTGTCTCTCGTTCTCTTCTGTACAAGGAGCGTCGCGATCTCTCCCAAGCTTAAGGCGGATGGGCACGGGGACTTGTGATGGATCGCACCGACACTGGTTACTTTCGCGTGGGAAGCTTGCGCGCAGGTACTGGTATGCCTGACACCATGAGGCCGCTGATTAAAGCCGTCAACCCTGCTCTCGCGATGCGGGAAGTACCCGCATGAACCCCCTCAGCGAATGGCTGGCCGCAGGGCCGCTCATCACAGATGGAGCCTGGGGCACCGAGCTGCAAAAGCTGGGCCTCGAGCCCGGCACGGTCCCTGACGCCTGGAATCTCACTCACCCCGAACGAGTGGCAGCCGTTGCGCGCGGCTATGCGGATGCAGGCAGCCAGGTGATCCTCACAAACACGTTTCGGGCCAACGCGATTGCCATGCAGAGCCGCTCAGCATCGGAGCTGGATGCCATCAATCGCGCCGGTGTGATGCTCAGCCGTCGCTCAGCCGGCAAGGCTCTGGTGTTCGCCTCGATCGGGCCGACCGGCAAGATGCTTCTCTCGGGCGAGGTCAGCCGCGAACAGTTTTCTGCGGCCTTTGCCGCGCAGGCGAGGTCCCTGGCGGAAGCGGGTGCGGACGCCCTCCTGATCGAAACGATGAGCGACATCGAAGAGGCGCGGCTGGCCGTCGAGGCAGCCCGTCGCACAAGTCTGCCTGTCATCGCTTCCTTCGCCTTCGACTCCGGGAAGAACAAAGACCGCACCATGATGGGAGCAACACCCGAATCCGTTGCAGTGGCCATGGAAGATGCAGGAGCGTCGGCCATCGGAGCCAATTGCGGCGTGGGCGTGGAGCAGGCTGTGCCCCTCTGCCGGCGGCTGCGCGAAGCTTCGAGGCTCCCCATCTGGATGAAGCCGAACGCCGGCCTGCCGACAATGGATGGCGACGCGATTCACTACGGCACGACCGCCGAATTCTTTGCGTCGCACTACCGGTCCCTTTGCGAAGCAGGCGCCTCCTTTGTCGGCGGCTGCTGCGGTTCCACGCCGGACTTTATTCGCGCCCTGATCAACGCCAAAAGCGCCGCGGTTTGACGCTCCCGGCCGCTCGCCGACCTTGAACTGCGGGTGCACACGACCAACTCATCCCGCATAGCGGGAACTATTTCCCTGCTGAACTTTTCGGCTGATATCCTTCTGCAACATGGAACGACGCGACCTGCTGAAGCTCTCCCCACTCGCACTGGCTGCCACCGTCGGCCACGTCTCATTCGCCGACGCGCAGACCGAATCCCACACCGCAGAGGCCGTTTACAACGTGCGCAACTTCGGCGCAACGGGCGACGGCAAGACCGTTGACACACCCGCCATCAACAAAGCCATCGAGGCCGTAGCAGCGGCCGGCGGAGGCACGCTGGTCTTTCCAGCCGGCACCTACATGTGCTTCACCATTCGCCTGAAGTCGCACGTCGATCTGTACCTGTCGCATGGCTGCACGATTCTGGCGGCGGACTCGCCGAAAGCGGGCGAGAGCACGGGCTACAACGGCGGCACGTATGACGCAGCTGAGCCCAATGATCCATGGACGCCGTACCAGGATTACGGACACAATCACTGGCGCAATTCCCTGCTGTACGCGGAAAACGAACACGACTTCGCGGTCTTCGGCCCCGGCCTGATCTACGGCAAGGGCCTCTCGTTCGGGTCGCGCGGACAGCGCGGGGATTACACCACCTTTGTCGCCGAGCAGCCCGGCGTCGGCAACAAGACCTTCGGGCTGAAGAACTGCCACAATGTCCTGCTGCGCGACATCAGTATTCTGAAGGGCGGCCACTTCGCAATTCTCGCCACCGGCGTCGACAATCTCACCATCGATAACCTGCTCATCGACACTGACCGTGACGGTATGGACATCGACTGCTGCCGCAATGTGCGGGTTTCCAACTGTACCGTCAACTCGCCCTGGGACGATGGCATCTGTCCGAAGTCGAGCTACGCACTGGGATACGCCCGCTCGACCGACAATGTGACCATCGCGAACAATTACGTCACCGGCACTTACGAACTGGGCAGCGTGATCGCGGGGACGTGGAAGAAATTTCCCGACGATGCGCACGTCTCGCGCAATGGCCGCATCAAGTGCGGGACGGAATCGAACGGCGGTTTCCGGAACATTACCATCACCGGCAACGTGATCGAGGGCTGCAAGGGCATTTCGCTGGAAAGCTCGGACGGCGCGTATCTCGAGGACTTCGCCATCACCGGCAACACGATGCGCGACATTGTGGACGCGCCGCTGTTTCTGCGGCTGAACCGGCGCAACCGCAATCCGAAGGAGACGCTGCGCCGCGGCACACTGCGCCGCATTCTGATCGCGAACATGGTGAGCTACAACTCGGCGTCTTCCACGTCCTCACTGTTCTCCGGCGTGCCTGACAACCTGATCGAGGACGTGAAGCTCTCCAACTGCTACTTCGGTCATCAGGGACTGCCCAGCCAGATGCGCGTCGGATGGGGAGAGAACTCGAAGCCCATGCCGGACTGGCACACGATTCACGTGCCGGAAATCGAGGATGCGTATCCTGAACTGCTGCGCTTCGGCCCCACGCCGTCGAACGGGTTCTTCATCCGGCACCTGAAGCATCTGGAGATGTCGCACGTGGAGGTCGCGCCGTCGGGCCCCGATCCGCGGCCGGCGTTCTGGCTCGAAGACGTGGAACGCGCCGACTTCTTTGCGATTACGGCGCCGCCACAGCCGAACTTCTCGCTGCACAACGTGAGGGATTTCCGGCTGCTCTGGTCACGCGCCGCGAAGGATGCGAACGTCAGCAACGCAAGCGATCAGCTGATCTAGTGATCCAGCGTGTCTTGCGGATGCGCCGGGGTTTACTCCTCGGCCTCCGCAAGTCCAGGGTAAGTCACCCGCGTGCCGTCGACTCGCGCCCATGGAGTCAGCGTGTGGGGACGCGTCGCCGTGGCGCTGGCGATTTCCTCGACGTGGACGCGGCGCACCAGCAGCGCGTCGGCAATAAGCGAGCGATGGCAGCGCCAGGGCACCGCCTCGGCGCACATGATTGCGGTGCGCCGCAGGCGGGCAAGCTCGATCAGCTCGTCAAGCGCCTTGGCGAATTCCGGAGTCTGCATGTAGTCGGCGTAGCCGCGGAAGCTGGCATTGCGCCAGCCGGTGTTGATGGAGTCGCGACGAGCATGCCGCAGCCCTCCGAGAGCACGCATGTGCTGGTATCTGATTCCGTCTTGCTGCAGGGAGTCGGACAGCTGCTCCGCGCCGAATTGCGGATTGTGCCGGGAGCGCGGGATCGTGCGCACATCAACAAGCTGCTGCACGCCATGCGCGGTAAGCAGGGCGATGAAATCCTCGATGCTGCGCGTTGAGTGGCCGATGGTGAAGATCTCCAGGGGCAGTTCGCGATGCTTCGATGCGTGAGCCACGGTGCGTCTATTCCTGGCTGATTTCCTGGGCAGCGGCAAGCACTTCACTGATGACCAGACGCACGTCCTCTTCCGTTGAGCGGTGGTTGACGATGCAGGCGCGCAACGCGAATTGATCGTGGATGCTCGCGTTGGAGAGATAAACGCGTCCGCGGCGGATGACGCGATCGAGGATTGCCCGGTTCAGGTGGTTCAGGTCTCCTCCAGGGCCGCGCCAGCGAAAGCAGACAGCGCTGAGCGCAACGGGAGCGAGCCGCTCCAACAGCGGCTCGGCATCGATGCATTTGGCAAGTACCTGCGCGAGCCGGAGGTCCTCGGCGATGGATTCAGCAAACGCGTCGAGGCCGTGATAGCGCAGTGAGAGCCAAAGCGCCAGAGCGCGAAAGGGCCGGCTCAGCTCGATCGACTCTTCGAAGACGGCGAATCCCTCGATCGGGTCCTGCGAAAGCGAGCGCGCGTATTTCCCCGAATGCGAGAACGCGTTGCGGGCTGCCGCTGCATCGCGGTAGAGCAGGCACCCGCAGCCCGTTGGCTGATACAGCCACTTGTGCGGGTCGAGCGAGAGCGAGTCCGCGCGTTCGATTCCGCGAAACGCGTCGGGAATGGCGAGCGCGGCGAGCGCGCCGTAAGCGCCATCAATGTGCAGCCAGAGCCCATGCTCCTCGCACAGATCAGCAATTTCGGCGAGCGGATCGATGCTCCCCGTCGCAGTCGTGCCAGCGCTCGCGACCACCGCAATCGGCTTCAGCCCGCGCTGCAGGTCTTCACTGATCGCCTCGCGAAGAGCATCGGTTGGCATCCGAAACGTGCCGTCCACCGGAATGATCCGGACGGCTTCATGTCCCAGGCCGAGCAGAGCCGCGGCTTTGGGAATGGACATGTGGACTTCAGAGGAGCAGTAGATGACTCCGCCGCGAGCGCCGGTTCCGTTCGCGGGAGCCTTCGCCTCACGAGCCATGCACAAGCCCATCAGGTTGGCTGACGAACCGCCGAGAGTCAGGCTGCCCGTAAACCCGGAGCAGCCGATCGCGTCCGCCAGCCAGCGCACGACGGTGCGTTCCAGGGTCATCGCTGCCGGCCCGGATCGCCAGGCTGTGGCGTTTTGGTGCAGCACACCGGAGGCGAAGTGGCCAAGCGCGCTAACGGGCTCTCCGGAACCGAAGACGTATCCGAAGAAGCGCGGCGAGGCCGGCCGGGAGTAGTGGAAGACGTCGCCGAGCGCGTCGAAGGCGGCAGCGCCCATGGCTTCGCGCGGCACGTCTGGATCGAAGCACTGTTCGACCTTGTCGCCGGCGGCATCGGCCGGAAATGACGGCAGCTGCGGCAGCGACTCGAGATAGTCGGCGGTGAACGCGGCGACTCGAGCCGCCAGCGAGCGGAAGCTCTCGTCCGACTGGGCGATGCGGCGCACGGGCACGACTCATTTTAAGCCGCACCCACCCGCGCTTAGGGCAGCGTGTTCGTGTAGCAGGCGCCGTTAGTCGCCTGGTTGGGCGGAGAAGGCGGCGTCATCCATGGCGCACCCGCGAAGTCGAAGAACTCCGTCATATCCGGCTGGGCCGCGTCGCGCTTCGTCAGCGGCTGCAGGTTGAAACGCGTTTCGATGAGCTTCAGGATCGCCGTGTAGTCCATAGTGGTGTGCGAGACGAAGTTCTTCTTCGCATACGGCGATATGACAATCATTGGCACGCGGTAGCCGGTGTAAGTAAAGTCGCAGGTCGGCCCGGTGGATGTCGTGCAGATGTCGCCCGTCTGCAGGTCTGACGGCTTGATGCCGTCGGGGCTCACCGTCGGCTGCGGCGCGACGTGATCGTAGAAACCGCCGCCTTCGTCCCATGTGAGGATGAAGGCCGAGTCCTTCCAGGACGAGCTCGCCATGAGAGCGTTGATCAGCGTAGAGACGTACTGTGCGCCGGACTGGACGTTGCTGGGATCGGCATCGATGTTGGTGGGATGCTCGTCCAGGCCGGCGTCCGTGGCCGGCTCGATTTGGGCCACCTGCGGCAGCGTCCCGTTCTGCAGATCGGTGAAGAACTGCGAGATCGGCGCAATGTTCTGGGCGTACTTCGAAGGAATCACCTGACCAAAGGCGAAGGCCGCCACATAACTCAGCTTCAGCAGGCAGGCGGGATCGTACGGCGGCCCGGTACAACTGCTCTTCTGCGGATTGACGTAGATTTTCCAGCTGACACCCGCAGCCTGCATTTGCTCGAAGATGGTTCTCGCCGTGAGGGCCGAGCTGTCTTTGGCGTTCGTTCCAGGCGGATAGACGGTGCCCTGCGATGTGCCGGCAATCAGGTAATCCCGGTTCGCATTGGTGCGGGTCATCACGGGACTGAACCAGCGGTCCGAAGTGGCAAACCTGGATGCCATGAAGTAGTAGTAGTTGAGGTCGTCGCCGGTGTAGTAGCCCATGGCGCGCAGGCCGTTCGTGTCGGTAAAGGGCGGCTGCTGGGTTCGTGCATCATGGCCGGCGGTCCAGACAAAACCGTTCAGCGTCGCAGCCTTCTGGCCTGTGGTGTCGCTGTAGTCCCAGTCCACATGCGACTCGTTCCAGAACGGGCTGGGATTCTCCGCGCACATCGTCTTGAAATGGAACGAGGTGACCAGATTGTTGCTGTCGAATACACAGTCTGCCGGCGCGGGCGATTTAGGATCACATCCCGGGTTCGTCGGAGCCGGCCCCCGCAGCGGAGAAGCTCCGGATGCCGGATTGAACTGCGGCAGCCCATCGAACGACTGGTCCGGGTAGCCGTTTTTCGCCCAATAATCGCGCAGCGCACCGAAGTAGCTGTCCAGTCCGCGGTTCTCCTGCGCGAGGAAGATGATGTGGTTGATCGAAGACAGGCTCGCAGGTTGCGGCGTAGACGGAGGATTCGGTTGCGGATTTGACGGGGGATTCGATTTGCCGTTGATGTCGTTGATGATTCCGCAGCCGCAAGCGACGAACGCGAGGGTTGCGAGACAAGAGAGGGGAAGAAAGGTTTTCTTAAGCGGCATCGTATCGCACACTCGGATCACTTGGCCGAGTTAGAGATGGGATGCAGGGGGACTGCCGGGGGCTTTCCTGCGATCCTGATCGATTCAGGACTGGAGCTAAATACCTGTAGATTCAATACACTGCGAATAGCGGAAACTCTGCACTGGTGACGCCTGGACCGCGCCGCAAGGCGCGAACCGCAGCATCGATTCAGTTCGTTCGCATCGCCGGACGGCTCAGTCCCCTCCAGCGTTCTCCCTGATGGATTCTGCTTTTCGCCACACAGAAGGATTTGTTCCTGGCGAGGGTGAGTTCGCGTCAGCGTAATTCACAGATCCTTTGGATCCGTGCTGTAGTTTTGGCGTGAGGATGGCGAACGGCACAACAGTGTTCGAAAAGCTCGATCGAAGGTGTAGGCTCGCGAACGGTGGAGCATGATCTCCTACGACCACAAAGACCGTCGGCCTTGCCTCCACCTGCAGGGCCAATTGCGCGACGGACTCGTGAACGGAAAGCACGAGGCGGAACCAGGAGCAGAGCGCACCTGAGCCGGATAACGTGGCCTGTGTTGCGCAGGTGGAGTCCGCCGGCAGATGAGGGTTGAGCGGCACGGGGATATGTGAGTTTAACGTGACCCAGTAGACAAACTTAGGCGCCGCGGGATTCCCCTGTTCCAGCTGGCTGCCAATCCATGGAGCAATGGATGCATCGCAGATACCGGGGAATGCACCGGGACAGATCGGCAGACCGAGCTTCTGAAGGTCTGGCTTGAACGTCATCCGCTCGAATCCAATATTCCGGTACCATCTGGCGCGCTGAAACATCCCACCAACATAGCCATGGACTGCATCCGTTTCGTAGCCGCGGTCGCGAAACATGCCGGGAAGACAGGCATCGCTATCCGACGCCGAGATCCGCGTGATTCCGAATCCAATGTGCGATTCGCACAGCTCGCGCGCTTCTCCAGGCACGGTTAACCCGTCAAAAGGAACTGTCCCGAAGCTGACGTCGTAGGCAGAAGCGATCTTGGGGTCTGCGTAGGCCGCAGTGAGCAGCCCCGCCAGGTGCGGATCCTGCAACATGCCCCAGGACTCGACAACGACGAGCACTACATTCGGCGGAGGTGAAGACGGCGCGTGGCGCAAATACTCCAGAGCGTAAGACGACGCGGACGTCATGCCGGAAGCATGAGCGTTACCCGTGGCCGCATCCGCATGCGAGAGAACACGGTCACGCACGACCAGCGTCATCCAGGGGCAGATCGTCATCCGCCGTGACACCAGGATGGCATCCTGCGGGCTGTACGGGTTCTGGCCATCCAGCGCATCAATCCCGCTTAGGACAGCGATGAGCGACAGAACGCAGACTGTTGTCCATCCGCGATGCCGGGGACGAGGCAGGGCATACGCCAGCGCTGCGGCCACCGCCATAATGACGAACAGGACAGTCCCGATCTCCATGATGCGCAGCGATGGAAGCACCGCAACGGACGGGAGCGACGACAGCAGCTCGCCCAGCGTGAACTGGAACGAATAACAAATGGCGTACACAAACCCGCCGATCATCTCTGCGATCAAAAGCAGAAACACGATCGTCCGCGGCAGAAAAAGGGCGCATATCCCAAGGAGTAGACACTCCACGTTGACGTAGCCGTGCGGGACGAGGGTTAGCTTACCCTGGAGCAGAAGAAGCGGAAGATTGGGAAGGATGAGGTAAGTTGCTGATAAGAGGAGGACTTCGAAAATCCGGCACTTGTCCGCCAGGAGATCCTCCAGGTAATTGCAAGAGGGCCCGCTCACAACAGAGCGCACACGATTGCCTGCTTCCGACATCACGGAACCCTCTTTGCTCCCGCTAAACAGCTGCAGATAGAGAAGATTTTCTGGATGGACGGAACTTTACGCCAAGAAGTTTCGATTGTGAATAGCAAGGTTACCGAAGATCATACGCGGGTAACCTGGCCGTTAACATAGCGCGAGGAAGGACAACCCCGCCAGCCAGTTCTCCGGACTATTTTGCGATACGGTGGGGAACAAACTGCGGCTGCGTTTGGGTCAATCCGCGATTGGAAGAGACTTGCAGGGTCAAACGCTGGTCTACCTAGGCCTGAACCTGCACTTTCTTCAGATCGACCCGCGGTTCCAGTGTGTTGACAATTTCCTTCGCGATCATGAGCGAAGCCGTCGCCGCGGGCGAGGGCACGTTGCAGACGTGCAGGAAGCGGTCCTGATGGGCGAAGCAGAAGTCGTCGAGCAGCTTGCCTGAGCGGTCGAGCGCCTGCGCGCGCACACCCGATCCGCCCGGCTGAATATCCTGTTCGGTGAGCTCGGGCACGAGCTTCTGCAGCGCGTGTGTGAAGGCGGGTTTGCTCCATGAGCGATACATCTCGCCAAGGCCGCTCTTCCAGTAGCGGGCTGCCATTTTCCAGAAGCCGGGAAAAAGCGTGGCCGCCAGAGTGTCGCCGAAATCGAACGATGTTCTGGTATATCCTTCGCGCTGGAATGAGAAGACGGCATTCGGTCCGGCTTCCACTCCTCCATCGATACGCCGTGTGAAGTGCACACCCAGGAAGGGAAAGCGCGGATCGGCCACCGGATAGATCAGGCCCTTGATGAGCCCGTGCTTCGCGGGCACGAGGTCGTAGTATTCTCCACGGAAAGGAACGATCTGCAATCCGAGACGCGCGCCGGCCATTCCGGCAATGATGTCGCTCTGCAGTCCCGCGCAATTCACGGCGAAATTCGTCTGCAGGGTTCCGCAGTTAGTTTCCAGAACAATCGAGTCCGATTGCCGCACAATAGCCCGCACCCCACATCGGGTGATGACTTCGCCGCTCTTCTCCCGGATGAGCTGCGCGTATTTTGCGGCAACCAATTTGAAATTGCTGATACCCGTACCTGGCACATGAAGTCCGCGGATGCCCGATGCATGCGGCTCGATTTCCCGGATCTCCGCGGCAGTCAGCTCGCGCATACCCTCGACGCCATTGGCGGTGCCCCGGCGCAGGAGTTCCAGCAGTCCGGGAATCTCACTCTCTTCCGTAGCGACGATAACCTTCCCGCATAATTCGTAAGGAATGCTGTGTTCCTGGCAGAAGCGGATCATCGCAGCCCGGCCCTCAACGCACAGCCGTGCCTTCAGCGAGCCTGGCTTGTAATACAGCCCGGAGTGGATGACGCCGCTGTTGTGGCCGGTCTGATGAGAAGCGACTTCCTTCTCCTTGTCGAGGACGACAATGCGCGCGCCCGGATATCGGTCGGTGAGTTCCAGTCCAACGGCAAGGCCTACGATTCCGGCGCCGATAATGGCAATGTCGCAGTGCTTGTCCATTCCTGACGCCTCTTTCCGCTAACTTCGGCTTGCCACCAAACCTGCTTCGGCCCGCGCCTGAAGATACCGTTCGAGGCCTTCGCGCCAGTCGGTAAATACATTCAGCTGCGCCGATTTCAGCCCATGATTCTCGAGCACGGAGTACTTCGGGCGCTGGACCTTCGCCGGAAACTCTCCGGGATCTGCCTTCTCCAGACGAACCGTCGTTCCGGTTGCGCGGAAAATCTCGTCGGCAAACTCGTACCACGAGCAGCTTCCTTCCGTGGTCGCGTGATACAGCCCGTACGCCTTCGACCGGCTCAGCGCAACGAGTTGCTGCGCGATTTGTACCGTCGGCGTGGGCGAAACATGTTCGTCGTCGACGACGCGCAGTTTGTCCCGCTCACGAGACAGCTTCAGCATCAGCTCGACAAAGTTGAGGCCGCCTTTGGCGCGGCAGGGATGCAGCCCGTAAATGGCCGACACGCGCACGACAAAGTGTTTGGGCGCGGTTGCCGCGGTGTAATGCTCGCCGGCGAGCTTCGTGATGCCATACGCGTTCAGGGGGCGCGCAGCATCACTCTCCACGTACGGAGACGCCTTCGCTCCATCGAAGACGTAGTCGGTGCTCACATAGGCCACGGCTGCGCCCGCCTTCTTTGCCCATTCAGCCACGTTTCTGGCGCCTACAGCATTGGCACTGAAAGCGGCAACCGGATCGGCCTCGCACTTCTCCACATGATGCATGGCCGCCGTGTTTACGATGAACTCTGGATTGGCAGCCGACAGTGCCGCATCAACCGACGGAGCCGAACTCAACTCCACGTCAGGGTGCGTGAGCCCCACAACCTGATCGCCATTCTGAGAAAACGCCGCGAAGACGTCGCTTCCCAGTTGGCCATTCGAGCCCAGAACTGCGACTTTCATCGACTCGCCCCTGCAGCAACGAGCGGCTCTGCGGAAGCCTGACTCTTTTTTTCCAGTTCCTTAAAGACGCGGATGTTGTAGTAGAGCGGGTTCTCCCAGTCTCCATACTTGTCCATGTTCGTGATCAGGCTGCGGACGATCGAGCGCACACTCTGGTGCGGGTGAAAGCTGAGAATCGTATTCGCGCGCTCGATGGACACCTTGTAGTTCCGCATATCTTTGATGTGCTTGATGTCGAGCGCAATCTTCTTCCCGAACTCTTCCTCAACTGTCAGCTTCACAAGATCCGCGACTTCACCGACGGTGTGATTGCCGGATGCGATGTTGAAAATGCCGCTCAGCGTTTCGTTCGCCTCGATGGCGCGCGTATAGGCCATGGTTGCGTCCTCAATCGCGAGGAACGGCCGCCAGATCGCAGGGTCGGTCACGTGAATGACGCCCTCCTGCATCGCGCATTTGAACATGGTGTTGACGAGGAGATCGAAACGCATCCGCGGACTGTATCCGGAAACTGT
Organism: Acidobacteriaceae bacterium; assembly: GCA_035933815.1. Classification (GTDB taxonomy): domain Bacteria; phylum Acidobacteriota; class Terriglobia; order Terriglobales; family Acidobacteriaceae; genus Palsa-343. The sequence continues at coordinate 36,342 of DASYYN010000054.1, forward strand.
GCCCTTGCGGAGAGCGATCACGGAGAACTCCGGCGTCGCCATCTGCATGACGGCTTCCTCGCCCTGCAGCTTGGAAATGCCGTACGGATACGAAGAGCTGACCGGGCTGTCTTCGTCAAACAACTGATTTTCGGTATAGCCGTACACCGAGCACGAGCTTGCGTAAATGTAGCGCTTTACCTTCGCCTTCTTGGCGATGTAAGCAAGATAGGCTGGCGCCGAGGCATTGAAGATGAAGTTCTTGGCCGGGGAGAAATCCGCCATCGGATCGTTCGACAGGCCGGCAAGAAAGATCACGTGGTCGAAGCCCGACAGATCCGAAACCTGCAGATCAAAAATATCCTTCTGAACGATGCCCACTTCGCCAGGCAGGCTGTTGCCAAACCAGAACAGGTCCACGACGTCGACCTTGTATCCCCGGTCGAGCAGCTTCGGAATCAGAGCTGAACCCACATAACCGGCGCCGCCGGCGATCAGAATGCGCATCGCTTCACCTCGTTGCAGGACGTAATTCTGGTTGATACACGATCTTGTCGGAAAGAGGCGAAGCCAGCCACTGTTTTAATGACTGTGCGTTGGCATCTTTGCTGGAAACCTGAACATCGCTGAGCGGCCATTCAATGCCGATCTCCGGATCCCTGTAGGAGATTCCGGATTCGCCGCCCGAATTGTAAAGGCCGGTGCATTTGTACTGCACTTCGCAGCCGTCCGTGAGCGCACAAAAGCCGCGGGCAAATCCGTAAGGCGCGTAGACCTGCTTTTTGTTCTCCGCCGAGACTTCAGCGCCAAACCACTTGCCAAGAGTCGGCGAGCCCTTGCGAATGTCTACCGCTACCAGGAATGCCACGCCGCTCGTCACACGCATCAACTTACTCATCGGCGGATCCCACTGGAAGTGCAGACCGCGCAGGACGCCTTTCGCCGATCGCGAGTGGTTGTCCTGCACCCACTCCGTTGGGAGCCCAAAATCGCGGAAATTGTCCACGCGATACGTTTCCATAAAGAAGCCGCGCTCATCGCCCAAAACCTTTGGGGCCAGCACGACCACATCTCCACCAACGTGGGAACTCACGACCTCCAGCGGCATGAATCCGCACTCCTCCAATGTTAATCAGATTTGTATTAGGGGCAGTATACTACCCGGGCCTTTGACCTGTTCCCATGAAGTCGGCCGCCGCAGCTCTTGTTGAAAACGTTGGTCACCCCCGTCCAACGCGCTGCTTCGGAACAGCCCCTTCCCGCCTGCGCATCTCGCCCCAATGCAGGCGAATGATCACGAATCTGAGAGCTTCCGCTCCCGGCCATCGGAAACGCGCGCTGCCTCCCCTCTCGCCTCAAAGCACTCCCGCAGGAAGTGCAGCATCTCCTCGCGCACTCGCTCACGCTCCAGTTCTGCGAAAAAGAATCGACTGCAGTTCTCGGACATTGCCCTCACCGTCGGCATGTCGAGTGCCGAAAGATGGGATCGCAGGCTCTGCGAATTTCCGCCTTCATAGTTGAAGCCGAGAGCGCGCTTTTCCACGAGCCACTGCAGATCTCCCCCCATCGAGTTCACGATTGGCAGCCCGGCAGCGAAATAAGTACTGGCCTTGGTGGAGAATGCGGCGCTCGTGTTCACGAACCCGTTAAAGCCGAGGTGCGCTCGGCACAGTATCGCTCCCAGTTTCGCCGGATCATAAACCGAACCAAAGTACTGGTGCGGTATAGACCTCTGCTTCAGTTCGGTAAGGAGCCAATCCCTGCGATCTCCGTCCCCGACGATAAGCAGTTCGATCGAACCTGGGCCGAGGTCCGTCAGAACCTCCAGCAAGGTCTCAAAATCGTACAGTCTTCCGATGTTTCCGCTGTACGCGATCGTCAGCGTTTCGGCCTTAGGAATATCCCGCAATAGCGCTACCTCTCCCAGATAGAAACGTCTCGATCTGCAACCTGGGCGCGCGTACTTCAAAGTCTCCTCATAGAACGTGTCCGAAACTGCCATCATCACGTCCGCACGTTTCACAGCTCCGGTAAAGAGTCGCCGCCAAAGGGCAAACAGCGGCCACAACGCCAGCTTGTGTTCGCGCCTGAAGGGAAGAACATCCGGCCAAATGTCTGTCACATCTGCAATTTTCAGCTGCCTGCGAGCAGTCCGGAACACACACCATGCCAGCGTGTTGAAAGGCAGCGTGACATACACGATGTCGAAGAGCTTTCGCCTGCGGAGAAAATACCAGCTGGCGCTCATCGAGAAGAGGAAATGAGACAGCAATCGGCTCACGCCAACGTTGCTGTGATAGGCCAGGGTTCTGAGGTAAGTGATCTTGCCGATCGGGCGAACCTGCTTGTTTTGCCGCCTCTCCTTCGTCCAGTGGTCAAAATCGGACGTGACCACTTCAACGTCCGCGAATCTCGACAGCACGCAGGCAGCCGACATCGCGCGATTGGCATTCATTTCCGTGCTAAAGGTAGGTGCCAGTACGATCGCCCGCGGCCGGCCTGTGTCTGAGCGCTCAGCGTTCATTGCTTCTGTCCCATCCTCACATTTTGGCTCAGAGCCCAGCGTACCGGCCGTGCAGCAACGGTCGTTTTCCTGAAGGTATTCGCCTTGCCAGCGCTGCCCTTTATTTTCGCCGAAACGCTATACGCCGCAGATAAAGCAGACAGAGATTCCGCACCAGCGACCACCTCCAGCGAATCATCCGGGGAATGGGTGCATGCCTGTCCGGCGAATCATTGCTTCCATGGCGCCTGTAGAGCAGCAGCGGTTCCTCAATGAATGCAGCCCGCCCAACAAACTGATTGACGAGCCCAATCCACACGTCGTGCATCGGAACATCGTCTGGAAACGGAAGGCAGTATTCCAGCGCCGATCGCCGCACTGCCATGGCGCTACCCTGATATTGATTACGAACCAAATTTCGCAAAATGCCAGCGCGAAACTTCCGCTGGCCGAACTTCGGGCCGGAAATCCTGTTCCCGGCGCCATCAATCATCACTAAATTGGTCATGACCAGGGTAACGTCCGGATTCCGTGCAAATACATCCAGAACTTTCTGAACTTTACCTGAATCCCACACATCGTCCTGATCTGCAAGGAAAATGATCTCGCCGCGTGCTGCGGTGAACGCATGCGCAAATGTGGGAACGACTCCGCGATTCTCCGGCTGCCGCAGGATGCGGATTCGCTCGTCGTGAAAGCTCTCAATAGCAGAAATGCTGCTGTCTGTGGATGCATCGTCGACAACAACCAGCTCATCGCCGGTGCTCAGCTGAGGAAGAATGGATCCGACTTGCTCGACGATGAATTTCGCGCCATTGTGAACTGCCATGCAAACCGATATCCGGGGGCGGCCCGGACCGACTCCGTGCGAAACTTCGGCTTGCTCCGACCGGACGTTCTCGGCGATACCATCCACCCTCGCCGGCTTCACCGCTCGCCCCGCCCTTGCGGCACTTTGAATTGGCACCAAAGAAAAAACGGCATGTCTCTAGTTCTGTCCAGGAGAAAGCCGGATTCTGCCGCTTGCCGGCACAATCAACGGCGCAAAAAGCCGACGTGGAATGACACACTCCGATTCAGCCAGATGGAATGCGGAGTTCGCGGTTGATGGCGACTCCACTTCTTTCCAAACAGCGCAGATTGCAAGAAATCCTGTCGAGCTGATCAGCAGCGGATTTGATCCGGAGATCAATAGATAGGCAATGAAGCCAATCGCCAGCCCATAGCGCCCGCGCTTCAGGAGCTTCAGCGCGAGCCAGGCAAGGCAACCGCACATCAGTAGGCTCATGGGTACACCATATACACGGATCAGATCCAGATAGCTCAGTTCCGTGCTGGTAGTCCAGCTCTGAAATCCCGTGCTGTAAAAGGTTGTGTCAGCTCCCTCGCCCACGAGGAGATAAGAAGGGTGACTGACGAACTCCTGCTCGTACGATTGCATGTGCTTGAGCTTGATCGCATTCGACGATTCAGCCGGATTCGCCAGCTTAACGACGAGCGTGGAAGTAATCGCAAGCGCACCCGCTAGGACAAAGACGCTGGCCGGCACCCAACCCAGCTTCCGCGCCAGATAGCGAGCGCCGAAGAAACCTGCTATTGCAAGAGCCGCCAGGAAGTTCGCGCGCGCTCCGGAACAGACAAGAGCGATCCCATAGCATGCCCACAGTGCCAGCGCGCGCCATTTGCCCGGCCCCACGCCGGTGAGACGGTTGGAATAATGCGAAAACGGCAGCGTTAACAACGCCGAGGTTTTGAAATAGAACATGCCGATGCCAAGCCCGAGCAAATCGCGCGATTCCGTGATGATCGCGTTCTCTTTCTGCAGCGAGAATGCGTAGACCACGTCAAATATCGCCGGAGCAAGGAAGCTCACGCCCACCATCACGAACGTAAGAAGAGCGACGACGGAGCCCAGCCGCATGATCAGAGAAGCCAGGTCGATGTCCTCGGAGAGGACGACGGGAACGATAAACAGAAAAAGAAAACTCTTGATGACGCCGAAGCTGACGTCCTCGCTGTGCACGTTGTAGCGCAGCAGCCCCAGAACAGTCCAAAGCAGCGGTACCATCACACCCAGGCCGATCACTCCGATCCAAACCCTCGGCGCGACCGTCCGCTTTGTCACGCCTTGCCTGACCAGCCACACCAGAACGACAACGGCAAAAGCCGGGATCTTCATGTGAAAGATCTTGTCGGCGGGATCGATCAGCGCCGCCGCGGTCAGAAAGCACACGCCTGCCAGCAGGAGCCAGCGCGAGAACAGCCCGGGAAACCGGTTCACCAGTCTCGAAAGATTCATCTGCGGTACCCGGCGAGTTCTTGTGTCACAGCAATGCGTCCTTCAGCATGCTCATCCATCCCTGCGCAAAGCTCGCGTATTCCGAGCGTCTTCCAGCGATCTCGCGCCATCGCGCCCATTTTTGCGGCTTCAGCTGTGCACGAAAAAGGGCGTGATCGCGTTTCTTTTCTATGCTTCGGCACAGCTGATCGTCGCAAATGCCCGGATGGGCTTTTGCGTAATCCAGCAGATCGGAGAATTGCGCGGCGACGGAATAGTAATCCTGTGCTCCTGTTGCCCGCGAGCGCCGCAATTTTTCCCCTGGCGCCAAACTGGGCATTCCTGTCTGCTGCGAACCGTGGATGCGGTACCCAATCAGGCGCCGATCACAGCCGACGATCTTCGACTGCAGCACCAGCATCCAGGCAATCCAGCCGTCGTGAATCCATGTCTCAGGAATCGGCAGCAGCTTGCTGCGCAGGCTCGACCGGATCATCAGGGTCGCCCCCGTAACCACGTTTCCCCGCAGGAGCCGTGCCGTATCCAGTTCGGAAAATCCAGCCCGCGAGGGCCGAAACATGGCGCGCTGCCACAGCCTCTCTCCGAGCCGGGCAGAGGATCCATCGATCAGATCCGCGTCCGAGAACACTCCCCCCGCGTCCGGATTCGATTGCAGAAACTCAGCGAGCGTGCGGAGCTTATCGGGATACCACAGGTCATCAGCATCGCACAGGGCAATCAGTTCGCCCTCGCACAGAGAGATCGCCTTTTCAAAGTTCTTCGTCGGACGAAGAATCACTGGGTTATGAAAGATTCGAACCGGATACGAAACTCTGCGCGCAAACTCCTCGATCAGCGCCAGGGTGCGGTCCGTCGAGCCCTCGTCGCACACAACGAGCTCAGCAGGCTGCAGCGACTGCCGAAAAACACTTTCCAGAAGTTCCGGAAGATACTTCTCGGCATTGAGCGTGCCCATCGCAATCGATACAGACGGGCTTGGCGATACCTTTCCTTGAGTCCCCATTCTCCCCTGAATTCCCGTACCTTTTGGAATCCCTGCTGACTCCATTATGGCAATCGGTTACCGGGCCGGTTCAGGTTCCGGCGAGCGAAGCGCGGCCACGGCTCTTCCCAGTGTTATTCTACGTCTGCGTATTCCATTCAGATCGATCAGGAACACGATGCTCCGGGGCTCACTTTCCGCAGCTCCGGCTTTGAATGCCGTGATTGGGGTTTCCTCCATTTTCCGAAAAGATCCCTCCAGATGCTGACGCTGCGACGCCTTTGGGAGCGGCTGGAGTCCCGGCCTCGGATGCGCGCCATATTGCATGGGGGCGCATCCGGCTTGCTGAGCAAGGGCCTGGCGCTCGTGGTTACCATGGTGACCCTGCCCCTCCTGGTCCGGTATCTCGGCCGAGCGGAATACGGTATCTGGATCACCATCAGCACCTCGGTGGTCATGTTTGCCGTTCTGGACATCGGTATCTCCAGTACGCTGATCAATTTCATCGCGAAAGCGGCGGCCAACGACGATATCGCGGCGGCTCGAGGCTATTACTCCACCGCGTTCTGGATTACGGTCCTGATCTCAGCGGTGCTGGCGGTCATTGCCGCCATCGTCTGGCCCTGGGTTCACTGGCAAAGTCTTTTCGGGCTTTCTGATCCGGTCACTGCCATGCAGGCATCCAGATGCGCCATGGCATCGCTTGCCTTTTTCCTGCTGAACCTGCCTCTCTCGCTGGCCAACAGAGTCCTCGCAGGATTTCAGGAGGTCCACGTCGCCAACTACTTCGCCATGATCAACAGTGTTCTCGGCCTGATCGCGATTGTCGGAGGAGTCGCCGCGCATCTGTCCATCGTTGGCCTGATGATCTGCTTTTCATCCGCGATGCTCACTGGCACCCTGCTGCTGAACGCATGGCTCTCTTTCAGGAGCCGCCCATGGATCCGGCCGCGCATCAGCACAGTCCGGTTGTCTCTGGCATCGGATCTCTTCGGCGAAGGCCTGATGTTTTTTGTGCTTCAGATCTCCGGCCTGGTTGTTTTTAATTCGGATAACCTCGTCATTACGCACTATTGCGGTCCCGGCGAGGTCACGCCTTACAGCGTTACCTGGCGCATGCTTGGCTATGCTTCCATGTTTCATGGGCTGCTGATTCCGGCCCTCTGGCCTGCCCTTTCCGATGCGTATCATCGCAGGGAACTCGCCTGGGTTCGTTCCACCTATCGCCGTTTCTGGCGGCTCACCATGGCAGGAGTCACGGCAGCTGCTGTGATTCTGGCGCTGCTGGGCCAATGGATTATTCGCGTGTGGGCGACGCAGGCGGCTGTTCCGAGCAAGACTCTGCTTTGGTTCATGGCGCTGTGGGCAGTGGTGTACTCCCTGACGACCAACCAGGCCTGTCTGCTGGCTGCTACCCAGCGGATCCAGCTGCAGACCGTAACCTCGCTTCTGTCGGTGATCATGAATCTCGTCCTGTCGATTTATCTCGTCCCGCGCATCGGATCGCTGGGCGCTATCATCGGCACGCTGGCCTCGTACTTCGTGTTCGTGATCGCTCCTCAGTCCTGGGAAGTACGCAATATCCTTCGCGGACGCTATTTGAGATCTTCCGATGCGGCCATCTGCTAAATCCAGAATCAGCCGCCTCTTCCTCGAAGCCACGCGCGGGCGCTGGTTCCGCCTGTATGCACCACGTTCGCCGGGCGCTGCTCCCGGAGACCGCCTGCGCCTCGCGATCGTCAGCCTCATACCGCATCTGGGCGATTCGGTACTCCTCTTCCCTCTGCTGGATGCCATCCACCATGAAAAGCCTGACGCTGAGATATCGGTGTTTACCTCCGGGATGGGGCAGATTCTCTCGCTGCATCCGGCTATCGATCATCTGTACCTCGTCAATTTGCGGCCGCCACGCTGGCTGCGCACTGCTGCGGCGCCGGTCCTGAACCTTTGGCAGCAGTGGCACAGGAACTACCGGCATCTGCGATTCGACGTTTGTGTCGTTCTTCGAGGCGGAGCCGAACCGTTCCGTTCGCCCTATCTTGCCTGGATGCTTGGCGGAAATATCCGCGCGGGGTATGCCCCCGAGCTGGAGCCGGAGCGTCTGGAATACGACACCGCGGGCAGCAGCTTATTCACTACTTTTGTGGACACGCCGAATGGCCTGCACGAAGTCGAAAGAGGAGCCGAGGTCCTGATGCGGGCGGGGATTCTCCATGCCCCGGTCAACACACGCCAGCCAGTGGAGAGCTTGCGGGCAATCGCAAAGTCTGCCGATGCATCGGCCTTCTTTTCCGGGCATCCGGAACTCCAGGCGCCCTATGCCATCGTTGCTCCGGGCGCCTCGTTTGCCAGGAGGCGATGGAATCCAGCGAGCTTCGCGGAAATCGCCCAGACGGAGATGCTGGACAGGCAAATCACGCCTGTTCTGGTGGGGTCCGCATCCGAACGGGAGTTGTGTGAATCGATTGCCGCCAAGCTGAACGGCACCGCTCTGATCTTTGCCGGGCTGCCGTTTCCCGAACTGGTTGCGCTGTGCTCACGAGCCACATTTTTTGTTGGGAATGATTCCGGTCCAGGGCATGTCGCGGGAGCACTCGGTGTCCCCACTGTGGAAGTGACGGCGTTCAGCCGCGCCGGGGACCCGCGCCATCACGCCTCTCCGGAACGCTCCCGTCCCTGCGGGCCATTCGTCAGCGTCTTGCAACCCAAACAGCCGATTGCTCCGTGTACGACCGAGTGTGTGGCGGAGGTGGAGCACTGCATCGCTCAGGTCGAGCCGGCGGACGTACGTGCAGCGATCGATTCCCTGCTGGCCGCCAGACACGCGCTCTCGACCCGATGAACGGCGCAGAGCCGCAGCCGAGACCTAACCGCTCCCGATTTCATGTGCGCGTAGAATGATAACGAGAATCTTCGTGCTGCAGATCCAGGCTTTCCGAGCGGCG
>DASYYN010000072.1:0-3440 GCA_035933815.1 Acidobacteriaceae bacterium
CTGCGCGGTGTGTCCGGGGAAGCACTCGACGGAAATCCCGGGGACTATGGCATCCAATTGATTCGGCGTGGTTTCGAGCAGGGTCATCTGCCCGGAGTCGATCAGCGGATCGTAGTTGTCGCTGATGTAGCTGATGGCGTCGCGCTCGAGTTGCAGGTGCCCGTGCTCCACCTCGCCGCGATGCGCGAAGTAGCGGGCATTGGGGAAGGTGGGGACGATGCGGCCATCGGGCGTGCGGGTGGTGTTCCAGCCGGAGTGATCGAAGTGGAGGTGGGAGTTGATGACGACGTCGATTTCTTCGGGGCGGATGCCGGCAGCGGCGAAGGCGTGCGGGAGGCGCTCTTTGGACATGTAGATGCCGCGCAGTTTGTCGCTGAGCTTGTTGCCGATGCCGGTTTCGATAGCGATGGTGTGGCGGCCGGTGCGGACGATGACGGTGTTCAGGCCGAGGAGGATGTTGTTGTTTTCGTCGGCGGGGGCGCGCTTGCTCCAGAGCGTCTTCGGCACGACGCCGAACATGGCTCCGCCATCGAGCAGATACCAGCCATCGCTGAGGATGGTCAGCTCGAAATCGCCAACAGTGGTTCGGCCGCGGATGAGGTCGTCGGTTGTGGGGCCTTCGGCGGGATGCGGCATGAGGATTAGCGCCTGCGCTCCACGGCGTCCGATTCCTGCGGGTGCATGACGTAGCGCTCGAAGTGGTCGACGATTTTCTGGAAGAGCAGAACGCGGTCGTTGGGGCCTTCGATGGAATGCGTCATGCGCGGGAAGACGTTGTAATCGTAGGGAATGTGCGCGTTGATGAGCTGCTCGATGTACTGGACGTCGTTTGCGAGGTGGACGTTGTCGTCGCCGGTGCCGTGCATGATGAGGATGCGGCCGTGCAGATTGGCGGCGCTGGTGACGGCGGAATCGTCGCGGTAATTCTGCTTGTCGTCGGAAGGCAGGCCCATGTAGCGCTCGGTGTAGATGGAGTCGTAGTTGCGCCAGTCGGTGACGGGAGCGACGGCGACTCCTGCGAGAAAGCTGTCGCTGTGCGAGAGCGCGAAGAGGGTGAAGCTGCCGCCCCAGCTCCAGCCCCACCAGCCGAGGCGGTGCGGATCGAGCACGGGATATTGACGGAGCGCCTGATCGACGGCGGCCATCTGGTCGGCGAACTGCGGCGGTCCGAAGTTGTGATAGGAGGCCTGCTCGAAGTCGCGGCCGCGATCGGACATGCCACGGTTGTCGACATGCAGGACGGCGAAGCCGTGCTCGGCGAGGAGCTGGTCGAAGTAGAACCTCTTGTCGCCCCACTCGTCGCGCGTGGCGCCGACCGCGGGTCCGCCGTAGGGATTCACGATGAGCGGAACGGAATGCGGGTCGGATTTATCGGGCGGCAGCAGGATGGTGCCGTACAGGGTGGTCTTGTTGTCGGAGGCGGTGAGCTTCAGCAGTTCCGGAGCGATGAGGCGGTGGCCTTCGAGACGTTTGGAACGCCAAAACGTCCAGCAGCGGCCGGTTGGGAGGCAGTCGGCCACTTGCGGTGGATTCATCAGGGAGGAATACGTATCGACGAAGGCTCCGCCGAGCGGGGCGAAGTTGGCGTCGTGAACGCCGGGGGCGTGCGTCACCTGGTGTCGGTTGCTGCCGTCCAGCTGAACGGCCCACAGCTGCTCCTGGCGCGGGTCGCCCTGATTGGACAGGTACCAGACGGTCTCCGCGGTTCCATTCACGGACTTTACAGCTTCGACTTCGTAGTCGCCGCTTTCGAGTTGATTGGCCAGCTTTGCCTCGCCGCCCAGCGGATTCGTCCAGTCGAAGGTGTAACGGTAGATGTGGGTGTGGCCGTCGCGCCAGCTGAGGATGAGGAACGCGCGGTCATTGACGAAGGTGACGTCGTAGGTGGTGTCGAAATACTTCGGCTCGTTTTGCGCGAGCACGAGGCGGACCTCGCCGGTGTGGGTATCGGCGAACCAGAGGTCGAGGTGCTGCTGGTTGCGCGAGAGGGTTTCGACCCAGACGACGTGCGGGTTGACCCATCCGAAGCGAGGAATGTAGTCGTTGCCGTAGTCGAGCGGAATCTTGAGCCAGCGCGTGTTGCCGCCGGTGGCATTCACGATGCCGACGCGCACGGCAGGATTGGCGTCGCCGGGCTGCGGGTAACGCTGCTGATCGGTGCTGGCGTGGACGGGGAGCCAGTCGACCAGCGGGTACTGCGGCACGGTCGCTTCGTTCATTTGCAGGTAGGCGATTTGCCTGGAGTCGGGCGACCAGAAGTAGTTGCTGCGGACGTTCAGCTCTTCGAGGTAGACCCAGTCGACGCCGCCGTTGAGGAGTGACTCGTCATGCGCGGTGGTGAGGGCGATCGGAGGAGAAGAGCCGTCGGCGCGCTGGACGAAGAGGTTCTGGTGATTGACCCAGGAGATGAACTGGCCGCTGGGGGAGAATTTCGGATCGTCTCCGCTCTGCATGCCGGTGTTGCCGACCTGCACGCCGGTGGCGTTCTTCAGATCGAAGAACCAGAGCTGGCCATTGGTGTCGAAGAGGACGTGCTGGGAGTCCGGCGCCCAGATGTAATCCGGCTGGTCATAGCGGGCGCGATGGTCGCGGTCCTTCTCTGAGATGTTGGCATTGAGCAGGTTGGCGATCTTTTCGGAAGGCAGGAGGCGCTTCGGCTCGCTGCCGGGGCCGTCGATGGCCATGAGGTTGCCGGCGTCGTCGATCCAGGTGGCGCGTTTACCGTCGGGCGACCAGCTGATGCCTTGCGGCGGGTTACCGGTGGCGGTGTTTTCGTTGGCGAAGATCTCGGAGACGGTCCAGGGATGGGTCGACTGGGCAGTCGCCGCGGGGATCAGAGGGCCGATGGCAGGCAGGATGAAGACGAGCAGATGGGGGCCGAGCTTGCAGCGGATCGTGCGAGGCAACGCGTGCTCCAAACTTGCCCGCCGCGGTTTCTCGGCGGGGCGATGGATGTGAAAGAGCATTCTATCCCTCTGGGGCGGGAGGGGGGTGGCGGCGGGCAGCGTGGCGGTCAGTGCGCGGCGGCGGGTCCGCCCTTGTGCTTCTTCATAAAGAAAATGAGCGGGATCATGCAGGCGGCGCAGGCGGAGAGGACGGCGATGACGTCGAGGTAGGCAAGCTGCGCGCTTTGCCGGAGCAGTTGCTGGTAGAGCATGCCCTGAGCCATGGCGCGGGCGAGGGGGGGATTTGCCCCGCTGTGCTGGAAAAAGGCGGTGAGCCTGCCGATGCTCGAGTAGAACAGACCGCTGGCGCTGTTCAGGTACATGGCGAGACGGTCCTGATGAAGCTGCGCACGGCGCGCCAGGATGGTGACGAAGAATGATGTGCCGCAGCTGCCGCCGATGTTGCGGGCGAGGTTCATGAGGCCGGAGACGTCGTTGTTCTTATTACGGGGAACGTCGGTGTAGGAGAGGGTATTGATGGGCACGAAGAGGAAC
>DASYYN010000118.1:0-6624 GCA_035933815.1 Acidobacteriaceae bacterium
AAGACGGTTAGTGAAGAATCGCGTGGTGCACGCGGGATTCCACGCGATGGAGCCGGTCGCATCGAGGCAGACGCCCGTATCGGCCCCGCCCATTGCCTCGTTCACCGGACCCGCACCGTGCAGGAAGTGTCCGTCGGTTGCATAGAGACCAGCGGGCCACAGCAGCAACAACGCCGCTGAGACGATCCATTTCCAGCTTGTTCTGCTTCTTTCGGAGATTGCGTTCATGCCTCCCCCTTGCTGGGCTGGCGCATCGGTTCCCGCGCACTACGCCCTGGCTAAGGGTTCGCATCTTGGGTGCCAAAGTGCAGATATCGTGTTATGTGGGACTTGCGTCCAGACGCGTCGCACGTTGCAACAAGCTGTTGCAACATTCCAATTCAGCTTGAAACAAAATGCTCGGCGTTTCGCCTTACCCGAGGTGTAGTTCCCGCATGCGACGCCAAAGCGTTGCCCGGCTGATCCCGAGAGCTTCGGCGGCTTTGGCCCGCTTCCATTGGTGCGCTTCGAGTACCGAGCGCAGCCGCGCGGCGTCCAGATCCACGCCTGATCCGTTGACAGGGTTCGTCACCAGGGGCTGGTCCTCAGAGTGAGCGGGAGGGGCCTCGGCCAGGTTGGCCGGCCGCTTGATTTCTTCAGGCAGGTCCTCGGGAAGGATCGTTTCCATACGCGCCACCGCCACCGCGTACTCGATCACATTGGCCAGTTCGCGCACGTTCCCCGGCCAGGAGTGGTCGAGCAGCATCCTCATTGCCTGTGGAGAGACGCGCCGCACCAGTCCATGTTGCGCCGTGATGCGATTCAGCAGGCTCAGGGTGAGCGGAGGGATGTCCTCCCTTCGATCGCGCAGCGGCGGCACTTCGATCGGCACAACGCACAATCGATAGTAGAGATCCTCGCGCAACCGGCCCCGACGGAGCGCGCCCCGCAGGTCCACGTTGGTCGCCGCGATGATACGCGCATGCGTTGTCCGGGTGGCGCTCTCGCCAACGCGCTGATATTGACGCTCCTGAAGGACACGCAGCAGTTTTACCTGGAGCGCAGGCGGCAGATCGCCAATCTCGTCGAGGAAAAGCGTGCCGTGCGACGCCAGCTCAAAGCGGCCGACGCGATCGCGAATGGCTCCGGTGAATGCTCCTCGCACGTGGCCGAACAACTCGGACTCGAGCAGGTCGGCAGGCAACGCACCGCAGTTCACCGCCACAAAGGGGCCGCTGCTGCGCACCGAGCTTTGATGAACGGCGCGCGCCACCACTTCCTTCCCCGTGCCGCTTTCCCCGGTGATCAGGACGGTCGCCTCGCTGTGCTGCAGGGTCTCAACCATTCGAAAGATGCGCTGCATCGCCGGCGAGCACGCAATCGCGCCGGAGTAATAGACAGGCGCGGTCGAGCAGCTTACTTCTTCATCGGCCGGGCGCAGAAGAATGAGGTAACGAACCTTCGGATCGCAGATCTCCGAACTATCCGAGATCAATGGGGCTGTAGTGATCGACACCAGCCGCGGTGCAGAGTCGTTGAACTTCAGCGTTGCTCGCCAGCCTTCGCGCATCTGCCCATCGAGCAGTGCCTGACGCAGCGGGCCGCGGGCGCCGAACAACTCGGCTCCCAGCAACTCCTCAACGGGCCGGCCACACACTGCACGGGATGCTCCCTCGCCCAGGAAGCGGTCGAGAAGCGGAGAAGCGTGGAGGATCGTTAACTCCGGGTCGAGACAGATGAAGGCCCGCCCGACAGAGGCAAGCGCGCGGGTGATGCCATAGAGCGCGGCATCGGTCAGAGCCGCTGCAGGGCTTCCCAGCGGCCCCGAAAGGATCGGAACTGAGATCGACCTCATGCCGGCTGCGCCTCCCGTCGTGTCTGCGACGTCCGGTCTACGAGCAAGCTATTCCTTTTTCGGACAAGGAGGTGTGATCTGCGTCATAGGAGGCTCAAATCCTCTCCCCCCGATCAATTGCTCGAGTCGAATCGCTGCCGCGGAGATCAGCGCGTCCAGCCCAATATGCAGCCGTCCGCAATCCCAGCCAAAGTATCAAAGGCAATCGGCTCACACCATCGCCACAGGACGCGTGCCGGGATGCGCGTAGTCGGCGTTCAGCAGCGACAGCGTCTCATTGATGAAAAGCGAACGGTGCGTCATCCTGCCGTGATGCACGGCATGCGCCGGCAGCGTATCGGTGCGGTACTGGCAAACTCCACCCATCTGCGGGTGCGCTTCCAGAAATTCCTCCAGCCGCCGCTCGTAATCCAGCAACTTGGCCAGGTTCTTCTCCGAGCCCATCTCCCAGCTCATATCCCCGGTCGCCCACAACCCGGCATACCCGTCGTCGAGCGCCCGACGAAGCGCCTGCCCCAGCATCTCCAGCATTCCGCTCACGTCGAAGATTTCGTCGACGAGGTGTTCTCGCTCCGAGGTGACCACCAGCCGCCCGCGCGCTGTCTCCCTGCTGACATCGACGCCCTCCGCCGCCAGATACGATTGCATCCCCGCCACCATCGGCCGGCTGTTCATGTAAATGCAGCGGTAATTGTCGCGCAGCTTCGTCTGCATCACCCGAGCCAGGGCCCGCAGGTGCAGCGAGGGCGCTCCCTCATAAATCAGGCACTGGTGACGCGCATGCGGTTCCATGGAAAAGTGGGACCATTGTAGCCCGCTTTCCTCCCCGCAACCATCACCGTTTAGGCCGGGATATTGTGCGAAACCAGTACCTGTTGTAACCCCTTCACGCGACCCATTGCGCCGGCGAAATCTCCCCGTACCAGCCGCAGACAACCGCCGCTCTCTGCGCTACCCTGCCTCTATGCTTCGCCAGATCGTCCCCGTCTTCTTCACCACAGACATCCCGCGCACCATCGCCTGGTACCAGGCCAGGCTCGGCTTCTCCTGTGTCGGCACCTGGCAGGATCCTCCCGTCTATGCCATCATCGTCCGCGATCACCACGCCATCCATTTCCGCTGCGCCGCGCCGCCCATTCCCAATCCCGAAAAGGAAGAGGAAGAACTGCTCGATGCTTATCTGTACATCGACGACGCTGACGCACTGTATGCCGAATTCGCCGCCAAAGACGTCCCCTTCGCCCGCGGCCTCGGTAACATGCCCTGGAACTCCCGCGAGTTCGTCGTCAGAGATTGCGACGGCCGCCTTCTCGCCTTCGGCTCCAGCCTCTGACGTACTGGTTCGCGCGCCCCGTCCTCCACGTCGCTGGAGACGAAGAACGCTGCTTCACAGCTCACGGAAGAGGTTCGTGCTTTGAAGGGGTACGGCTTCAGCCCTGCCGAGAACCTGGGTGCCCCATAGCCTGGCCTGAGCGGAGCGCCGCAGGCGCGAAGTCGAACGCTTCTCCCGGTTTTGGAGACATGGGACAGCGCGAGAGCGCCCGCCTTGTATCAGGGCACGACTTCAGTCGTGCCGTTCAGCCTTCTAAATTTCGAGGGCTTTAGCCCGTGAGGGAAGATCGCGTGACGCCAACCAGCGCCCGCCTTGTGTCAGGGCACGACTTTAGTCGTGCCGTTCAGCGTTCTAAATTTCGGGGGCTTTAGCCCCTGCCGCGAAGCGGGTGCTGCCCCGCAGCACGACGGTAGAAGCCCCGGCCTTCAGGCCGGGGAAACAGGAGTATGCGAAGGAGGGGCTTCAGCCCCGGGCTCTGTTTCAGGCCACATCAGCGAAATCTAAGTGCTTTGAAGGGGCACGGCTTCAGCCCTGCCACAAAGGGCCGAACACGAATCGGGCTTAGCCCCCGAGGGAAGCTCTTCCTGCTGATTGCGTCTCGTTCACCCCAACGGCAGCGTCAGCCTGAACGTCGACCCCAGCCCCGCGCCCGCCGAAGTGCATTCGATGCTTCCGCCATTCTTGCTCGCGAGTTCGCGGCTCACCCACAGTCCCAGCCCCGTCCCTGCTCCCGCCTTCGTCGTAAAGAACGGCTCAAATAAATGCGCCATCACCTCGGCGGAAATCCCCTGTCCGTTGTCATGCACCTCGAGCCGCGCCTCGCGGTCGCCGCGCAGCACAACGCGAATCGCGCCGCTCCCGCCCTTAATCGAATTGACCGCATCGATGGCGTTGGCAATCAGGTTCGTCACAATCTGCCGGATCTCCCCTTCGATCGCCACCACGTTCACTTGGCCCCCGATCTCCTGCTCCAGGGAAATGTTCTGCGACTCAAGCCGCTTCTCAAACAACCCGAGCGTCTCCCGCAGCAATTCCGCCAAGTCGAGCGGCGCCGGCGTCGCAGATCCGCGATAGAACCCCAGCGTCTGGCGCACGATCGCCGCCACCCTTTGCAGTTCCTCTTCGGCCTGCGCCAGGTACTCGTGCGCCGCCGATCCGGCTTCCGCGTTCTCCTTCGCCAGGAATACCAGATTCGTCACGCCCGCCAGTGGATTGTTGATCTCGTGCGCAATCATCGCCGCCAGCTTCCCTGTCGCCGCAGTCTTCTCGGAGTTGCGCAGCGCTTCCTCCGCCAGCCTCCGCTCCGTCACGTCCATCGCAATGCCGTAGACGCGCAGCGGCCGGCCTGTTTCATCGAAAACCGCCTCCGCTCGGAAGTAGAACCACAGCACGCGCCCGTCCGGCGGATGCACCCGCACCTCGACGAAGTGCTGGCCACCGCTCAGCACCCGCGCCAGCGTCGTAAAGATCGCCGAGCGGTCCGCCTCGTCCACAAACCGCAGATACCCGCTGAAATCGTCGCTGTCGGCAACCTCAGTAAACGTGGGAACCTTCGCCGCCCACGTCAGCTGATTCGTGATCAGGTTCCACTCGAAGGCGCCGATGTTCGCCGCCTGCTGCGCTCGCCGGAAGCGCTCTTCACTCGCCTCCAGCGCCTCGCGCGCCGTCTTCAGCTCCGTCACGTCCCGGATCAGCGCCGCAATTCCCTCCGCCGTCGGAAACGCATGCGCCTCAAACCACGCATGTGACCCATCCGGCTGCGTGTACGAAACCAGAAAGCTGTGCCGCACGCGCTCGCGCGCCACCTTCTGGTAGCCCTCGTAGAACTCGCTCGCCGCCGCTGCCGGAAAGTTCTCCCACAGATCCTTTCCGATCAGTTCTTCGCGCGATCGCCCCGTCTTCTCGCAGACCCGCTGATTCACGTAGGTGATCCGAAATTCCCGGTCCATTGCGATAAAGGACTCGGCGATCGACTCCACCAGTTCCACCACCTGATCGCGCGATTCACGCTGCACTGTTTCCGCAATCGCCGAGGCGGACGCGTCGAGCACGATGCCCGTCCAGCGCATCGGCGCGTCTCCCGCACCGCGCTGCAGGTGCGCCCACGCCTGCATCCAGCGCACTGGCTGACCCGGCGCCTGCACGCGATAGGCGACGGAAAACTGTCCGACCACCGCTCCCGTCACCGCCGCCTGGCGAACCCGGTCGCGGTCTCCAGGCAGGATACGTTCCCAAATCGCATCGAACGTCAGATTCGCATCGTCAGGGTTCAGCCCGTAGCGCCGCACCATCTCCGCCGAGCAGGAAAGCGTGCGCGACAGAAGATCGAATTCGAAAGTCCCAAACAGCCCCGACTGCTCCAGCCGGCACAGCGAATTGAGCGCGCCGGAGTCGTCGAAGATGCGCACCACCGGCTGCCCGGCGGCTGGGGGAACAAAGCTTACCTGGCTATCGGCGGACATGGCAATCTGTAGACGAATCGTGCGGCAGAACCGGAAGGGTCATGATGGAGGCATAGGGGCCCGAAACCAGCAGGAAAACCGCCCGGGGGAGTTGCATGGTCCCCCATCTTACCCTCAGAAGCCATCCTTTGTGCAGATTTGTCGCAGGCTGGCGTTATCCCAGCACATCCGCCGGCGCCAGCCCGCGCCGCTTCTGCCGCGCAACCGCAAACACCACAACCCCTCCGGCCAGCAGCGCCGCCGTTGCAATCAGCACCTTAGCCAGCGCCAGCGCCTTATTCGGCTCCTCTTCCGCCGGTATCGCCGACAGCACAATCGTCGCCAGCGTGGATACGAATCCCACCACCGCCAGCGCAGTCGCCACCGCCCGGCCTCCCGGCACCCGTCGGATTCCCTCCGCCGCCAGCCTTCCCTGCACCCGCGCCATCGCTGCAAACAGCGCCAGAAACGGCAGAAAGGTCGTCACCACGCTCATGCTCACCAGCACGTCATAGGCCCCACGGACTGTCGTCCCCGCCTGCCCCAGCGCCGCCACCACCATCCCCGCGACTCCATAAACGCCAATGGCCACCCACGGCGTTCGAAACCGCGGATGCACGCGTCCAAACACCGGCGGCAAAAACCGATCGATCCCCGCGACAAACGGCAGCCGCGACGTCGACGACAGATACGCTGCCGCCCCGCCGATCGCATTCATCGCCAGTAGCGCCGCCATCGCCGCCACCAGCACCCACGGCAAACCCAAATGGGCGCACAGCGACTCCGTTCCGCGCATCAATCCATCCACGCCCGACACCTGTGACGCCGGCAGCGCCACCAGCAAAGACGCGGTCCCGAGCAGATAGCTTAGTCCCAGCACCACCCCGCTCAGCAGCAGCGCCCGCGGAATCGTCCTCCGCGGATTCTCAATTTCATCGCCCATGAAAGAACCCGTCTCGCACCCGCTGTACGCGAAGAAGATCGTTGACCAGAAGATCGCATTCTTCCACGAAGGA
>DASYYN010000130.1:0-4721 GCA_035933815.1 Acidobacteriaceae bacterium
GGATTTGTCAGCAAAGACGAGATCCTTTATCAGGCATTCATCGCGCCCGGTCCCGGAAAGATCCTCTGGGCCATCGGACTGCTCACCGCCGGATTCACCTCGTTTTACATGTTCCGGCTCTGGTATATGACCTTCTTCGGCGAGAGTCGCGCTCCGCAGGAACTCGCGTCCGTCCATGCGCGCCGCGATACGAAGCTGGTGATCGAAACCGAGCCCACGCAGGAGCACCACCACGGACATGGCGTACACGAGAGCCCGAAGGTGATGCTGATTCCGCTGATCATCCTGGCGATTCTGTCCGTGATCGGAGGGGCGATGGGCTGGCCGGAAGGCCTGGGCGGCAGCAACTGGTTTTCGCATTTCCTCGCGCCTGCCGTGAAGGCTGTGCACGTGTCGTATGAGCAGGCAACCGTGACCCTGGCGACCACCGGCCAGGTGGCGAACGCTCCCAACGAGTCTCCGGCCGGATCGAAGGGGCTCGAAATCATCCTGGCTGCCGTCTCGACCATCGTGGCTGTTCTGGGATGGTTTGTGGCGCACCTGATGTACTACAAGCGTCCTGAGCTGCCGGCGCGCTTCGCGGCCAAGGTGCGCGGAATTTATGCGCTGGTCGCGAACAAGTATTGGGTCGACGAACTCTATGGCGCCATCGTCATTGCGCCGATTCTCTTCGGGGCCCGCTATCTGCTCAATGTGCTCATCGATCGCGCGGTGATTGACGGTGGATCGCTGGCCGCCGGCTATACGGCGCAGGGATTCGGCGCGCTCGTGGCGCGCATTCAGTCAGGCAATATTCGCTCCTACGCAGGATGGCTCGCGCTGTTTGCCGGCATCCTGCTGCTGGCCAGCTATTTCGGATGGACCGCGCACTTCTGGGCGCGCTAGGGAAGGATTAGAGACTTCGGTGAACGATCTCATACTGACGCTGATCACGTTCGTGCCCACGGCGGGCGCGATCATCGTCGCCTTTTTGCCGCGCAGGGGCCGCGTGATCCCGGCGTTCGCCCTGCTGGTTACGCTGGCGACGTTTGCTTTGTCGCTGCACCTGCCGGCGCACTTCAATTATGCGAATCACGGCTTCCAGTACGAGGAGAACCGGCCTTGGGTGACGAGTCCGGCGATCCGCTACCACCTCGGCGTTGACGGCCTGTCGCTCTGGCTTGTGTTGCTGACCACCTTCCTTGCGCCGATCGGAGTGCTGGTTTCATGGCGCTCCATCGAGCACCGCACCAAGGAGTTTTACTTCCTTTTCCTGCTCCAGCAGACGGCGATGATCGGCGTGTTTGTCGCGCTCGACGTTTTCCTCTACTACTGCTTCTGGGAGCTGTCGCTGGTTCCTATGGCGATCCTCATCGCCATGTTTGGACGCGAGCGGGGACGCCAGGCAGCGCTGAAATTTTTCGTCTACACGTTTCTGCCGTCCGCGTTGTTCCTGGTGGCGATCCTGTGGCTGTACGCGAAGACCGGCACCTTCGACTTCGTCCAGCTACAGTCGGCTCTCGCCGGCGGCGCCTTCTCGCCGTCCGCGCTCTGGTGGGTATCGCTGGCCTTCCTGGTCGCCTTTGCCGTCAAGGTTCCGGTGTTCCCGCTGCATGGCTGGCTCGGCGACGCGATTCACGAAGCGCCCACCGCGATGGCGATGGTCATCGCCGGCAAGCTTGGACTTTACTCGATCTTCCGCTTCAACCTCGGACTTTTCCCGGCGCAGGCGCGGCAAATTGCTCCGCTCATGATTGCTCTTGCCGTCATCGGAGTGCTCTACGGCGCGCTGGTGGCGCTGGTGCAGGACAACATGCGCCGGCTGGTCGCGTACTCGATTCTCAGCCATCTGAGCTTCTGCACCCTGGGGATTTTCTCGTTCGCGCTGGCCAGCCTGAACGGCGGTGTCTATCAGACCCTGAACGAGGGGCTGACCGGCGGCGCGTTGCTCGTGTTGATTGCGTTCCTCTACGAGCGGTATGGCACGTATGACATGTCTGAATTCGGCGGACTCGCCACGCGGACGCCGATGATGGCGACGCTCTGGGTGATCACCGCGCTGGCCCTCATCGGATTGCCGCTCTTCAATGGATTTATCGGCGAGTTCCTGGTCCTCAGCGGTAGCTTCCCCGTGCACCAGGGCTGGGTCGCAGCGGCGACCGTTGGCGTGATCCTCAGCGCGTCGTACATGCTCTGGATGGTGCAGCGCATCTTCTACGGCCAGCCGTCGTCGCTGGTGGTGAACCGGCCGCACCTCGACCTGGGATTCCGCGAGCAAATTACGCTGTGGCCGATGGCGGTGTTGATGCTCGCCATGGGAGTGCTCTCGCCTTACTGGATCAAAGCGATTGATCCGGCCATGGCGCCGCTTGCGGGAGCCACAACGCAAGCCGGCACGCACACGACGCCACAAACCACGGCAGCCGCCGTTCTCACGGAGAAACAATGAACCCGGCGCTGCACATCCTGCCTGAAATCGTCCTCACCGTCGGCGGTGTGATCGTCATGCTCGCGGATGCGATGATGGCGAAAGACTCGAGCCGCAAGCCGCTGGGGTGGTTCGCGGTCGTTGTCGCACTAGCCGCACTCGCAGTGAGTCTCTGGCAGTATCAGATGCCCGCCGGCACCGCCTACTACGGCGTGGTGCAGACGGACGCGTTCAGCATCTTCTTTCATGTGCTGATTGCCGGCATTCTGCTGGCCGCGGTGCTCATCACCCTGGATGCGGTCACTCCGGCGACGGAAGGGCTCGGCGAACTTTTTGCGCTCATGCTCTTCGGAGCGGTCGGCATGATGTTTATGTCGAGCGCCGTGGAACTGCTGCTGGTCTTCATCGCGCTCGAGATTTCGTCGATTTCCACCTACATCATGGCGGGATTCCGGCGCCGCAGCGCGAAGAGTCCTGAATCCGCGCTCAAGTACTTTCTGCTCGGCTCGTTTGCCACCGCGTTTTTCCTGTACGGAATTGCGCTCGTCTTCGGCGCAACCGGCAGCACGCGCATCAGTGCCATCGCCTCCGCGATCAACAACGGCGAGCCGCACGCGCTGCTCTACGTCGGCCTCGGGATGATCATCATCGGGCTCGGATTCAAGGTGTCCGCCGCGCCGTTCCACGTGTGGACGCCCGATGTCTACGAAGGCGCGCCTTCGCCGATCGTGGCGCTCATGTCTACCGGACCCAAGGCCGCGGCCTTCGCAGTGCTGCTGCGCATCGCCTTCGGAGCCTTTCCGCTGCTGCGCGGCCACTGGGTGCCAGTGCTGTGGTGGCTCGCGGTCATCTCAATGACATTCGGCAACCTGGGCGCGCTGCGCCAGCGCAATGTGAAGCGGTTGCTGGCGTACTCATCCATCGCGCACGCCGGATACCTGCTGGTTGCCTTCACCGCGCTTTCGGCTGAGGGCGTTGCTGCCGCCAGCTTTTATGCCGTTTCCTATGCGGCGATGAACGTCGGCATCTTTGCCGTTGTGAGCCACGCGGGCGGATACGATGATCGCCTCACGCTCATCGAGGATTACCGTGGACTGGCCTGGCGCTCTCCGTTACTGGGCGGAGCGATGGGATTGTTTCTGATCTCGCTCATCGGCATCCCGTTCACCGGTGGATTCTTCGGCAAGTTTTATGTATTTGCCGCGGCAATCCATTCCGGGATGATCTGGCTGGCCATCATCGGCCTCGTCAACAGCGGCATTGCGGCTTTTTACTATTTGCGGGTGGCGGTCGCTGTGTTCTCGCGTCCGGCACAGGCGTCGCCGGTCATGGCAGTGCCGCGTCCTTCGATAGCGCTACTCTTTGCGTTGTTTATCACCGCCGCTGCCACGCTGATCCTGGGGATCGCGCCGGGCGGCGTTCTTGCCGGAGCGCGCGCTGCGGCCGCAACGTATCCGTCGGTGAACCCACCGCCCGCCACGCCAGCGGTGGAGGCGGCCACGCGCTGAGCTACAGGCTACCGGCTACAGGCTGTCGTTCCCATGCTGCACCTGCTGAACCCCATCCCGGCGCATCGCATTCGCCTCATCGTCTTCGATCTGGACGGCACGCTGATCGATTCGCGCACCGACCTCACCAATTCCATCAACGCCATGCTCGCCGAATTTGGCCGCCAGCCGCTGCCGGAAGAGATCATCGCCACCTACATCGGCGATGGTGCCGCGATGCTGATTCGCCGTGCCCTTGGGGATCCCGACGACGAACCGCTCGTTGAAAATGCGCTCCAGCACTTTCTGGCTCATTACCGCGAGCACAAGCTCGACCACACGCGTGTCTATCCGGGAGTCTTCGACTCGCTCGAAACCATGCGACTGATGCCCGACAGCACTCCCCGCAAGCTTGCCATCCTGACCAACAAGCCGGTGCGCGCGTCCGTTGAAATCTGCGAAGGGCTGGGGCTCGCGCCCTATATGTTTCGTATCTACGGCGGCAACAGCTTCGCGACGAAGAAGCCGGATCCTGAGGGCCTGAACACGCTCATTCGTGAGGCCGGCGTTTCGCCAGGCGAGACGCTGATGATTGGTGACTCCAGTGTCGACATTTTGACTGCGCGCCGTGCAGGAACGTGGGTTATCGGCTGCAAATTTGGGTTATCCTCGCACACAGTGGATTCAATTCCATCCGATTGCCTGGTTGAT
The DNA here is from genome assembly GCA_035933815.1 of Acidobacteriaceae bacterium. Lineage (GTDB taxonomy): Bacteria > Acidobacteriota > Terriglobia > Terriglobales > Acidobacteriaceae > Palsa-343. The sequence continues at coordinate 4,606 of DASYYN010000130.1, forward strand.
CACGCCTCGGAATGGGCGGATGTGCTTTCGCTGCAAAGCAGGAAATCGCCCGAACCGATGAGCGGATCGAATCAGTGATGTGGGTGGCGGGCCAGCGGAGCCCGTCCGTAGAGAGA
>DASYYN010000286.1:0-6417 GCA_035933815.1 Acidobacteriaceae bacterium
ACAACCCAACCGTGAAGAGCACCTGCGGCTGCGGCTCGTCGTTCCAGGTCTAAAAGCTTGCCGGGCAAGCCCCGGACACAACGAGGCCCGCGCTCCCGTTCCGCGACATACGGCACCGGGAGAGCGGGCCTTCGTCTTTGCAACGATTGTCATCCGGAGCGAAGCATCCGAATTGTTGCGCGCCCAGTTCGCGCAGCATCAATTCCGCCGCAAACCGAAGGACCTGCATTTGAAACACAACCGGGCACGAAGCACTACTGCGGATTCGGCGCAGGCTGCGGCTGCGGAGCCGGCTGCGGCGAACTCCCGCCCGCCCCCGACTGCCCAAACCCAAAAGGATCCGACTGCCCGCTGTTGCCGATCCCCGTCCCGCCCGCTCCACCCATCGGCGCTGTTCCCGGACCACCCATTCCCCCAGCGCCAGGCATCGTCCCGCCCGGCACGCCGCCCTGGCCGCTGCCGCCGCCGAACATGCTCGCTGCGGCCTTCATCTGATCCTCAACCGGGTCGTAGTTAAACTCCCACTTGTTGTAGCGGTCCTGCTTCTTGTAGACGATCACCGACGGCTTGTTCAGCGGCAGCGTCACCCCTACCATCGGCCCCTGCGATCCGCCAAACGAAGTCGCGCCCTGGTTCCCCATGCCCGGCATCCCCGGCGTGCCCGGCGCGCCCATTCCGGGGTTCGTGCCGCCCATCGCCCCGCCCATCGGCGACCCCGCCTGGCCCGACCCAAAGCTGGAACCCCCAAAACTCGGCCCTGATCCAAAGCCGCTGCTCCCGCCCGCTCCCGGCTGTCCGCCCATCGAGAACGTTCCGCTCGACGGAGCCATCGTCCCCCCGGGCCCACTTCCTCCCGAACTCGACGTGCTCGCCGCCGAGCTGGAATCCGCAGCCACCGGCACGCCGTTCGCGTCCTTCGTCACGCTGGTGCCCGCATCGGGAGCGTACATGCCCATCGAAGCGTTGCCCATGGCCGCGACTGCTATCGCACCACCGGCCGCCGCCGCAAGCGGCTGGCCAAAGAAGCCCAGTGGGCGCACATGCGCGCGTCCATAGATCACCGGCTTCCAGTCGTCCTTGCCCGTTTCCGGATCGGTGTAGCGCTTGCGCAGGAAGCGGATCTGGTTCGTCTGCACCAGCTGATCCACCGACGTCGGATAGCGCCCGAATTGCCGGTAATAGAGCTGGATGGCCCGCTTGTACTGCTCGCCGCGATGGATCGTCTCAAGATCCTTGTCGCGCTGGATCGATGCCGCCATCTTCGGCGCGGCGATGGCCAGCGTAATCAGCATCACCAGCGTCAGAAAAATGACCGCCAGCAGCACAAAGCCCGACTCACCACGGCCCGGGAGCAAGCTTGTGTCAGGGCACGACTTCAGTCGTGCCGCCTGCACGCTCGTTGGGAGGGGCTTTAGCCCCTGATTCCGAGTCCGGGAGTCGGTTAAGAACCGCATATCTATAAGACGTCTCAGCTCTGCGAAAGAGGCAACGTCTGCGTGTTGTTGTACAGCAGATCCGTCACCTGAATGGAGAGCGGGTTGATCTTGTCAATCTTGTAGTGGTGATCCACCACGTCGCCTTCCGACGCAATGAACACATCCGTCCCGTGCAGCAGGAACGCCTTCTTCACGCCCCCGGTCGACTGATACCCGAAGAAGGTGAGCTCAATCGGCGGCGGACCGGGTGGCGGCGGCGGTGGCGCCGGTGTTAAGGGCCGAACCGGGCCTTTCACCGGCTCAATCTTCGGCTGCGCCGATTCCATGGAGAAGATATTCCGGCCCGATCCGGAATACGACAGCGCCTCGGCTCCGGCCATCAGCTCCGGATGCAGCGTGGGATCGAGGCTCTCAAGCGACGACACCTTCTTCGCCGCCGGACCCTCGGTATTCGTCGTCGCCCGGCGCTCGGCCGGAGTCTCACTGGCCGCAGTCGAGGACCGCACCATTGGTTGCGCTGTGGGCGGCGAACCGCCGAACATCCGCGAAACAAAATACCAGGCGCATCCCGCCAGGATCAGCACCAGCACGACCAGGATCGCCACGTTGCGCTTGTTCTCAAATCCCGCCTTCATGGCGCCCCCTGCCCCGCAGGCTCACCTTGCCCCGCAACTGGAGTCGTCGTGGCCTGGGGCATGTCTGCCGCGTCGGAGCGCAGGTACGTCGTCAGCCGGATGCGCAGATTCACCAGCCCGCCCTGCTGCCCGGTGAACGTGACGCCGGTGATCAGGAAGAAGACGTGATTCTTGTCGCGCTCAATATCGTTGATGAAGTGCATCATGTCGGTGTACTGGCCGCTGAGCCCCGCGTCGATCTGCACCTGCGTCAACCCCTGAATCGCGGGAGACTGCGCGTACGCTGAGCGCGTGAGCCGTACGTGGTCCTTCTCCGCTGTTCCGTCCAGCTGCCCGATCATGGTCGAGTAGTTCGGCGCGACGCGCGCGTCATAGAACTTCTGCGCGTTCTGATCGGCGGCCTGCACCTTCTCCGGAAGCCCGTTGAGCCGCGCCATCTGCGCCCGCAGCTGTCCGTACTCAACCTCTTCCTGAGTAAACGTGCTCGACTGCTCCGAGCGGATCGCGCTCCATGCCAGCGCATAACGCACGCCGAGGAAGATCACACCTGCCAGCACGATCCCCAGCACGATGAAGTGCAGGTTCAGTTTGGTGAAGAAGCCGCGTCGCCCGTTCATGGATGCGGACTCCCTCCTGGCGCTCCCGGCCCTGGTCTCGCCACCGGTCTCGCTCCCGGTGCCGTCGCCCCCGCAGGCCTCGCGCCACGAGTGCCCGCCGGGCTCGGCTTCGCCGTCTGTCCTGGCTGCGTCGGCTTGCGCGCCGGATGCTTTGCCCCCACAGCCGGCTTCTGTTCCGCACTCTTCGCGGGCAGGGCCAGGGGGCGATAATCCGCCACGATATCGAAGTTCACATCGCTGCCGGTGCTTACGTTCTGCACGTTCCCGGCTCCCGTCGCCAGCGACTCCGACGCCAGCCGCGGCGCGGCAAAGTGCTTCGATTTCTCCAGATTCCGAATCAAATCCAGCGCCTTCTCACGCGCTCCGGTCACCCGCAGCCGGATCGTTACGTGCCCATCGCTGGCGATAATCGGATCGATGCTGAGCACCTGGACCCCCGACGGCAGCACGTTCTCCAGATCCGTCATGGTCGCCGTCCACGAGAACGCCTTGTGCTTGAACAGATCGTTCAGGTAGTCCGACTGCCGCAGGATCGCCGCATCTTTGGGCTGCTGCATCAGCGCCTCGTAGCTCGCCCGCTGACGCTGCAGTGCGTGAACCTGGCTCTCCACGCTGCGCACATTCGCCAGCGTCTGCCCGGCCTGCACGCTCTCGCTGCGATACAGGAAATAAAGCGCCAGCCCCACGATCACAAGCACGGCCGTCCAGATCCGCAGCCGGTTGTATACCGGCCCCAGTTCCACATACGGCTGGCTGGCAAGGTTGACGGAAATTTTCATTGGCTGGCCAGCGCCCCCGTCACGCCTGCGGTCATCCCCGCCGGCACTCCCGTTGCGGTCACCTCGCCTGCCGACAGCACATCCTCAATCGCCGGAGCAGCATCGACCATGCGCAGCCAGCGCGACTGCTTCGCAGCCTCTGCTCCGCCCGGACCGGCGTAATGCAGCGTGGCCGGCGTCGCGCGCAGAGTGTCCTCATACCACGCCAGCGCCGTAATCACGGCCTGCGCAATCTCCTCGTCGCGTGCCTGGCCGCCCGCAGGCGCAGGCGAGCCCACCGGCAAATCGCTGGACAAATCCACCGTCCGGTGCAGCAGCATCTCGTCCCCACTCGTAACTGCGGTTGTTACAGAAGACTGCATCTGGTTCACCAGCAGCGTCGCTCCTGCGCCGTCCAGACCCGCTGCCACCGCCAGCGTACTCGGCAGAACCGCTCCGGGGTTATACCCCGCGTCGCGTACGGCGCCTTCGTACTCGGCCAGCACATCGGCGGGCATCACCGTCACCAGCACGCTCAGCTGGTTCGCTTTTTGTCCCATCACCTGATAACTCACCGCCGCCGTGTCCACATCGAACGGCACCATCTTCCGCAGCCGGAAGCGCACCACCGGCATCGCCTCCTGCCGCTTCGCCGGAAGCGTGTCGAAATCCAGCAGCAGCACCCGCGCCGCCGCATCCGGCACCACAATCGTCAGGTCGCGATCCTTCGCGTTCGTCGCGCCCAGCGCCGTCTCCAGCGCCGACACCACCGCGCTGCGATCCGCCAGGTTCGGCGTCTTCAGACCCGGCGTCAGCGCGCCCGGTGGCAACGCCGCAAACGCCAGCACCGCATCCCGCTTGTGCTTGTCGTGCGACGCCCGTCCGGCAATCACGCCCTCCGGACGCACCTCGCACGCCAGACGCGGTCGCGCCCCTGACGGCGATTTAAATTTATCGGCTACTCCCGCCACTATCGCGATGCCTCCGATCGGACGGCGACACCACTGTCATCCTGAGCGCAGCGAAGGATCTGCTTCATCTCTTCAATTCGTCCGGCGCAAAGCGCCGCTCTACTCGTCATGCAAACCCCAGGAGGCAGCGCGTCAGCGCGATGCCTCAATAAATGTGACCTTGTTGATCTCTTTCAGCGTCGTCAGCCCGCGCCTCACCCGGTCCAGCGCCGATTCCCGCAGGAAATGCATCCCTTCCTGCTGCGCCAGCTTGCGGATTTCCGAGCTCGGCTTCTTCTCCAGAATGATTTCCCGGATGGGGTCCGTCAACTCCAGCAGCTCGTGAATGGCCGTTCGCCCGCGATACCCCGTCCCTCCGCATTCGATGCATCCCGCGCCTTCGCGAAACGGGAAACTTCTCCACTCCTTGGGATCGAGCCCGCTCTGCAGCAGCGTCTCGTCGTCATAGCGCACTTCGCGCATGCAGTACTCGCAGATGGTGCGCACCAGCCGCTGCGCCAGAATGCAATTCAGCGCCGAGACAAAGTTGTAGACCTCCACGCCCATGTTCACAAAGCGGCCGATCACGTCCACCACGTTGTTCGCGTGCACCGTCGTGAATACCAGGTGTCCGGTCAGGGCCGAGTTGATCGCGATCTGCGCCGTCTCCTGGTCGCGAATTTCGCCCACCAGAATCTTGTCCGGGTCATGGCGCAGAATCGACCGCAGCCCGCGCGCGAACGTCAGCCCCTTCTTCTCGTTCACCGGAATCTGCGTGATCCCGCGAATCTGGTACTCGACCGGATCCTCAATCGTGATGATCTTGTCTTCGTCGCTCTTGATCTCGTTCAGCGCCGCATACAGCGACGTCGTCTTGCCCGATCCCGTCGGCCCCGTCACCAGCACCATGCCATACGGCTCGCGAATGTACCGCCGGAACCGCCGCAGATCGTCCTCCGCAAAGCCCACCACGTCCAGCGTCAGCTTGCGGAACTTCTCGCTCATCGACTCCTTGTCGAGCACGCGCAGCACGGCATTCTCGCCATGCACCGTCGGCATAATCGATACGCGGAAGTCGATGAGCCGCCCCTTGTAGCGCACGCGAAAGCGTCCGTCCTGCGGCACCCTGCGCTCGGCAATGTCCAGCTCGCTCATGACCTTGATGCGCGACAGAATCGTCATGTGATGCTCGCGCGCAATGGGAGCCATCGCCGGCTGCAGCACGCCGTCGATGCGGTACTTCACCAGCACCGAGTCGTCGTACGTCTCAATGTGGATGTCCGACGCGCGCCGTTCCAGCGCCGTAAAAATAGTCGTATCCACAAGGCGGATGATCGGGCTGATGTCCTCTTCCGACGTCAGCTTCTCGATCGAGATGTTCTCGTCCGCATTCTCGTCCGACGAGATCACGTCGAACGTCAGCCCCTCCGACGCCTCGTCCAGCACGCGCTGGCTCTGCTCGGTCTTCTTCAGCAGATCGGTGATCTGCGACAGCGTCGCCACCCGCGTGACGATGCGCTTGCCGAGCAGCGTCGAAATCTCGTCGAGCATCATCAGCTTGCTGGGATCGCTCACCGCGATCACCAGCCGGTCGTTCTGCTGCTCCAGCGGCACAAAGTTGTACCGGAACATCATGTCGACCGGCACGCTGCGCAGCACCTCGTGCTGAATGCGGAAGTTCCGCAGATCGACAAACTCCGAGCGGTAACGCCGCGCCAGCGCCTGCGCCTGCGCGGTTTCGTCCTGCTCAGTCGGAAGTGTCAGCGATGGCGCCTCAGCCATTTTGAAACCTCAACTTCTTCTCAGTTCTCAGTAATCCGTCCTCAGCCACCAGCTACCAGCCTTTACTGATCACTAATCACTGTTCACTGTTCTTAGTGCATCGTGCTGCCCATGGAAAAGATAGGCAGATACAGCGCGATCAGAATGATCACCACCACCACGCCCATCACAATCAGAATCGCCGGCTCGATCAGCGCCAGCGCCGCCGTCAGCGCCGTCTGCACATCCTCCTCAAAAAA
>DASYYN010000174.1:0-68621 GCA_035933815.1 Acidobacteriaceae bacterium
CACGCCCAGGGAGTCGCCTACGCCGCCCGTGCCGTCGGCGCCAAGGCTGTCATCGTCATGCCCTCGAACGCCCCCGAGGTGAAGAAACGCGCCACCGCCGCCCTCGGCGCCGAGATCGTCGAAGTCGGTCCGGCCAGTTCCGACCGCAAGACCAAAGCCGAAGAACTCGAGGCGCGCCACGGCTACGTCATGATCCCTCCCTACGACGATGAGCAGATCATCGCCGGCCAGGGCACCTGCGGCCTCGAAATCCTCGAAGACCTGCCCGATGTGGACCTCGTGCTCTCACCCGTCAGCGGAGGCGGACTCCTCAGCGGCATCGCCACCGCCATCAAGCTCTCGAACGACGCGGTCCGCGTCATCGGCGTCGAGCCCGAACTCGCCGCCGACGCCCAGGAAAGCTTCCGCTCCGGCACGCTCGTCTCCTGGCCCGCCGACAGGACCACCCGCACCCTCTGCGACGGCCTCCGCACCCAGTCCCTCGGCCAGCTCAACTTCGAACACATCCGCACCTACGTCGACGACATCATCACCGTCACCGAAGCGGAAATCCGTCAGGCGATGCGGGTCCTGCTCTACAACGCCCGGCTCACGCCCGAGCCCAGCGGAGCCGCCTCCGCCGCCGGACTCCTCTTCCACGCGACTGAGCTGCTTCCCTTCCACAAAGCCGTCATCGTCATGAGCGGCGGCAATGTCGAGCCCGACGTGCTGCGCTCCGTGCTCGCCGAAAAGGACGCCCAGTGAGACGAACGCACGCCTTCCTGCGTCATAACTTGGTCATGCGTCTGTTTCCGGTTGGGTCCCTTTTTCTGCTGCTCGCTGCAGCAGCGCCCGTCGCCCATGCCCAAAAGCCGTTCCCCGGTGCGCCCATTCCGAAGAACGGCGTCCTCGCCACCACGGTGTACACCGCCAGCCTCTACTCCACCGCCGACGAAAGCGGCGACCGCATTGCCGACATCCTGCCCGGCCGCGAACTGGTCATCGTCGAGCACAACGGCAAGTGGATCCGCGTCTTCGCCAACACCGACGCGCCGGATACCCGCGAGGCCGACCGCCCCGTCTTCGGCTCCGAAAACGAGGCCCAGCCCATTTCCGGCTGGATGATCAACAAGGGCATCGTCGACAGCAACACCGCCCATGGCGACCTCATCCTCTTCGGAGCAGCCGACAACGCCGAACAGGCTGCAGCCGTCCCCAATCCGCCGCCGCACGTAGCGGAGGAAGCGCGCCTGCTCTACCGCCGCGTCGCCATGATGTACCCGCAGTCGCCCTTTACGCCGGAAGCTCTCTACCGCGCGGCCGACATCCGCTGGCAGATCCAGAAGGCAGACGCTTCCACCCTGCCCTCCGCCCACGAAAAGGAGGCCTGGCTCCGCGAGCAGATGGACGAGAACGAGATGAAGGCCGTCATCAAGTACTTCCCCCGAACCCGCTGGGCCGACCTCGCCGCCTTCGATCTCATCGAGAACAAACTCTGCGGCGACTGGCAGGGATCCGAGAAGTGCCCCGAGCAGGAGACCGGCTACTTCCTGAAGTACGTCGACGACCACCCCGACTCACCCAAGGCCGCCGAAGCGCTCTACCAGGCTGCCTGGCGCGAATGCGCCGCCGGCGATATGTGGGCAGAGGACAACAATGGCAAGCGCGCCGACCAGGACCGCAACTTTGCCCGCGGCCTGCTCACCCGCATGGAACAGAAGTACCCCGACTCCCCCTTCACAGCCCGCACCGCCGCCATGATCTACAAGGTGGATCAGGGGATACCCATCTACGGCAGCACCCGTCAATAACCCTTTCGCCGGGTTGTGCCCCTCGATTCCCCCTCCCGGGGAGTGCTGGCCTCCACAGCCCCTGCCTGCGATAATCGTTCTGCTCTGGGATTCGGGGGCAATGCCCTGCGACCGTCCCGATGAAACCTGTTCGCCTGGTTCTCACGCCAACCCGCAACCGCCGGCTCAATGAGCTGGTGGGCATGCTGGTCTTTGCCTCCGCGATCCTCCTCTTCCTCTCCCTGGTTTCCTATCGGCCGACCGATCCCTCGTTCAACACCGTGGGACCCGGCCCGGTCCGCAACTGGATCGGCCCCGTCGGGGCCCACATCAGCGACCTGCTGCTGCAGTTCGAGGGGCTTTCCGCGTACCTGCTGCCCCTGCTCATCGGCGCTCTCGGCTGGACGTGGATCCGCTCTCGGCCCGCGGGCTCGCCCGGCGCGAAGAGCCTCGGCATTCTTCTCTCCCTGCTCTTCTGCCCCGCGATGCTCGGCCTGTTCCCCGACCAGCCGCGTTTCCCGTACGGACTGCCCATCGCCGGCCTCACGGGCCGCCTGGTCGCTGACCTGCTGGTCCGCTTCCTGAACTACCCCGGCGCATGCATCGTCACCATCACGCTCGTGGCCGTAGCGATGTACCTTTCCACGACCTTCAGCTTCAACACCGCCCGCGAGTGGATCGGCATCAAGTTCGCCTTCGTCCTCGCCTGGCGGGATCGCCTGGCCAACTGGCGCAAGGCCCGCGCCCGCCGGAAGGAGCTCCGCGCTGCCGAAAAGGCCGACAGGATGCGCGAGAAGGAGTTGCAGCGGGCCCAGAAGGCGGCCGAGAAAGAGGCGAACCGGGCCGCCAAAGCCGCCCGTCCCGGTCGCCCCCCTATCCCCGAGCCCCAGGCGGCCTTCGCCGAAGATGTGGACGCCGTCGCCCACCGCCGCTCCGGCTTTGCCGAGACCCAGCCCGTCACGCCCATCGAGCCGATCCCCGCATCGCCCGGCCTCTGGGATCAGATGCCCCGCACCGTCGCCCCCGATCCTCCGCCGGCGATCCTCGAAGAAACCCCGGAAGAGACCCCCGCGAAGCCTCCGCGCCCGCAGCTGGTTCCGAAAGCTCCGAAGCCCGAGCCCGCCGCGGCTAACCCGCCGAACTCCATCTCCATCGGCGAGCGCGCCGACACCGAAGTCCGCACCGTCACCGTCGCCTCGAAGTCCGTCACCGGATTCCGCCTGCCGCCCAGCACGCTCCTGCATCGCAGCGACGACCCTTCGCCCGTCCGCGAAGACGTTCTCCGCACCTCCGCCCAGGTGCTGGTGGAAAAATGCGCCGAGTTCGACGTCACCGGCCAGGTCGTTCAGATCAATCCCGGCCCCGTGGTCACCACCTTCGAATTCCGTCCCGACGCCGGCATCAAGTACAGCCGCGTCACCGGCCTCGCCGAAGATCTCTGCCTTGCCACCAAAGCCGAATCGATCCTCATCGAGCGCATGGCCGGCAAAAGCACCGTCGGCATTCAGGTGCCGAACGACGAGCGCGAGACCATCTGGCTCCGCGACATCATCGAGTCAGAAAACTTCGCCACCAGCCGCAGCAAGCTCACGCTCGCCATGGGCAAGGACATCAACGGCCGCATCGTCGTCGCCGACCTCGCCACCATGCCCCACGTGCTCATCGCCGGATCGACGGGCAGCGGCAAATCGGTCGCCATCAACGCCATGATCATGTCCGTGCTCTACAAGAGCACGCCCGAGCAGGTGCGCCTCATCCTCGTCGATCCCAAGCGCGTCGAGCTGGGCATGTACGAAGGCATCCCGCACCTCTTCACGCCCATCATTGCCGAGCCGAAACTGGCGGCCAACGCTCTCCGCAACGCAGTGCGCGAAATGGAGCGCCGCCTCAAGCTGCTGGCTTCGCGCAGCGTCCGCAACATCGACCAGTACAACCGCCTCTTCGATACAACGACGCCGTCGCTCTTCGATGAAGCGCAGGAAGAGCGCCCGCTGCCCTACATCGTCATCATCATCGACGAGCTTGCCGACCTGATGATGCTCGACAAGGCCAACGTCGAAGAGTCCATCACGCGGCTCGCGCAGATGGCCCGCGCCGTCGGCATCCACCTGGTACTCGCCACGCAGCGGCCCTCAGTGGACGTCATCACCGGACTCATCAAGGCCAACGTGCCGACGCGCATTTCCTTCCGCCTCGCGACCAAGGTCGACTCCCGCACGATTCTCGACTCGAACGGGGCCGAGGCTCTGCTCGGCCGCGGCGACATGCTCTTCCTGCCGCCGGGCACTTCGCGCCTGCATCGCGTCCACGCGCCCTTTGTCACTGAAAAAGAAATTGCTGCTGTTACGGATTTCTGGAAGAAGCAGGGTGAGGCCGAATACGTTCAGGGATTCCTCGAAGCGCCCAAAGATGCCTCTGCCGGCGAAGGCGGCCTGGGAGGCGAGGAAGGCGACGATGCCGACGACGATCTCTTCGAAGATGCGGTGCGGCTCGTGCTCGAGTTCGGCAAAGCTTCTACGTCCCTGCTGCAGCGGCGTCTGCGCATCGGCTACGGCCGCGCCGCGCACCTGATCGACATGATGGAGCGCGATGGCATCGTTGGCCCTGCGGAAGGCTCGAAGCCCCGCGAAATTCTCAAGCCGCCGGACTGGCTCAACGAAGTGGAAAACACCCTGCGCTGATCGGCGATGCAGCCCGTTGTCTGCTCCTGCAACCCTGCTAAAGTAGGGAGCATCCCCCCTGGAGGAAGCCAGGAAATTCACAACACTGGGAGCCGCCATGCAATTGCGACTAACCTCTAAATCCCTGTTCCGCGCGCTGTCTCTGGCCGCGGCGCTTTCCATTTTCCTCGTCCCCGCGATTCAGGCGCAGCAACCAGCGCGCAGCGCCGACGACGCGCACATTGTCAGCCCCATGCAGTTGCAGCAGCAGGTGCAGACAGCCTCCGCGGAGCGGCAGAAGAACATCGATACGCTGACACAGTTCCTCTCTTCGCCGACAGCCACGCGCGCGATGAAGTCGCACCAGATCGATCCCGCGAAGGTGACGAGCGCCATCCCGAACCTGTCTGACGCAGAACTCGCGGACCTCACCGCCCGCGCCAGTCACGCGCAGCAGGCCTTCGCCGCCGGAACGCTCGACAACAACACGCTGCTCATCATCATTCTGATTTTGGTAGCCGTAATTCTGATCGCGGTCCTTCACTAGAAGCGTTTGCCGCGAACCGGATCCGGACTCGAAATCATCACTGCCGTATGCGGGGGAGATTCTCGGTTGATCTCCCCTGCTCGCACAATCGCGGTGTTGTCCCGGACTTGCGCGCAGCGCGTCCTGCGCAGCAGGACAGCGGTAGAAGCCCCGGCCTTCAGGCCGGGGAATGAGCAGCACAGATGAGAAGGGGCTTTAAGCCCCGGGTTTTGAAGAGGCCCTGCTTTAGCGCCGCTCTCATCTGCTTTGAAGGGGCACGGCTTCAGCCGTGCCGTACAGGACCACAACAGGAACTGGGCTTTAGCCCCGGAGGGAAGTTTTCAGACCCCCTCATCGCCACGGCATCGTCTGCTTCGCCGTCCGCAGCGCCACGGCGCCCAGCACAAGAACCACGACCGCCAGCGCCACCCAGAGCAGCCACGGATGCCGTTCCGTGAACGGCCGCGTGTCTGGCCGCCTCTGATAATCAGGGTTCGCCTGCTCCGGCCCCAGCGTCGCCTCCAGCGGGCTCTTCTCTGCCACGAATAGCCGTGCGTAGTCGTACCGCGGAGCCGCAAGCGCCGGATCGCCGTAGTACAAGGTGTAGCTGGCCCCAGCCACCGCATCGAAGCACAGCTTCCGCTGGATCATCTCCAGCCGCACCGATTTCAGTTCCAGCGGCGGGTCATCGCCATTCTCAATCGTGATCGCCCAGTCCGACCCGGCTTCCCCGGAGCTGAACCCCGGCATATCCACGCTGAGGTGCTCCTCATCGATGCGGCGGCCATCGTGGACGCCGTGAACGCGCAGCAGATTACCGTAGCCGCTCGTTGAGCGCGGCATCTCCTCTTCGCTGGAGTTTCGCGCCGGAAGTGGCCGCACCGTGACCGTCACATCCCGGCTGAAGTTTGCCGGCTTCGCCCCCGGCACGAACATGATCCGGTCCACCGGCACATTCGCCGGAACGCTGAACTGAATTATCGTGTCGTGCCCCTTCTGCGTGATCTGCGTAGTCTCCGCGATCACCGTGTACCGCGGCTCCGACTGCGGCAAGCGATCAATGCTCAAGCCGCCAATCTGCGCCGGCTTCACCGGCCCGTCAATCGCAAAGTGCAGGTACCGAAAATCCGATCGCGGCAGATGCAGGATCGTGCTCCGCCCCAGCTTCTGATCGGTCAAATCGAAGATCGTGTACGAGCCCAGCTTCGTCCCGCGTGCAGCGCCCTCAGTCTGGCTCCCCGTCACGTTGACGGTCGCGATGAAGTTCGCGCCGCTCACGTCGAGTTTCAGATCGCTGTACTGTCCCTCCGGCATCGCCGCATCGAACGCCGTCTGCCCCGCACGCGATCCCAGGTTCAGCACCGCGATCTTCTGCGCGCTCCCCTGCACCGGCGCCGCCGTCCGGATCACATACGGCGTCTCCGCGCTCCCGCGATACAGCCGCAAATCTCCCAATCCGTCCTGCGCGTGCGGAAACACCGACGCATCCAGCACCGCACACGCCTGCGCGGCCCCCGATCCATTCGGCGCCTGCACGTTCACCGGCCGCTCGTAGCGGAAATACCTGGCTTCTGGCGTCGCCGCCGCAATCGCCAGCAGCACCACAGCCGCGTGCACTCTCATATCGGCTTGTTTTCCGCTCCGCGCAGATGCAGCCAGTCGCGCTGATAGACAAAGCTCACCGCCAGCAGCAGCGCGCCGAGTCCCAGGAAGCTCAGGATGCGATATCCCTGGCTCAGCTCACTCACGTCCACGGTGAAGACCTTGGCAATCGCCACCGCCAGCAGCACCAGACCCTGCCACCGCAGCAGAGCCGTGCGCCTCCAGAAGCCGATCGCCAGCAGCGCGGCTCCAAACGCCATGAACAACGCCGAGTAGGTGAACTGCGCATACATGCGGTACTCGTGCAGCAGCGTCCAGCCGCCCACGTAATGCGCAGTTTGCAGCTCCCGATTCGACCAGTAGCTGTGAATCTCCCACCCGAACGCCAGCAGGATCAGCACATTCACCGCCAACCCCGCTGCCAGCGCAATTGCCGGCCACGGCAAAGCCGCGAAGCGGTCCTCCTCCAGTCGCGGAGCCTTCGCCGCCATCCACGCAATCGCCGCGCACACCGCAATCGCCACCACATAGGTCCCGAAGCGCTCGTTGAAAATCGGCGTCAGCGACGCGGAAGGATTTCCCGTCACCAGAGCAACAATCCCCAGCAACGTGCACAGTACCGCCAGCGCGCGCAGCAGCCCTGAGCTGATCCGCCGCGCCACCCACACCAGCGTGCCGCCTTCCACCAGCCATCCAATCGTGAGCCATCGGCCCGATGCCTTGAGCGGAATCGCAATCGTCAGGAACACGACCGTTATGGTGAGGTGCAGCGCCGAAAGCAAGTTCAACGAGCCGCGCTGCGGCAAGCGCAGCAACAGCAGGTAAAACGCCGCAAAGGCCACCGCCACCCACGGCTCCGCGCCCTTGCTGCTGGAATCCTCCAGCATCATGTAAAACGCAAGGAACCCAAGCCCCGCGTTCAGCAGCGGCAGCACGACCACCGCCAGGTTCTCCCACCCTGTCGGCGTTCCGTCTTCTCCGCCGCGCAGCCGCACCAGCCTCGGCGCCAGCGCGAAGATCAGGAAGTAGCAGGCCACAAAGAAAGCCGTCGTCCCAAATTCATCATTGCGGTAATACGCAACAGCCCACAGCGACACGTACAAAACCGTGCCAAAGAAAGCTCCGGCCAGCAGCCGCGACCACGGACGCAGCGCCACCAGCACCAGCACCGCCAAATCCAGCAGCAGAAGATAACTGAAGAGCGCGACCTCGTGATTCTCGCCCGTCGAGAGCAGCGCCGGCGTGCACAGGCCGCCGACAATCGCATACAGCGCCAGCAGCTCCGCATCCTGCACCCACGCCAGGAATCCATTGAACGCCGTCACCAGGATCATGGCGCCAAAGGCCACCGGCGACGAGAACAGGTGATACAGCGAGAATCCCGCCCACAGCGACAGGTACAGAACGCCGCTGCCGATCGCCTTCAATGAATATGAAAACCGCGTGTATCCGTGACTCCGAAAACGCTCCGACCAGGCGATGAGCGCCGCGCCCCCGACCAGCCCGATCAGCACGCGCCCCAGCGGCCCAATCCAGTGGTTGTCAAACGCGAGCTTCAGAAACCAGGCGACCCCGATCAGCACCGCCAGGATGCCAATGCGGTTAAACCACTGCGAGCCGATCCGGCTCTCGAGCGACGTGTCTTCGCGCGGCGCTCTGGCCGCCACAGGGGGTGCCGCCGTCATCGGTTGTGGTGGAGCGACTGCCACCGCCGGCTCAGCCGCCGGTGCCGCAGCCGTCGCAGCAGGTCGCGCCGGAACTCCAGCACCCGGCTGCGCTCCCAAAACAATCCCCCGCTGCTCGAAGAACTGTTCCAGCAGGCGCACGCGCGCCCGCAACTCGGCCAGCTCGGCCTCCAGATTCGCCGGGTTGGAAGGGTCCATTGCGCCCACTCTACACCCGGTCCCTCATGCGAGAGCAGGATTCTCCCGCGACCCAATACCTTCGGAGTACCTGCCCTCCGGTTTTCGCCTCGCCGCATAGCCCCTTCGTAACACGAACTACGCATAGGAAGGTGGTTATTGCCTGTGTACAATCGGCCCAGCATGGGTCCCGGGCAGTCCACTCCCCCGCGTCGTGTTCTCGCCATTGATGACGATCCGGTGAGCCTCGCCCTGACCGGCGTTCTTCTCGAAGCCGAAGGCTGCCAGGTCGTGCAGGCGCTCAGCGGCGAAGAAGCGCTCCACCAGGTCTCCGCAGGCGCCGAGCCCGACTGCATCCTAGCCGACCTTCTCATGCCCGGTCTGGCCGGCTCCAAACTCGCCCGCCGTCTTCGCCAGGCTGCGCCCGGCGCACTCCTGCTGGCCATGAGCGCCACGCCACCGCCTGAGGTGGATGGCTACGACGGCGTTGTGCAGAAGCCGCTCTCACCCCAGGCTCTGCGCCAGGCCTTTACCGCCCCGCGGCGCACGTCCGCCGCCGAAGCCACGCCCGAGCCCGCCGATTCGGAAAACGTGCTGGACCTCGCCGTTTTCGATCGCCTTCGCCAGCTCATGTCCGCCGCCGCCCTCCGCGAGGTGGTTTCGACATTCCTGGCGGATACCCAGATGCGCGTCCAGGAGATGCAGAGCGCCGATCTCGAAACCGTGCGCCGCCAGGCACATACGATTAAAGGCGGAGCCGCTATGGTGGGCGCGGTTCAGGTCTCGGCCGTGGCCTCGGCTATCGAGACAGGTATTGATTACTGTGGTGATTGCCGGCAAAAGCTCGATGAACTGGAGAGCTGTCTCCGCCGCGCAGAGATTATCCTGAAGGGCAGGTTGAAGATATGACCACTCCGTCCAGGTCCGTTAAGCCCGCTCCCGCTGCTCCGCAGGGGGCGAAACCCTCTTCTCAGACGATTCGCATCCTCATCGCCGACGACCATCCGGTCGTCCGCATCGGCGTCCGCAACATGCTCCAGGCGGAGCCCTCGTTTGAAGTCGTGGGCGAGGTCAGCGACGGCGACGAGGCCATCACCGAAACCCTCGAGTCGCTGCCCGACATCCTGCTGCTCGACCTCTACATGCCGCGCCTGCCCGGCCTCGAAGCCATGCGCGCCATCATGAGCGGATCGCCGACGGTCAAGATCGTTCTGCTGACCAGCACCATCACCACGCAGCAGGTCATCGAGGCTTTGCAGATTGGCGCGCGCGGCATCGTCCTCAAGGATGCCCTTGCCGACCACCTCACCAGCGCCATCAAGGCCGTCATTAGCGGCGACTACTGGATCGGCGGCCGCCGCGTCGTCAACCTCGTCGGCGCCCTCCACGAGCTGATGCAGAAAGCCGCCGTCCCTGAGCGCAAGACCTTCGGCCTCACTCCGCGCGAGATGGAAGTCGTCTCCTGCATCGTCGAAGGCTGCTCGAACCGCGACATCGCCAAGCAGTTCGGCCTGAGTGAAGAGACCGTCAAGCGCCATCTTTCCAACATCTTCGACAAGACTGGCGTCTCCACGCGGCTCGAACTGGCCATGTTCGCCATCGCGCACCATTTAGTCGACCCGGAAAAGAACAACTGACGAGTCGTCACCGGCGTGCAACTGCCCTGCTTTCCGTGTGATAAGGGTCACAGAGTGCCGTCCACTCTGTGCCTATCGTCTAAATTGCGTACGATCATCTAAAGCTTTGTTAGGTCTGTTCGCAGAGGAACCAGCAGCATGCCCCAGACGGAAACCCTCGAAATACCCGCCGCACACACAGCCTGGAATCGCAATCATCCCTACCTGGCCACCGTTACCGATAACCACCTCCTCACCGGCCCCGGTTCGGAGAAGGAAACCCGCCACATCGAGATCGACCTCGGCGACTCTGGCCTGCAGTACCTTCCCGGCGACTCGGCCGGCATTCTCCCGACCAACACTTGCGACGCCGTCGACGACGTCATCAGCCGGCTCCAGTTCTCCGGCGACGAGCCCGTCACGGACTTCTACGGCAAAGCCACCACGGTGCGCGAGGCCCTGAGCTCCTGGCTGATGATCGGCAAGCTCTCCAGCTCGACGGTTCGTCAGTGGGCCGCCATCACCAGCCATCCCGAACTGGCAGACATCATCCAGGCCGGCAACAAAGAGAAGCTCGACGCCTACCTCTGGGGACGCGAGTTCCTCGACCTGCTGGAGCACGCCCCGGCAAAACTCGAGGACCCGCAGCAGCTCTTCAAGCTCCTGCCCCGGCTGGCTCCGCGGCTCTACTCCATCGCCTCCAGTCAGGCCCTGTATCCAAAGCAGGTTGACCTCTCCATCCGCGTGGTCAAATACGCGAGCCACGGACGCGACCGCTTCGGCATCTGCTCCACCTACGTCGGCGAACGGACGCCCGCCGGCGGAAAGCTCCCCATCTTCATCCACTCCAACCAGCTCTTCCGCCTGCCTGCCGATCCCGGCGTGCGCGTCATCATGGTTGGACCCGGCACTGGCGTCGCGCCCTTCCGCGCCTACCTGCAGCACAAGGAAGCCGGCATGGGACGCTGGCCCATGTGGCTCTTCTTCGGCGACCAGCGCGCCTCGCAGGACTTCCTCTACCGGGAGGAACTCGAGGCTTGGGTGCAGAACGGCATCCTGCAGCGGCTCGATACCGCCTTCTCGCGCGACCAGAAGAACAAGATCTACGTCCAGGACCGCATGCGCGAGAACAGCGCCGAGCTCTGGAAGTGGCTCGACGAAGGCGCCTACTTCTACGTCTGCGGCGACTCGAAGCGCATGGCGCCCGACGTCGAGGCGGCTCTGCTCGAGGCGATCGCCGTCCACAGCGGCAAAGGCCCGGAGTACGCCAACGAGTTCCTCGCCGGGATGAAGAAGCAGAAGCGCTACCTGCGCGACGTGTACTGACGCGCATCGGGCCAGGTTTCTGTCATCCTGACGCGCAGCGGAAGGATCCGCGGTTGCTCTTTTTCCGCCGTGGCGTGCCTTCCGCCTTCACCGGGAATGCCCGCCTGGTTCGCGCTGGGAGATGAATGAGATGAGGAAAGGGCAAACGAGACACCCGCAGGCAGACGGACCCGCGCTGCAGGGCAAGAACTACATCACGCCCGCCGGACTGCAGCGCCTCAAAGATGAGCACCGCTTTCTGCTCACCAGGGACCGCCCAGCGGTGGTGGAGGTGGTAGCGTGGGCAGCCGGCAACGGCGATCGCAGTGAGAATGCCGACTATCAATATGGCAAGCGGCGGCTGCGCCAGATCGATTCACGCATTCGTTTTCTGACAAAGCGAATCGACGCCGCTGAAGTCGTGGATCCGGAAGCTCCGAGGACAGGCCAGGCCAGGACCAGGGCATTCTTCGGCGCGACCGTGCGCTATGCCGATGCCTCCGGAGCGGAGCGAGAGGTGAGCATCGTTGGTGTCGACGAGGTCGATCTCAGCCGGAACCAGATCAGCTGGGTGTCGCCTCTCGGGCGCGCGCTGCTCAAGGCGGCAGAGGGTGACACGGTAGTTCTCCAGGCGCCGCGCGGGACAGAACACCTGACGCTGCTGGAAGTCCGCTACGAGCGCATTCCGGTGGAACCGTTCCGTGAACCAGCCGGATCCGAAGCGCTGGCAAACAAGCTCCCTGCCGACGCTCACACGACCAAAAACAGATGACTCGGCCGAGGTGCGGAAGAACCTGAGGAGCGGCCAATCCCCGCGACCGCCGGAGCCGAGCACACATCCTGCACCCCCACTCCCGCCAAAAGAGCTGCCGCACTGCAGACAAAGGTTGCCCGGGGAAATTCTAAGATTCTTCACGAAACTTGCAGCCATCGCCGCTCCGCGGCAGTAAGCAGATTTCCAGGCAGCTGCGTCCTAAGAATGTTGACCCTCTGCACCGGCTCGCCAGGTTGGTGGCCAAAGAAGTGCGCAGCTGGCGCATTCACGCTCAATGAACGGAGGTCCTTCCCGCTCGATGCACTTTCACTCACTGGCGCGAGACCTGAGAGTCGAGTTCGTCATCGTTGTTCTGGCCCTGCTCGCCGCCCGCTGGAAATTCTGGATTCGCCTGCTTGCACCGGTCGAAACGCAGCTCTCGCGGCTCGCGAACCGCCCTCGCGTATGCCTCGCGGTCATCTTCGCTTCCTGCATCGCGATTCGCCTCGCGCTCCTGCCTCTGATTCACGTCCCGCTGCCTCTCTACCATGACGAGTTCAGCTATCTCTTTGCCGCCGATACCTTCTCCGCCGGAAGGCTCACCAACCCCGTGCCGCCCGTCCCCACGGCTTTTGAAACCATGCACGTCAATACCGGACCCACCTGGCAGTCGATGTACCTTCCTGGCACGGGGCTGGTCCTCGCCGCCGGCGAGAAACTCGGCCTGCCCTGGATCGCGGTACTCCTCACAACTGCTGCCTTCTGTGCCTCTCTTTACTGGATGGTCTCCGGCTGGCTCCCCCGTGGCTACGCGCTCGCCGCCTCCATCATCGCCATGCTCCTCGTTTACAACGGCAACTGGTGGTTCGATAACTACTTCTGCCTCGGCTTGCCCGCTCTCGGGGGTGCCCTCGTCCTCGGCAGCATCCCGCGCATTTACCGCTCGCGCAGTCTGCGATCGACTGCTCTGCTCGGACTGGGCCTGATCATCCTCATGCTCACGCGGCCCTATGAAGGAGCGCTCTTCAGCATTCCTCTCGTCGCCGCGCTTCTCTGGTCCCTTCGCCGCCGCCCCGCGTGGTTCATCCTCGCGCGCACCGGCGTCGTCCTCGCCATGATCGGCTGTGCCTTGGCATGGCTCCTGTATTACAACTACCGCGGCACCGGCCACGCCCTTCTCTTCCCCTACACGCTCAACTTCCGCGATTACCACATCACCGGACCGTTCCTCTTCTCCCGTGTGCGCTCCATCCCGCATTACAACGTCGAAGATCTGAAGCGCTTCTACACCGGTTCCGAACTCACCGAGCATCAGTGGGCCTCCAGCCATCCCTTCAGCTTTCTCGCCACCAAAATTGCGGTCTACTATCAGTTCTTCCTCTTTGGATTCGGCGCGCTCCTTCTGCTCGGGCTCCTTACCCTGATTCGCCGCCGCAAGCGTCTCCTGGCCGCGCCCGTGCTCGCCTTCGCTGCCTTCAGCGTCGAAATCCTCATCATGGGCTGGTACCCGTATCCCCAGTACGGCGCCGCCGCCTGCTCGGTTTTCTTCCTGCTGATCGCCTTCGGCCTCTATGCCCTCCGCCGCATTCGCCTTCCCCGCTGGAATGGCATCGCGCTCTCCCGCGGCATCGCGTTCGCCGAAGTCGCCTTCGCCTTCACCATCTTCTGGAAGGTATGGCTCTATGCCCCAACTCCGCAGGGTTTGCCCATCGATACCTCGGTGGAACGCCCGCGCATCCAAAGCATTCTGCGCAGCCAGCCCGGGCGCCAGCTCTGCCTCGTCCGCTATTCCGCGGGCCACGGCCCTCTCGACGAATGGGTCTTCAATCACCCCGATCTCGCCGCAGCTCAGATCGTCTGGGCGCGCAGCCTCACGCCTGAAACCGATCAGAAGCTGATCGAGGCCTTCCCCAATCGCCACGTCTGGCTCCTCCAGCCCGACCGCAAGGACGCTGACGAACTCACGCGCTACCCAGGCGCCCAGCAGGAAATCGCCGTCATGAATCCCACTTGGGTGAAGCACAGACAATAGATCACCCAGGCCAGGACCCGGGCTGACCCTGTGGCATCCCGCTCGATCCCGGCGGGTTACTCGAAAGGGTATGCGGCAAGTTGTTGATATTTCGTAATGCTAATGATCAACCAGTAAGGCTCCCTCCTCGCCGCGGACTTCCTCTTCGAGTGCCCCAAAAACCTGCTGGACAACCACGCTCTGCCGAAGTACTCTTCTGCGCCTGGCCCCATAACCTGACGAGGCTGCGCCCTGGGAATGTCCTGCCCTACGGAGCAGGCATCTCTTGCCTCGTTCCGTCCCTTTGAGCTGGATTTCTGTTGTCTGGGAAACATTTGCAACCCAGCTTCGCGGTTGATGGCCGGCTGTTTGGGCCACGCGCTGGTCTCCCCCCAGGAGATCTCCAATGACACACACAAGAGTCGTGAAAGCGGCCATGGCGGCCCTTTCCATCTGCGGGCTGATCGCCCTGGTCGGCCTCAAGCCTGGTCCGATCAAAGCGCACGCCCAGGACAACGGCCTCCCCACGGCAGCGGACGCCGCGGCTGCGGAGCAGGCAGAAATCATCGCCGGTTGGCGTATCGCTCCGTCATTCATCAACGCGCAGGGCAAAGATCCGGCGCTGGTGGGACTGGGAAGTTTCATCGTGAACGCCCAGTCGGACTGCAACGGCTGCCACGGGTCCGATCCTGCCAATGAGTATTTGGTGTCGAACAACCCCTATTTCCTCTCTCCGCCGAGCAGCAGCCCGAGGAAGTACAACCCGGCAACGTACCTCGCCGGCGGTCAGAACTTCGGCCCGGTGGGACCGGGAATTGTGCTGGACCCGAACAGCCCGCTCTATGGGGGCCCCGGGGCCGGCCCGAACATCATCACGCGCAATCTGACGCCCAACTGGACGGGTAACCCTGAGGGCGGCAATGATCTGCAAACCTTCATGAACATTCTGCGCACCGGCCATGACCCCGATAAGCTGCACCTGAATTGCGGAGGAGCCGTCACCGACAATTGCTATCTGCCGCCGGTCAACGGGTCTGTGCTCCAGGTGATGCCGTGGCCGCTGTATCAGAACATGACCGATCGCCAGATCAAGGCAATCTGGACGTATCTGAGCACCGTGCCCTGCAACGCGCACAACGATGCGCTCGGGGCCGCGTATCCCTGGCTGAAGAACCACTGCTAAGGACCGGACTATCCTGACACCTGAGAAAGCTCTGTTTCCCTGAACAGAGCTTTTTCTTTTTTTGCGGTCATCCCCCGGCAAGCATTTGATTCTGCTCAGTGTGACGGAAAATCATCCATCCCTAAGCATTTGAGAACAAAGTGCGTGACTTTGGATCCTTATACTTGACCGCTGCCGGTTATCGTCGCTTGACTGGCAGCACAGCAAAAAAGCTCTGTCCGGCGTCCGAACAGAGCTTTACTTATTTCAACGTTACGGGGTCACTGTAAGTGGGGCAAGAGAGGCGGGGGGGACGGCGGGGTACGGCGGTAACGATGGGACGGTCCACTCTCCTGGGATGTTAGCTAACTGACTCCGCCAGCAAGGGCAACGAGTGCTGACACTGCGAACATACATGCGCCTCAAATAGGCCTTTAGCCGCCGTATACGTCAGCGTCCGATTCTCGCTGGCCGCCGGAATACGCCAGAGACATCCACTGCAGGCCCATCCGGTGAACCAGGCCTTCTGAATCCACAGCAAATCCCTGCTTTGATTCATGTCCTGAATTGTTGGCGTGCAGTGCCGGGATGGACTGTGACCAGCATCACACCCCGGCAGATCTTTCCTTACTTTCGGGTTAAAGGATCGCGGTAAGTGGGCAAAAGAGGAGTGGAGGCGGCGGGGTACCGGAGTAATGACTGCTCCCCAGGGGCTGAAGCACCGGTATCAAGCGAACCTATTCGGCAACACGGACGCAGACTCTACCTTGCGGTGATCCATCGGCTCTCGTTGAATCGCACAAGAATGTCAACAGCCTAAAAACGAGCGGACGTCTTCTCATCTGCAAGGTATACTTGCCGCGAAATATTTGATTGAGAAATGTTATCTGGGTATGAGCAAGATAAGGATACTTCTCTGTCGCTCACTCTGTGCGGCTATGCTGCTTGCGGCCTTGCCGCTGAGCGCGCAGCAGGATCAAGCTGCTCTGAATGTTCAAGCCGGGCAAAGCACGTTTCACATCGGCGAACGCATCCCGCTCAAACTTACTTTCAGCAGCCCCAACGACACCGACTATCTGATTGCACCGCTGGTGCGCGGACGCGGCGGTGAGTTTGACTGCAATCAGTTCGAAGTCGTGAGCCCTGCCGCTGGATGGTCCGACCCTTTGGAGATGTACTTTAAGCAGGATCTCATCCGAACAACGCACGGATGGAGTTGGCCGCCTTTGAAGAAGTCCAGGCCGATTGAAGCATCGCTTGATCTCAACGAATGGATACGTTTTGATCAGCCGGGGGATTACACAATAAGAGTCACCAGTTTTTGCGTTCACAAGGTGCGGGACGCGGCCCGCTATTCGCTTTCAAAGACGATCAAGCTGCAAATCGCGCCTGCGACGCCGGAATGGCAGAACGAAAAGTTCAAGTCGATCCTGCCTAATCTGGACCTGCTTGACCAGCCGGTCCCGCCGCCACAGCCAGGTGAATCCAGCCAGTCGGAATGGCAACGTCGGGTTGAACTGTTTGAAAGCGCCAGGGCCGATCTCAAATACCTTGCGACTCCAGCGGCCATCGACGAGATGACTTATCGGCTTCGGGACGAAAAGTACAACTTCGCGGACCAATGCAGCATGGGGCTGATGGGCTTGCCGCCAACAATGCGCGACACTGCTATCGCCTCGATGAACAAGAGAATCGAAGAGCCCGATTTCCCCATCACGCCGTGGTTCTTCTCGACTCTGTCATTCCTGCATGTCACTCCGGGTTCGGAAAAAGAGAGCATACGCAGGCAACGCGAGGCCATCAACCCGGTCATCTGGTCGGCAATCTTCTCGGCGGTCACGAAGAAGGAGCCGGCGGCGCGGGCACAAACGGTGCAAACGCTGGTCGAGCATGGACAAAACATCTCCACTCCAGAAGTGGAGCGGCAGATGGCTTTGCTGCTGAAGCAGTCGTTTCTCGACCTGGATAGCCGCAGCCAGACAGACGATCTGCGCAACGAGTGGGACCGGCTCAAGTCGCCGGAGTTTCTCCCGATTCTGCAGTCACTTGCCCGCCTTCCAGTGCGGAGCGAGAGCGACCTGGAAGTCTCTGTCTACGACCGGCAGCAGCTCAAAGGCCTGGCGCTGAAGCGCTGGTATGAGCTTGACCCCAGGGGCGCACATCGAGAGATTGTGGCGCAGATCGGCTCCGCCGCTCCCTCACTTGCCGCGCAGACGATCTCTTTTCTCCCCGAGGAACGATTTCCACAATTTGAGCCGCTTTGGGCACAAGCTCTCCTCGAAACCAGAAGTCAGTTGCGCGAACGGGCGCTCGGTTCTCTGCTTGTCCGTTTTGGCACCGGAGCCGTGACTAAGCAGACGATCGCCAAACTGGACGAGAAGAGTGATTATCCCTGCGATGCACATGTCGTTGCATTGGCTTACCTGGTTCGCTTCGATCCCAGTGTTGCGCGACAGAGATTGAGGCGGGAGTTCCCGGGAAAATGCAGTGGCCAGCTGCTCCGGTTGATTTCAGACCTGACGACCGCCGCCCCGGTACTGAACGATCAGGCAGTGGAAAACCTCAGCAGTACCGAGCCTGAAACTGTGCGGGATGCGCTCCAATACCTCACTTTCTATGGCAGGAAAGAAGACGAGGCACCGCTCTGGCGGCACTACGAAGAATGGACGGCTGCATACGAAGGCAACGAGAATCTTTTCGACAAATCAGGCCCCACTAACTGGGACAAGAACTTTGCGAGTTCATTGATTGGCGAAGAACTAGGCCGTGCACTGATTCAGAATCAGGGTTGGTTTGCCGATGCAGAGCTGATCGCGCGGGTACTGAAAAGGTGCGTCGGTGAGGCCATGTGCAGGCAGCTCAAAGATGATGCCCGTTTGGCGGTTGCCCCTTACCTGTTGAGTATCCCTAACTTAACGATGCCATCGGTTGGCATGGCTGATGATTTTATCGGCGTAGCGCAGTATGGGACCCGCTCTCTCAAGCTTTTCGAGGCCAAGATCAGTCAGTTTCCTCCGGGATCAACCTTTGTTTTGAGCCGCTGGTACCACGCATCCGACAGCGACGAGCGAAAACTCGAAGCAAAGGTTCGGACAATTCTGGGCAAGCACGGCATGTTCCTGAAGAATTCGCAGCAATGAGGGGGGTGCCGATGTCGTCCCTGCGAGGATGCCGCAAACGAGCAAAGAGCCTCCGGCATTTCACCGGAGGCTCTTCGGTTATGGCCCACGCGCTGCGAAGCGGTGAGCGGTGAATACAGCGTTGTTCGATGAAATGTTACAGGCTTCGGCGAGAGCAGGAAGTGCTACAGAAGTCGCAGCGGCATCCGCCGTGCGCGTCATATCCGCCACTTTGCGCGTTCCGATCCGCTGCAGAATCCGGGTATACTCCTGCTCAGGATCAGCGGCATAGAACGACATGGCCCGCATCTTCTCGATCTCCTACGACCCTACCCTGTTACGCACGCGCGAGTTGCTGCTGGAGCACATGGGCCACACCGTTGCTTCGGCTGAGGGATTCGCTGAGGCGTTCGCAGTATGCGACCGTGAAGCTGGCGGGTTCGACCTGATGGTCCTGGGACACTCGATACCGCACGAGGACAAGCGTGCCATTATCAGGCGTTGCCTTGAGACCTGCCAGTGCCCGGTCCTGGCCCTCACGCGCGTGAATGAGGAACTCGTCGAAGAAGCAACCCGCTCGGTCGATGCCGCAGATACGCGCCGGTTCGTCGAGGCAGTCGAGGAGCTTTTGGCGGGACAGTCGCGGGGTTCTCGCACCAGCGGCCGGAACGGCGGATGAGCGGGCGATCAGTCGGGCCAGGGCTTTGTCGGGATCATTACCCCCGTACTCCGCCGTCCCAACTCTTCTCTTGCCCCACGTTCCCGCGTGCTCTAGCCTGAAGATAAGGAAGGCTCTGTTCGGCAGTCGAACAGAGCTTTTTCTTTTGGCAACGGCTCAGTAACCAGTCGCCAGCAGTCAGCAGTCAGCAGCCAGTCGGTGGCCGCTGGCGACTGGCTGCCGGCTGCCGGCTACGGGCTACCGGCAGGCATAACAATCCAGAGCACTTGCGGCCAGGCACTTTGCCGTCAATGACATGCCGAGGGCTGCCCGGGGGATGATTTTCCGTCACGATAAGCAGAATCAAGTACTTGCGGAGGGGTGAGGGGGTTGTTTTTAGTTCCTTTCCCAACCCGCCGGGTGCCCCGACCTCTGCCTGGTTTTGGCAGAGGAAACAGCGGAAGGGCCCCTGTGGATCAGCTGCGCAGGCGCGCCAGCAGGTCCTGCGGGTGGACGGGCTTGGCCAGGATTTCGAACTCGTGCCCCTGGGCCCGCACCTTGTCCAACAGGTCGGCCGTCGCTGCCTGACCCGAGAACAGCAGGATCTTGCAGCCCGGCAGCATGGCCCGGATCTTGATGGCCGCGTCGATCCCGTTCAGGTCGGTCATGATGACGTCGCTGATGAGCATGTCCGGCCGTAGCTGCTCGGCCATCTCCACGGCCCGCTCGCCGCTGTAGACCGCCGTCGCATCGAAGCCGCTCTGGTTGAGGATGATGGCCAGGGTATCGGCAATCACGCGCTCGTCGTCTGCGACAAGCACCCTGGGTTTTGCCTGGTTCGCCGTCTGCTGTTCGGGCATTCGTCTCTTACCACATCCTTTGTATCGTATGAATCAGGAATGAAACGGATCGCGAAAGTCGCGGACCACTGGGGAAGCAGTGCCGGGTAAAACCTGGCAGCTATGATGATACGCTTTCCCTGAGAGATGCTTCATCCCCCGGCAACGCTCGCACCATAAAGTTGCTTCAGCATCATTCTGGCAGAACCGCTTCTTCGCCCAACAATCTGACACCAGCCCCCGAGCGGATGCTATGACTGAACCGATCATCCAGGCATGCCAGGTCGAGAAATTCTACGCCCAGTCGCGCGACGCCCGCATCCAGGTGATCGCGCCGACGGACCTGTCCATCTACCCGGGCGAGATCGTGGCGCTGCTGGGGCCATCGGGATCGGGCAAGTCCACCCTGCTGCGCATGCTCTCCGGCCTGTCGCGGCCATCCGCAGGCACGGTTCTCTGGCACGGCAAAGAAGTCGGCTCGACGGAGATCAATGTCTCCATCGTCTTCCAGAGCTTCGCCCTTTTCCCCTGGCTGACGGTGCTCGAGAACGTCGAGGCGCCGCTGAAGGCCCGCGGCATGGAAGCTGCTGCGCGCCACCGCCGCAGCCTGCGCATCCTTGACACCGTTGGCCTGGACGGATTCGAAGCCGCCTATCCGAAGGAACTCTCCGGCGGCATGCGCCAGCGGGTCGGCTTCGCGCGAGCCCTCGTCGTGGAGCCGGAGGTCCTGTTCATGGACGAGCCCTTCTCCGCGCTGGACGTGCTCACCGCCGATAACCTTCGCGGCGAACTGCTCGAGCTGTGGCAGAAGAAGACCATCCCCACCCAGGCCATCTTCCTCGTCACGCACAACATTGAGGAAGCGGTGCTGCTGGCCGACCGCATCATCGTGCTCGGCCGCAATCCCGGCCACGTCCGCACGGACTTCAAAGTGGCGCTGCCCCAGCCCCGCGAGCGCAAGGCCCCGGCCTTCACGTCGCTGGTGGACTACATCTACAAGGTGCTCACGCAGCCGGACGTCACTCCGGCCGAAGTTCCGGCCCTGCCTGACGGCCGCCGCGTGCGCGACCAGCGCCAGATGCGCTACGAGATGCTGCCGCATGCGCGCCCGGGAGGCATCGCCGGCCTGCTGGAGCTGATCATCGACCTCGGAGGGCGCACCGACATCTACCGCCTCGCCGACGAGCTCGCCTTTGAAATCGACGACCTGTTCCCGATCGTCGAGGCCGCGCAGCTGCTCGGCTTTCTCAAGGTGGAAGAGGGCGATGCCGCCATCACGCCCGAGGGCCGCGCCTATGCCCAGGCCGAGATCCTGCAGCAGAAGGAGCTCTTTCGCCAGGCGGCGCTCGATCACGTGCTGCTGCTGCGGCAAATCAGCCGCGCGCTGGCCAACAAGAGCGACCACTCCGTCTCCGAGGAGTTCTTCCTCGACATGCTCGACGAGCAGTTCAGCGAGGACGAGTGCAATCGTCAGCTGGAGACTGCGATCAACTGGGGCCGCTACGCTGAGCTGTTCGACTGGGATGACGCACGGCGCCGCTTCACGCTGCACCAGCACGAGGGCGAAGAGGTTCCGGAGCATGCGCCGGAGCAGGCCGGATGAAGCTCGCGAACGGCTGGGGCACACGCGCCTCAGGACGCCAGCGGCTAACGATGGCCCGCACTCTCGTGCTGGAGCGTACCTGGCCATTCTTCATCGACGTCAGCATCGCGGCGGCGCTGCTGGCCGGCTTCTGGGCCATCCTGTGGGTCGCGAAATTCTGGTTTAGCTCGGCGATTCCCGAGGTCGAGATCTACCGCTCGCCGTCGCACCTGCCGCTCTACGCGTTCTATTCGCTGGTTCGCATCTTCGTCGCATATGCGCTCAGCCTGGTTTTCGCGATCGGCTACGGCTACACCGCCGCGTATAACAAACGCCTCGAGACGCTGCTCATCGCTATTCTCGACATTCTGCAGTCCATTCCGGTCCTGAGTTTTCTGCCCGGCGTGATGCTGGCCATGATGTCGCTCTTCCCCTCACGCCAGTTGGGGATCGAGTTCGGCGCCATCCTGCTCATCTTCACCGGCGAAGTGTGGAACATGGCGTTCAGCTTCTACACCTCGCTCAAGAGCATTCCCCGCGAGCTAATGGAGGCCTGCGCGATCAACCGCTTCTCGCGCTGGCAGCGGCTTTTTCAGCTGGAGCTGCCCTTCGCCGCGATCGGCCTCATCTGGAACTCCATCGTCTCGGTGGCGAACGGCTGGTTCTTCCTCATGGTCTGCGAGATGTTCCCCGTGGGCAGCCGCAACTTCCGCCTGCCTGGGCTCGGCTCTTATCTGCAGACCGCGGCGTCTCATGGCGACTTCGCGGCGCTGACCTGGGGATTGATTGCCATGGTCCTCATCATCGTGCTGACGGATCAGCTGCTCTGGCGCCCGCTGATTGCATGGAGCGACAAATTCAAGTTCGAGAACGTCGAGAGCACGAACCGGGTGACGTCGCCCGTGCTTGATGCGCTGCGGAACTCGCGGGTGGTCGGCATCATCAACCGCTACACGTTTCGTCCTGTCGCTGAGCGGTTTTACAGGGACCTGGGACATCGCCAGCGCAAGCCGCGCGTCGAGCAGCCGCAGGCAAAGCGGAGCACGACCGCTGTCTACGTGCTGATCGCAGCGGTGCTTCTGGTCGCCATCGGATTCGCGGCATTCCACGCTGTGCTGCTGCTGCGCGACATCAAAGGACACGAGGTCCTGCGCCTTCTCGCCGGCGCCGGACTGACCTTCGTCCGCGTGAACGCCGCGCTGCTGATCGCCTCCCTCTGGACCATTCCTGTGGGCGTCGCCATCGGCTTCAATCCGCGGCTCTCACAGCTTTTGCAGCCCATCGCGCAGATCGCCGCGTCGTTTCCGGCCACAGCGCTCTTTCCGCTGATCCTGGTTGCGGTGATGCGCGTGGGCGTCGGACTCGGCCCTGGCTCCGTCGCGCTCATGCTGCTGGCTGCGCAATGGTACATCCTGTTCAACGTGATTGCCGGCGCACAGGCGATCCCCTCCGAACTGCGCGAGATTGCCACGCTGTTCCGCTTCTCGAGCCGGCAACGCTGGACGACCGTGATCCTGCCGGGTATCTTTCCCTTCCTGATTACGGGGCTGATCACCGCGTCGGGCGGAGCGTGGAACGCGTCCATCGTGGCCGAGTACTTCCAGCTGAAGGGACGAGCGCTGTCGACGCTGGGGCTGGGCGCGCAGATCAGCGCGGCCAGCGACCAGGGGAATTATCCCGTCCTGCTGGCGGCGACTATGATCATGGCGCTGATGGTGGTGACGATCAATCGGCTCGTGTGGCGTCCGCTCTATCATCTCGCGGAAACGAAGTACCGGCTGGACTGAGCCATGCCTTCAACTCAGGAATTGCGGTAGGATACCTGGAAAACGCGGAGAACCCTGGGTGACTGGCGAGACGCTCGGCCACTTTCGCATCGTGGCCAAAATCGGAGAAGGAGGAATGGGCGTTGTTTATCGCGCCCACGACGAGCTGCTCCACCGCGACGTGGCCGTCAAAGTCCTGAAGAAGGAGCGCGCCGCTGATCTGCCGCCCGGGCACAATCTGCTCAGCGAAGCGCGGGCGTCCTCGTCGCTCGCTCATCCGAATATCTGCACTATCCACGAAGTGGGCGAGACTGAGGGAAACCTCTACATCGTGATGGAACTGATCGAGGGCCAATCGCTGCGCGAGATGTGCAGCGGTATCGGGCTTGCTCCTGAAACGGTTCTGCGCTACGGCATCCAGATCGCCTCGGCTCTGGCGCGCGCCCACGACCGCGGCATTGCGCATCGCGACCTGAAGTCCGCCAACATCGTCATCACTCCCGACGGCTTGGCGAAGGTGCTCGATTTCGGCCTGGCAAGGCAGGTGGAACTCCGCGGTTCCGACGAGCCGACTCGATCCCTGGCCATCGCGTCCGAGAGCGGCGGAGTGAGCGGCACTTTGCCGTACCTTGCTCCGGAAGTATTTCGCGGCGAGCCCGCCGATTATCGCAGCGACCTGTGGGCGCTGGGAGTGGTGCTCTACGAAGCTGCTTCCGGCCGTTTGCCGTTTAGCGGGCGCACGACGTTCGAAATCAGCTCAGCGATCCTGCGCGAGATGCCCGCCCCGCTCGGACCACCCATTCCGCCGGGGCTCTGGGCGACGATTCAGCGGTGCCTCGCCAAGGAACCTGCCCAGCGTTATCAGCGCGCCGGTGAAGTGCAGGCGGCGCTCGAAGCCGTGCAGTCGGCGGCGATTCTCTCCCGCGATGCCGCCGCCGAACGCGGTGGTCCCAGGACGACGGTCATGCATTCGGTCCACCATGTTCGCTTCAGCCGCGGCGACCATCTGCTGCTGGTGGGAACCATCAAAGGGGCGTTCATTCTGCGCTCGAACGCGCAGCGCACGCGCTGGGAAACCGGCGGCCCCTACTTCCATGGCAATGCCGTCTACGCGATGGCGTACGATCATCGCGCCGGGCGGCAGCGCATCTGGGCGTCGACGCAGAGCTACTGGGGCACGAACCTGCGCTCCAGCGACGACTTCGGAAAGAGCTGGACGAATCCGGCGGAAGCTCCGATTCGCTTTCCCATCGAGACCGGCCAATCCCTGAAGAATATCTGGCAGATCGCGCTGGGTCGCGCCGACGAGCCGGACACGCTCTTCTGTGGCGTCGAGCCGGCGGCTCTCTTCGAGAGCCGCGACGCCGGCCAGACGTGGTCGCTGAACCGCCCGCTCTTCGATCACCCGCACCGCACGCGCTGGCTGCCCAGCAACGGAGGGCTCGCGCTTCACACCATCGTTCCCGACCCGAACGATTCGCAGCGGATGTACATCGCCATCTCGACAGGCGGCGTCTACCGGACCTGCGATGGCGGCCGCACGTGGACGGCGCAGAACCGCGGCATCCGCGTCACCTTCGCGCCGAACAAGTATCCGGAGTTCGGCCAGTGCGTGCACAAGATCGCCATACACCCAGCGCGCCCGGAACGCCTCTTCCTGCAGAATCACTGGGGTCTGTATCGTTCCGACGACTGCGCCGAGAGCTGGACCGACATCGCGAGCGGCCTTCCTTCCGATTTTGGATTCGCCATCGTCGTGCACCCGGCAAAGCCCGACTCGGTCTACATCATTCCAGTGGAATCCGACGAGTTTCGCTGCTCCTGCGACGGTCGGCTGCGCGTCTACCGCACGCGCAATGCAGGCGCATCGTGGGAGGCGCTTTCGCGCGGACTGCCGCAGAAGAGCGCCTACGAGACCGTGCTGCGCGACGCCATGACGACAGACGACTGCGATCCCGCGGGCATTTATTTCGGAACGCGCAGCGGACAGATCTTCTCGTCGCGCGATGATGGCCGGACCTGGCAGAAAGTTGCCGACGGGCTCCCTTCGATTCTGTGCGTCCGCAGCGTGTCGACTGCGGATGCTTCCGGCAGAACACCGAAACCGGCTCCGCCCAAAGCAGAATCGTCCGCCAGATCGCGTACCTCGCAATCGGCTCGCAAGTCCCGCTCATCGGGAGAGAGGTGACCGCTTGTGATTATCCATATACCCGCAGCACTGCGCGAATTCGCCGGCGGCCGCAGCACT
This sequence comes from Acidobacteriaceae bacterium, assembly GCA_035933815.1. Classification (GTDB taxonomy): domain Bacteria; phylum Acidobacteriota; class Terriglobia; order Terriglobales; family Acidobacteriaceae; genus Palsa-343. The sequence continues at coordinate 25,480 of DASYYN010000174.1, forward strand.
GTCGCCATCGAGCACGGGCCGGCCATGCTGAACGATGTGCTGGCGCAGTTATGGCAGGCTTATCCGGGACTGCGCGATCGCGTCATCACGGAGCAGGGACAGGTTCGGCAGCATATCAACATCTTCGTCGGCGACGAGAACATCCGTTACCTCGGCGGCCTCGCCACCCGCGTTGCGGCTGACGCAGATATCTCCATCATTCCCGCGGTCAGCGGTGGCGCGGCTCAGCCGGATTGCGAACTGGTCTGCTCGGACAGCAATCGTCTCCACGTCCGCTGATTGCGACGGAAAGTCTTCTTCAGGTCTTCGAGAATGCGCTCGAAATCCGTGTGCCCCTTCAGCCGGCTCCATGCCGGGTTCTTCGAGAACCACGGATAATTCTCGTTCCCGAGATAGATCGCGCGCCGCAGCCAGTGCAGCGCTTCGCTCTCATCGCCATCCACAGCGAAGTAGGTCGCCAGCCGATAGGCCATCTCGCTGTCCGCCTCAGCCGCGGCAATCGATTCCTCAGCGATGAGTCCAGCCGCGCGCTCGCGCTCTCCCACCTGCACGTAGCACATGGCCAGCGTCGGCACTGCAATGCGCATGGAGCTGTCGTCGCGGATCACGTTCTCCAGGGTGTCGATCGCCTGATTCAGATCGCCCTGACGCATGCGCTGGTACGCCAGCGACGTGCGCAGCAGCGGATGCTTCGGTTCGAGCGTCAGCCCCTTCTGCAGTTCCTCTTCCGCCAACTCCAGCTGGTTCTGGTACTGATACACGCGGGCGCGGTGGTTATAGATGATGGCCGCATTCGACGGATTCAGGCTGAGCGAGCGATTGAATTGCTCCAGCGCCTCCTCATACATGCCGTCGAGACGCAATGTAATCCCGGCCACCATGTGCACGTTCCAGTCATTGGCGGCGGTTTGCAGAAGATGCTCGATGCCGTGCCGCGCGCTCTCTTTTTCTCCCCGCGACAACAGCATGTAGACGCGGTAGAGATTCGCCTCAACCGAGCCTGCGTCCAGTTCGAGCGCGCGCTCCAGCGCCTTGCGCGCGGCCATCACGTGCATCTGGCCACCAAAGCCGTGGCGAATGTACTGCAATTCCGCAATGCCCAGGCCGCTCCACGCCGGCGCAAACGTCGGATCGCGTTCCACCACCGCCTCGAAGAGCTTCTGCGCCCGCTCCAGGTCGGAACGGCTGCCCGTCCGCTGCATAAATCCGGAGAGCAGCGCGCGGGCCTGCAGATACTCCTCAGAGAGCTGCTCGCCCAGCCGGCCGTTGCGCGGAGACGTGCGCTCGGCCGCCGGCTGCAGCTGCCCAACGCCCTGCAACGACGCGAACACCTCATTGCAGATTTCCGTCTGCACTGCGATCAGATCGAACGATGGAACGCTGATGGCGCCGCCGCCGTGCACGCTCTGCTGCTGCACATCGAGCAATTGCCAGTTCAGGTCGAATCCCTCGGGCGAACGCAGGAAGTTGCCCGTCAGCACCCAGTTCACCAGCAGCTTTTGCCCAATCTCCAGCGGGTCCATCTGCGTGACCGGCAGGTACATCAGCGCGCTCGACGGCCGCACCACCAGCGACGACATGCGCGCGATCCGCGCCGCGATGGCATCGGCCAGAGCGAATCCGTACAGCGGCGCGGCGTCTTTCGCTCCCAGGTTCTGAAAGGGCAGGACGAGGATTGTATTCTGGCGCGTGCTCTCCTCCGCCGATTCGCGGAAGCGCTCTGCCAGCATCGACAGCAGACCAGTCGTGCGCTTTTCCTGCTCGGCCGGAGTGGAGGGCGGCAGCACTGCCGCAGCCTCGCCGGGAATGATGCCCGTCTCAAACTGCAGCGCCTTCATGATGGTCTTCAGCGCCTCGCGCACCTCGGCCGCGCTGCCGTAACGGTCCAGCGGATTTTTGTTCAGGCAACAGAGCATGACGGAATTCAGCTCCGGCGGAATGCCCTCGAGCGGCGGCGGATTGAAGTACTGAATCGCGCGAATGCTCTGGAACTCATCGCCATCCGGCCGCGCAAAGGGATGCCGTCCACCCGCCAGTTCGTAGAGCACGACGCCCAGCGCCCACAGGTCACTCTGCACGCTGCTTTGCCCGGTGACGAACTGCTCCGGAGCCATGTAGGCAATGGTGCCTCCCCGCGCGGTGTACGTCGCGATCGGCGCGCCTGGCTTGCGCCGCGACGCCTTACCCGGATCGAACTCTGCTTCTTCAGGAGGCAGACGCCGCGCCAGGCCGAAGTCGAGGATCTTCGCCAGGCCGCCATCGGTCAGCATCACGTTGGCCGGCTTGAGGTCGCGGTGAAAAATGCCCAGCGAGTGCGCCGCGCTCAGACCGTCTGCGATCTGGATGCCCACCGAGAGCACCAGTTGCAGGCTCGACGGGCCTTTGGCGATGAGCTTGTCGAGCGACTGGCCTGGAACGTACTGCATCACGATGAAGGCTTCCTCGCCCTCCTCGCCGACTTCGTAAATCGCGCAGACGTTGGGGTGTTCGATGGCAGACGCGAGCCGCGCCTCGCGCAAAACCGTGCTTCGCATCTGCTCCAGCGTCAGGGCGCCGCGCTTCAGCACCTTCAGCACCACAGGCCGCATCAGCTGCGTGTCGTTGGCCAGATACACGACTCCGCTGCCGCCGGTGCCGAGCTTGCGCACCAACTCGTAGTGCTCGATGATTCGCTTCATTCTGTCTTCAGTCTAACGGCTCGGCGAGAAGCGACGAACCAGGCGCGCGCACGAATCACTCATTCGTGCGGACGAAGAGGCGATTGCGAGAGAGATATGAACAGCAGGCGATGCCGGGCCTACTCCGTGCTCAGCACTTTGCGGATCCGGATGCCCTGTTTGTTCAGTTCATCCACGAAGTCTTCCACGCGGACCAGAAAATCCTGGCTGGCGCGCACCAGGCGCGGCATCGAGTCCCATGCGTCCTTCACGGCCTTGGGATTCTCGAGCAGCGTCACCGCCGCGCCCGCCGCTGCCACGGCCAGCCCCGACCGGCGCTTGCCGGTGATCAGCAGGATTGCGCCGACGACCAGAGTGCCCGCCGCCACACTGCGCGTCCACGGAACCTCGGACAGTGTGGATCCGATCCGCTGCTGAAATTTCATCAGATTCTTCTCGCCTTCCATGATCTTGTCAGATGCGCGCTCTTCATCAAACATACAGCTCAGTCCAGGTCGAATTCGCGCAGCGGCTTGCCCGTGTCCGGCGTCTCCTGCGCCTTCTTCAGGGCCTCCGCGAAGCGCTTGTTGAACACATCTTCTTTGTTCCTTTCCGTCTCCTGCGCGTGACGGAAGAGGCTCTCCCTGCGCTCCTCAGCTTCGCGCAGGGCTTTCGCTGCCGCGTCGAGGTCTTCAAAGGTCCGCTTGCGCGGAGCCGGCGTGTGCGCGATCACTGCCCGCGATGCCGTGTCGATCTTCAGCATCGCCCCGCAGTCCGGACAGGCTACTTCAATAATCGAATTGTTGGAGTGTTTCCCGGCCATACTTCAGTTCCTGTGAAGGGAGTGTACCGCTCCGCGCCGACGTCGCGCCAGGGAGCCCCGCTCACAGCCAGATGGCTTTGTGTCCTGGGCAGTCCTGCGTCGCCTGCTCGACCAGCGTCTCCAGCAAGGCCGTTCCGTAGCGCGAAACGTAGGCCATGCCGCCAATCACTCGCTCCTGCGGATGGCGGTCCGGGAATAGATTGAAAGTGAGCGTATCGATGTGCCGCCGGATGCTGGCTTCCTGCTGCAGCTGATAATTGGCTGCCAGCCGCCGCAGCCGGTTCATCTGGTAGCGCATCTTCGAAGCAGCAACGCCGGCGGCGCGTCCCAGTCCGGCATCGAGCGACTGCGTCCACGCCAGCAGCGCCTCCAGCTCAGCGTCGAGCGCATTGCCGGTGGCGGCCAGCCGCTTCTTGCCTTCGATCGGGATGGCCCGAGCGCCCAGCCGGTGCGCCAGCTCATCCGGATGATTCTCGAGAATGTCGGTCAGCGACAGATCGTGCTGCGCCATCACTTTCGCAATCGCCGGCTCAATCAGCGTCGCGCTCAGGCGTGGAAAGATTGGCGTCGTGCGCCCCAGAATCGCCTCATAGACGACACGCGATTGCGCGAAGTACGCCACCTCCGCCGGGCCTCCGATCATCGCCATCGTCGGCAGCACGAAATCCTGAAAGACCGGCCGCAGCAGCGCGTTGGGGCTGAGCCGTTCGGGAGCCTCATCGAGAATGCGCAGCAGATCCTCGGTGGAGTACGTCTGCTTGCCGGCGATCCAGGAGCCGTTCTTCCGCCGGAGCGGCAGACGCGCGCCTGATTCTTCATCGATCAGGAACAGCAGACTGCTTCCTGCCGCGACCAGCACCTGCGCGTGATAGCCGCGCTCGGCCAGCAGCAGATCGCGCTTGTGGAGCGCGGTCTCCAGATCCGCAGCATGCTCGATGGCATACCGCAGCACGGGCGCGCCCAGCGCGTGAAAGGCGCGGGTCGAGGCGTCAATGACCACCAACCCGTAATCCGCAAAGATGCCCACAAGCAGCCGCGCAAACGCGGAGGTAAACGTCGCATCGGGCGTGTAGCTCGCGGCCAGCAGGTCGAACTCCGGCGTGCCGCCGATCAGTTCCGCCGCGCGATCCACTACCGCCGTTACTTGCATGCCCAGCGTCAGCGCCCCGACGGGCTGCCCCGCGTGCGGCGTCTCGGGTTCGAGGCGCACCGTTTGCAGCGCGTGGCGGCCGGGCAGCGTAACGTGATTCGCCTCTGCCAGGTCGTGGTCTTCGCTGGCCAGCCAGAAGATCGGCACCGCGCCGGACGCCTGCGCTCGGTCGATGACCGTGGCTGCCTTCAGTACCGTGAACAGCGGACCGCCAAACAATGCGACCTGTTGACCGCCCACGACGGCTCCCGCCCCGTTCCGGAGCCGGTCGATGTTCGCGATGGTTTTTGCGCCCGCACTCCAGGAGAGATTCTGCTCGCGCAGTGCATCGGCGACTGCGTCGCGCAACCGCGCATCCTGCTGCGGCGCCGCGTTCCGCCACTCCTGCGACCACGGCGTTGAGACAAAGAACGGCGCGATCGGCTCGCGGCTGGACGCGTAATCCAGAAACAGTCTGGTCTGCCGCGGCAACAGCGAGATGGGATAACAGTCGACCTTCACAGAGTCAGTCTCTCACGCACTTCTCAGAATGCAGGCCGCTGCCCGCGACTTCAGTTGCTCGGGGAAAACACCTGGGGATGCGATGCGCCGGCCTGGTGCCAGGATGCAGTTTCCTGCCGCGCGGCCCGCCTGCCCGCATCAGCCCCGATGGTACCGTAAGAAAAGGAGCGACACTGAGCATGGCCAAGAAGCGGAAGAAGAACGATCCCCATGCAGTCCGGGTCCTTAAGAAGCTGAAGATCGATCCCGGCGAACCCGGTGAAATTTTGTCGTCGCGTCTTTCGTATGAAGGCCCGCTTTTCCGCGTCGTGACCGACCGCCTGCGCGAGCCCACCGGCAAGGACGTCACGCGTGACATCATCCGCCACAACGGCTCCGTCGTCATCCTCGCGCTCGAAAAATCCAAGAGCAAAAAGGATCCGCTCGTCCTGGTCGAGCGCCAGTTCCGCCACGCCGCGCAGCAGTATCTCTATGAGCTGCCCGCGGGCACCATTGATGCCGGCGAAGATCACCTCGCCGCGGCGAAACGCGAGTTGCTGGAAGAAACCGGCTATCAGGCGAAGAAGTGGACGAAGCTTCTCCGGTATTTCGCCAGCCCTGGCTTTCTCGGCGAGTGGATGCAGATCTTCCTGGCAGAGGGGCTCACCCCCGGCCCGGCAGCGCCGGAGGAAGACGAGTCGCTCGAACTGCAGTTCGTCCCCTTGTCGGAATTGCTCCGCCTGATCGGCGACGGAAAGATCCTGGATGGGAAGACCATCGTCTCCATTGGCTACTATGCCCTGTTCCTTCGCCGTGGGAAAAAATGACTCGGTCCCCCTGGCGTTTCTACCGCTACTTTTTATGCACGGAAAACCAAACTTTCAGGCGTCGCGTCTGTATAAGCCAGCGGTTGGCAAGCCAACCAGAATCTGCCTGAGAGGAAGGTTCGTGTCTGTGGCTCAGTACAAAGGCAAAGTAAAGTGGTTCAACAACGCGAAAGGGTACGGGTTTATTGGACGCGACGACGGACCCGATGTATTTGTCCACTACAGCGCCATCCAGGTGGACGGTTACAAGAGCCTGAAAGAGGGTGACGAAGTCGAGTTCGATATTGTTCAGGGTCAGAAAGGTCCCCAGGCCGATCAGGTTGTGCGCGCCCGAGAGGTAGCCTAGCCCTCCCCCATCTCTGCATCCCTCTCTGTAATTCGCCTTCCCCGCCTCGTGCGGGGAATCGGCTTTTTCGTTCCCTTCTGCCTGCGCTGCAGGCTCCCATCGCGTTGTTTGGTTTCCTTTCCGGGGAAGTGGTCTAATCGTCTGCGATGGATAACCGCTCGATTGCGCAGATGCTCGCGGACACTGCCGACCTGCTGGAAATCAGCGCGGGGGACCCCTTCCGGATTCGCTCTTACCGTCGCGCCGCCGAGGCTGTCGAGTCCTCGACCGTCCAGTTGAGCGCCATCGCGGACGATCCAAAAAAACTGCAGGAGATCCCCGGCATTGGCAAGGGGATGGCCGCAAACATTCGCGACATCGAACGCACCGGAACCCTGCCCCTGCGCGAGGAATTGCTGCTGAAATATCGGCCCACCATGCTCGAATTGCTGCGCCTCCCCGGCATGGGCCCGAAGACCGTGGCCCTGCTTTGGGACGCTCTCCAGGTCTCCTCGGTCCAGGAACTGGAGACAGCGATCACGGCAGGCCGTCTGGCCGGGCTGCCGCGATTCGGCGAGAAGCTGATCGACAAGCTGCGCAAAGGCATCGAGGACTACAAGCAGAGCAGCGGGCGCTTTCTCATCGACGACGCGGAAACGGCCGCGGAGAAGATCATCGCCTACCTGCGGGAACTCCCCGGATTTACGACGATTCTGCCCGCCGGTTCGCTGCGCCGCGGGCGCGATACTGTCGGCGATCTGGATATCCTTGCCACCGGCCCCTGCTGTGCCGAGGACCAGGTGGCAGCGGCCGTCGAGCATGCGGCCGCCTACCCTCCCGCGGCGACGATGCTGGCCCGCGGACAGAACAAGGTCAGCTTCCGCCTGCGCAGCGGGCTCCAAGTCGATGTGCGCCTCCTGCCTGAAAAGTCATGGGGCGCAGCTCTGCAGTACTTCACCGGCAGCAAGATGCACAACGTCTCGGTGCGCCAGCGCGCGCTGAAGCGCGGCTACACCCTCAGTGAGTATGCGCTGGCCCGCATTGATGACGGCACGGCGGTGGCCGGCGCTACGGAAGAGGAAATCTACGGCGCTCTGGGAATGGACTGGATCCCGCCCGAGTTGCGGGAGAACAACGGCGAGATTGAAGCGGCCGAAGAGCACCGTCTGCCGGTGCTGATCGAGGAAAGGGATATCCGCGGCGACGTCCACATGCACACCAACGTCACCGACGGAAAATGCTCCATTCGCGAGATGGCCGAAGCCGGAATTGCGCGCGGGTACGAATACATCGCCATCACCGATCACTCCAAGAATCTGGCCATGACGAACGGTCTCGATGACCAGCGCGCGCTCGAGCATATCCAGCACATCCGGCACGTGGATGCCGAGCTTGGCGGCAAAATCCGCGTGCTCGCCGGCATTGAGGTGGACATTTTGGCCGATGGAGCGCTGGACCTCTCAAACGAAGTCCTGGCGCAGATGGACGTCGTCATTGCCAGCGTGCATTCCCTGTTCAACATGCCGGAGCAGCAGATGACCGACCGCATGCTGCGCGCCATTGAGAACCCGTATGTGCGGATCCTGGGCCATCCCACCGGACGCCTGCTGCTGCGCCGCGAAGGCTATCAGCTTGACCTCGGCGCGATCCTGCGCCGCGCGGCCGAGCTGGGCGTCGCGGTCGAGCATAACGCGTATCCCGACCGCCTCGACCTCTGCGACCGCGATCTGCGTCTCGCCAAAGAGCTGGGCTGCCGGGTCGTCATCAACACCGATTCGCACCACACCAGCCACCTGAGCAAGATGCACTACGGCGTCCGCCAGCTGCGCCGCGCATGGCTGACGAAGCAGGATCTCCTCAACACGCTGCCGGCGAGCGAGTTCCTTGCCGCCCTGCGCCCGCGCCCAACCTGACCGGCGTGAGCGGCATCCACCTGAACTTCAGTAGAATGCGAGAGCAGACCGATATGGCCAAGTCAGATTCCGGTATTCATCCCGTAGTAGCAGCCCTGGGCGCGGTCATCCTCGTCGCGGCGATCATCGGCGGCTATCTGTGGGCCACGTACAAGCCTCCGGTACACATCGGGCAGATCGAATCCGTTTCCACGTACCCCATCCATCGCGAGCTCTCGACGGGAGCGGCCCTCGGCGGCCTCGAGGGTCAGAAGGACGTCTACGACGAGGAGATCGTCATCGCCAACGTGCAGATAAAAAGCAACACGCAGCTGCCGCTCTTCCTGCATGACGCGTGGGCCGACGTAACCCTCGCTGATGACACGGTCGAGCGCAGCACCGCTGCCAGCACGAATGACTATCACGCCGTGTTCGTCGCTTATCCGACGCTGGCGCCGAAGCAGACCACGCCCGTCCCGCGCGACATCACCATGACACCCGGTCAGGTGATCAACGGGCAGCTGGTCTTCCACTATCCCATTAGCGCTGAGCAGTGGGACCATCGCAAAGACTTCAAAATCTACGTCCAGTTCATCAATCAGAAGGACCTGGTCATCGACCAAAAGCCCGCAGCGTCCGGCTCAAAGACGTAGGCTGCTCGTCCACGACAAATCCCGGTGTTACGCGAAGGCACAGCGAGTGCTTTGCTCTTGTCCCGCGTTTCTGATTGACTGTTCCTGAGTCTAAGTCTGATCCCGTACAGCACTATGTTTGCCAAGGCGCAGCGCGTCCACTTCATTGGAATCGGCGGCATCGGCATGAGTGGCATTGCCGAGATTCTGCTCAACCTGCACTATCCGGTCAGCGGTTCCGATCTCCGGCGCTCAGCCGTTACTGACCGTCTGGCCGTGCTTGGGGCAACCGTTTACGAAGGACACGCCGCGGCGAACGTCATCGGAGCCAGCGTGGTCGTTGTCAGCTCCGCTGTCAACGAGCGCAATCCTGAAGTGGCCGAGGCGCGGGCGCGCAAAATCCCCGTGATCCAGCGCGCGGAAATGCTCTCGGAGCTGATGCGCCTCAAGTACGGCATCGCCGTCGCCGGCATGCACGGCAAGACAACCACCACGTCCATGGTCGCCTCGGTCCTCACCGCCGGCGGTCTCGACCCAACGGTTGTGGTGGGCGGGCGCGTCGATACGATGGGCTCGAACGCGCGCCTCGGCCAGTCACAGTACCTCGTCGCCGAAGCCGATGAGAGCGACCGCTCGTTCCTCCGCCTGTCGCCAATCCTTGCGGTTGTCACCAATCTTGATCGCGAGCACATGGATTGCTACCACGACATGGCCGACGTCGAATCGGCGTTCGTCGAATTCATGGACAAGGTTCCCTTTTATGGAGCCTGCGTCGCCTGCGCAGACGATCCGCGGCTCACTGCGATCCTGCCGCGCGTGCGCCGCCGCGTGTTCACTTATGGCGCCTCGGCGAAAGCCGACTTTGTCCTCCGCATGCTGCCCGCAGTGCCGGTGGCTGCCGAGGCAGGTGCCGCAGAGGCGCGAGGCGGAGATCCGGCCATCTGCGTGTCGCGGTTTGAGGTCGCCGCCGGCCCCGACGTTTATGGCCCGTTTGAGCTGCACGTTCCCGGCATGCACAACGTCCTCAATGCGACGGCTGCCGTTGCCATCGGCGCTCAACTGGAGATCCGGCCGGAAGCCATTGCTCGCGGCTTAAGTTCGTTCCGCGGGGTCGACCGGCGATTCCAGATCAAAGGCTGCGCCCACGGCATTACTGTCGTCGACGACTACGGACATCACCCCACAGAGATTCGCGCAACTCTTCGCGCTGCTCGCGACTGCGGCTATCCGGCGGTCCACGTCATCTTTCAGCCGCATCGCTACACGCGCACTCGCGATCTGATGGATGAGTTTGTCCACGCCTTCGACGACGCCGCCTCGGTCGAACTCCTGGATATTTACGCCGCCAGCGAAGAACCGATTCCCGGCGTCACGGCGCAGGCGCTGGTAAAGAACATCCGGCAGAATCATGGAGCGGCAGCACAGATCGAATACGCGGCCAGTTCCGACGAGGCCATCAACCGCGCTCTGGCTCGCGCGAAACCGGGCGACGTGATTCTCACGCTGGGCGCGGGCAATGTGAGCCAGCTGGCGCCCGCCATCGTGGAACGCCTGAATGCCGGCGATGCGCGATCCGCCGTGCACGCGTAACTATTGCCGGCTCCTGCTGGGCGGATACCAGGTGAACTGCACGGCGACCGTGGTGTCGCTCTGCGGCGCGGTCTGATAGATTGGCGCCTTCCAGTTCTCATACTGCACCAGGCCCCACGCTTCGAAGTTTCGGGCGAGGCGCTTGCGAATCTCTCCCTGAAAATCGTTCTGCGTTGTTCCGCCGGGAAAGAACACCTTGGCTGCCTTGGCACGCCGGTAGGAAAACTGAACTTCCTCCTGAGGCGACAGGTGATACGTCAGCCATGCCTGGCCGCCCTCACCCTCGCGTCCGACCCAATCTCCGACCAGAAAGCCCTTGTTGGTCGGGCCTTGTCTCTGGACCGTCTCGTAATAGAGAAATTGCCCGTTGTTGATCGGGCTGCCGTCGGGGTTGTAGTGGCTGGTCGGTTCGGTGTTCGCGCCTTCTACGCGCAGATCCAGCTGATGGAAATGCGGGAACTGGGCGAGGTAAATACCCGGGTGCACCGCAGCGCGGCGAGGCGCATCGACTGGACTAGTGTCATCGTGGACGAACGAATCGGTGTAGAGCGTGACCCAGTGGCGCAATCCGGGCAGACGGTAATTGAAATCGAACGATGTGAAGCGCGCGCCTGGATCGTTGCGCGAAAACTTCTGGCCCGGCGCCGCGTTACCGAAGCTGAAGAAGCTGTGCAGAAAAGTGTGGAGGGTGATCGGCCCGTGCGCCTTGCCGCCCCAGATCGCCATGCGGTCGAATCCGAATTCCAGATTCTTTGTTGGCTTGAAGTTGATCTTCTCAACGTGAACCCATGGGGCGTTGGGATATGTGTGGCCCTTGAGACTGCCTACAAAAAAGTCATAGCGAAACGGACCGGTGAGGCGGGAGAGCAGCGGCACATGCAGCGGCTCGACGCGATCGATCTGAAACTGGTAGATGTCTTCTGCATTCGTGCTCCAGAACATCGCAGTGCCCAGGTCCGGGCCCATCCAGTGATCCGATTTTCCGAACGACAGTTCGTGCCCGAGCAGGTGATACGAAGCAATCGCCTCCATGACGCGGCCATAGGTAGCAGTGGGAATCGGCCCTTCGGGGATGGTCGCCTGGTGAGGATTCGTCGTGAAGTCAATTGCGTCGATTCTGTTCGAAAGATACGCGGCAAAGGTCGGAGTGTATCCGGCGGCGCTGGGCGCGTACTGGAATTCACCGCGGTAATACAAGGTAAAGCGGCCGGCTTCGGCGCGCGCCGCGAAACCCGCGTAGTTATTGAAGCCGCCCTCGTAAGGGCGTCCATAGTCATTGATAATCGTTTGCCCAAGATGGTAGCTGTCGCGCAGCGGCAGTCCAGTGATGCCGCGCACGTGCTCGTAAACCTGGTCCAGTTCACCGGTCGGATGCCTGACCTCCGACGCATTATCGATATCCGGTTGTACCTCGCGGAGCACCGCCAGGTAGATTTGCTTCGCCTCTTCATTATTGGTATCGCTGTCGATGCGGTCGGCGCTCATCTGCAGCATGTGCGCGATCGACAAACGCGTCCAGGGGCGGAGCCCGAGAAACGCCGTATCCAGATACCCCAGTGCATGAAGACGGTCGAGCGCCGGATACATCCAGCTGTCCATGGGAACATAGGTGGACCCTTCCGCACTGGTGGTTACTGCGGCCGCTGGCGTCTGGTAGTCCGGAGGAAGCGGCTGTTGGGTATTTTGTGCCTGTACCTGTGACAAAAGTCCAGTGGATAAAAGCAAAGCGGACAGGATAAACGACGACTTCAAGCGCACCTCAAAAGGTTCTGCAGAAAAATCAGGCAGGAAACTGCAGACAGGAGTTCTCATCACGGCTGAGCCGGCGGTTCGCTCAATTTGCCAGGTGACTTCAGCCTGGATGATTGCCCCCGCGATGTCAAGCCACGCAGGGGCGCGGATGACGCGGCTGTCATGCACAATTTCCGCTACATGCCGGCGGGATCTCCACGTTCCGTATCTATGCCTAAGTCACGGAACGCCTGCTGTGCCCGGCGCACCTCGAACTTACCATCGCGCGCCAGCTTCGAAAGCGTCGCCGCCACCACCGACTCCGCATTGACCTCGAAGTGACGCCGCAGGTGCTCGCGGTTATCGCTGCGGCCGAAGCCGTCCGTCCCCAGCGACACCAGTCTCGTGGTCAGCCAGGGCGCTAGCTGGTCGGGCACCGCCTTCATGTAATCCGTGGCTGCGATGATGGGCCCTTTGGTTTTGCCGACCGCCGATACGATGTACGGCGTCTTCTCCGGATCTCCGGGATGCAGACGATTCCAGCGCTCGACGCCGAGAGCCTCGCGCCGCAGTTCGCTGTAGCTGGTCACGCTCCACACGTCGGCCTGAACGCCGTACTTGTCGGACAGAATCTCCTGCGCGCGCAGAACCTCATTCAGGATCGGACCGCTGCCGAAGAGTTGCGCAACCGGCTTGCCGCCCGCCGCGGGCCGCAGGCGGTAGATGCCCCGCAGAATACCCTCGCGTACGCCTTCGGGCATTTCCGGCATGGCGTAGTCCTCGTTGTACATCGTGATGTAGTAGAAGAGATTCTCGCCGTTCTCATACATCCGCCTCAGGCCGTCCTGCACGATGACGGCGACCTCATACACATACGCGGGATCGTAGCTCGCGCAGGTTGGGATCACGCTCATCAGCAGATGGCTGTGGCCGTCCTGGTGCTGCAGACCCTCGCCCATCAGCGTGGTGCGGCCGGCCGTCCCCGCCATCAGAAAGCCCTTGCCACGCGCATCGGCAAACGCCCACATGAAATCCCCGACGCGCTGAAATCCGAACATCGAGTAGTACATGTAGAACGGCACCGTCGGAACGTGGTAGTTGGCGTATGCCGTGCCGGCCGCCGTGAATGATGCGATGGATCCCGCTTCAGTAATTCCCTCTTCGAGAATCTGGCCGTTCTTCTCCTCCCGGTAAAAGAGGAGCATGTCCACGTCGTGCGGCTTATATTTCTGTCCCTCGCTGGCGTAGATGCCCACCTGGCGAATCGCCGATTCCAGCCCAAAGGTGCGGCCCTCGTCCGGAACAATCGGCACCATCAGCTTGCCGATCGTCTCGTCCTTCATCAGGTGCCGCAGGATGCTGACGAATCCCATGGTCGTGGAAACGGCGCGTCCACGCGATCCGGCAGTCCACTCGCCAAACGCCTCGAGTTCCGGCGCTTTGAAGTCGATCTTCGGCACCTCGCGCTTTGGCATGTAACCGCCCAGACTCTTGCGGCGCTCCTGCATGTAAACCATCTCCGGAGCGTCCTGCGCCGGGCGGAAAAGCTTGCCAGCGCGCGCATCCTCCTCCGGAATCGGAAGCTCGAAGCGCTGGATGAAATCCACCAGGGCGTCGTCGGCCACTTTCTTTTCCTGGTGCGCGGCATTCCGCGCCTGCGTGCTGCCCAGTCCGTAACCCTTCACCGTCTTGGCCAGGACCACCGTCGGTCCGCCGTGATGCTCGGTCGCGCGCTTGTATGCGTTGTAGATCTTCGTCGCATCGTGGCCGCCGCGGTGCAGGTGGAACACCTCGTCGTCCGACATGTCTTTCACCAGCTCGAGCAGTTCCGGATATTTTCCGAAGAACTCGCTGCGAATAAACGCGCCGCCGCGCGCCTTGAACGCCTGGTACTCGCCGTCGACGCACTCTTCCATCCGGCGCAGCAGCAGGCCGGTATGATCGCGCTCGAAGAGCGCATCCCAGTCGCAGCCCCAGATCACTTTCAGGACGTTCCATCCCGCGCCACGGAAGACGCCTTCCAGTTCATCGATGATGCGGCTGTTGCCGCGCACCGGACCATCCAGCCGCTGCAGATTGCAGTTCACCACGAAGATCAGATTGTCTAGCTTCTCGCGCCGCGCAATCGACAGTGCTCCCAGCGTCTCAGGCTCGTCGCATTCGCCGTCGCCGAGGAAGGCCCAGATCTTGCGCCCAGTTTTCTCGATCAGCCCCCGGTTTTCGAGATAGCGCATGAAGCGCGCCTGATAGATCGCATTGAGCGGTCCGATGCCCATCGACACGGTAGGGAAGCGCCAGAAATCCGGCATCAGCCACGGATGCGGATACGATGAGAGGCCAGGCGTCTCGCGCAGTTCATGGCGGAAGTTCAGAATGCGCTGCTCATCGAGGCGCCCCAGCAGGAACGCGCGCGCATAGATCCCTGGCGAGGCGTGTCCCTGGAAGTACACCAGATCGCCAGGTTGATCGCCATACGCCGCGTGGAAGAAATGGTTGAATCCCACCTCGAGCAGCGTGGCCAGCGAGGAGTACGTCGCGATGTGCCCGCCGATCCCCTTGTCTTTCTTGTTCTGGCCATGCACCATGGCCATCGCGTTCCAGCGGATCAGGCTCTCAATGCGGCGTTCGAGCTTGCGGTCACCGGGATACGGCACTTCTTCGTGCTTCGGGATCGTGTTCACGTACGGCGTGACCAGCTCGCTCGCCTGCGCAATGCCGGCCTCGCGGGCGCGCTGGCGCAGCGCACGGATCAGCTCTGCCCCCTGCTCCGGGCCCTCGTCCACGACCACGTCGTCGAACGCTTCAATCCACTCGCGAAGCTCCTGGGAAAAATCGCTCTGTACGGGAACGGTCACCTTGGTAGTCATAATTCCTCAATTCTTCGGATGCGCGCTCATGCGGCGCTCTGCGGGATCGCCTCCCGGCCGTCTTCGTGCTCCGTAACGTTCCGGCTTGCGCACGCTGCGAGAATATCCCGCCGCCACTGCTCGACCGGCAGCCCGCGGGCAACCAGCCATTTTTCCAGGTTCGCTACGGCATTGCTTTGCGGCCCTCGTTCGCCGGCCGCGTTCAGCGAGAGACAAACGATGCGCGTGGGTCCACTACCGTGGCGAGCCCGCGCGATGGATTCATGCGCAACGCGATACATGGCGATCACGTCCTGCGCATCAACGGGAATAGAGATGAGATCGCCCGCCGCCGAGCCGTTCTCAGCTTTCGCGCGGCGCGTCGTGCTGGCGCCTTGGTCTGCGCGCTCCACAAAAATAATCGGCAGTTTTGCCGAAGACGCGACGGCGCGCGCCTCACGCAGCACATCGCCGCCCCACTTGTCCGGGAACAGTAGCACCGTGACCCGTTGATTCCGTCGCATCCGGTGGGCAACGGCCACGCTCAGTGCATCCACCACTCGCTCGGACATCGCAACGATCGGTTGCGGATGCGCATGGCCGTCGGACGGGATCGTCACGCCGATCGAAGCGATCAGCGGCCACGCGTGCTCGGACACCAGCGTGTCTTCCGGCCGCAGGTCGGCTGAAACCGCGGCAAGGGCGGCCTCGTGCCCGGACAGCGCACTCATGCGATCCTGCGCGGCGATCTGGCAATCCAGAGCCAGCGTGTAGAGCTGGTGAAACTTCTCATCGCTGATCAGCGAATGGCCGTGTTTTCCGTTTGCCGCAGCTGAGGAAACCGCGGATCTCTCCTGAATTGCCATGTGCTCCTGAGGGATTCTCTTTGCGACGTGCCGCCGAATATCGCTGTGCCTGGCGTGCGCTGAACCCGCGTCTCAAATCACAAAATCAAAGTCGCCTAAAAAAATTGTAGCGCAGCGCGGATTACCTTCGTACTGACGCAGTTCCGGACGGCGGGTGCGCGCAGGCACATGCAGATTTCAACAGTTTTGTGAAAAAGCCTGTGCAAAGCCCGGAGCTTCGGCAGTGAGAGCAAGTATTCATGCGGCCCTGAGCGTTCTGCACTCTCTGCGATGCAAGTTTCCGATTCGCGCAGATGACGAACCGGAACACCAAAATGCGGAACGATTCGGTCCGAGAAAAATAGCCGCGCTACGTCGAGTACTCGGCGTTGATGCGAACGTATTCAGCGGTGAGATCGCTTGTCCAGAAGCGGCACTTTCCGTCGCCGGTGCCAAGCGAAATACGAATGGAGAATTCGGGCTGCTTCACGTATTCGTGCGCAGCGCGCTCATCGTACTTCGGCGCGCGGCCGCCGTTCACACAGATCGGCAGTTCTCCAAACCAGACGGCAATGCGCTCGGCATCCACGTCTGCGCCGGAGTAGCCCGCGGCGGCGAGCAGTCGGCCCCAGTTGGGATCGGAACCTGCCCATGCAGTCTTCACCAGCGGGGAGTTCGCAATCGCGCGCGCCACGCGCACTGCATCCGCATCGCTCGAAGCGCCCTCGATCTGCAGCTCGACGAGATGTGTGACTCCTTCGCCGTCGCGCACGATTTGCTTTGCGAGCGAGATGCAGACCTCATGCAGCGCGCGCTCGAAATCCGGATCGTCCGCCCAGATGTCCACGCCCGATTCGCCGGAGGCCAGCAGTAGCACCGTGTCGTTGGTGGACGTGTCTCCATCAATCGAAATGCGATTGAAGCTGACGTCGGTTGCGGCGCGCAGGTACCGGTCCATCGCGACAGGATGAATGGCCGCATCGGTAAACAGGTAAACGAGCATCGTCGCGTGCAGCGGCGCAGCGGGCGAAATCAGATGCGGCCCGATCATGCCGGCGCCCTTGCAGACTCCGGCAAGGCGCACCTGCTTGCCGTTCATCTCCATTGCGATGTGTGCGACCTTCGCGCGCGTGTCGGTAGTCAGGATCGCGTGCGCGAATTCCGAAAACGCCTCCGGCGTGGCCGCCAGCGAACGCTGCACGCCAGGCATCGCACCGACCAGCTTTTCCGCCGGAAAAGGCACGCCAATAATGCCGGTGGACGAGGGGAAAACCTCGTGGGGTTCGCAGCCGAACGTTTTGGCCGCCGCCGCGCACACCTTTTCCGCGCCGTGCAGGCCCTGTTCGCCTGTCGCGCAATTCGCGTTTCCGGCGTTCACCGCAATGGCCCGCAGCAATCCTTCGCTGCGCTCCAGGTGCCGGCGGCCGATGATGATGGGGGCCGCCTGCACGCGATTGGCTGTGAACATTGCTGCGGCGCTGGCAACGCGCGGCGCGAAGGCGACGGCGAAATCCGGCTTGCCGCTTGGCTTGATGCCGGCGGTAACGGCCGCGAACTGGAATCCGCGCGGGAGCGCGTCGGCGGGAATGAGGGAGGTCTGGTTCATGGGTAATGCCAATGTATCAACTCGGCCCTTTGCAATAATCGAATCATTCCGAGAGCCGAATCAATTTGAGTTCCTCCGCCGAGCCCGATTTCCTTCTGATGCGGCACGTGAGCGTCGCGCGCGGCGATAACGTCGTCCTGCACGACATTTCGCTCCGCATCGCCAGGGGCGAGCACCTCGCCATCCTCGGACCCAACGGCTGCGGCAAATCGACGCTGATCAAAACGCTGACCTGCCAGTGCTACCCCATTGTCACACCCGAAACAGAACTGCTGCTGCTCGGCCGCAAACGATGGGACGTTTCCCAGTTGCGCTCGCATCTGGGCGTAGTCGCTGCCGAATTGCCCGGAGAGCGCACGCCCGTGACCCTGGGCCTCGATGCCGTGGTCGCGGGATTCTTCTCAGCCTCGACCCTGTGGCCCAACCTGCACGTCACCCCCGAGATGCGGGAGCGGGCGCATGAAGCATTGCAGCTGATGCAGGCCACGCATCTCGAAAAGAAGCTGGTGGGAGAAATGTCCGCCGGCGAGCAGCGGCGCATCATGATCGCTCGCGCCCTGGTCCACCGGCCGGAGATGCTCTTGCTCGACGAGCCTTCGAACGCGCTCGACCTCGCCGCGCAGCGCGAACTGCGCGAGGCGCTGCGGCGTGTCGCACGCGAGGGTGTCGGCATCCTGATGGTCACCCATCACCTGGGCGACATTCTTCCCGAAATCGACCGCGTCATCATGATGAAGCACGGCCGCATCTTCGCCGATGGCCCGCGCGCCCACCTTCTGACGCCGGCAAAACTGCGGGATCTCTTTGGCGTCGAGGTGCAGATGGCCGAGCACGAAGGCGCGCTGCACGGCTGGTGATGCCCGGGTTGCAGTCCACCCGCCCTCCGCGTTAACTTAGCAGTACACGGGAAAGGAGGATGATCCAGCCAATGACAAATTCCGACGGTAGTAGTACCAAAACACGTGAGGTGACTGAGGCTTAGAGCCGCTCCTGGCTCGCGTGAAGAGCTGAGTGGGTTTCGACGACCCGATTCAGCTTCATTAAGTCCTGGCGTGCAACAGATGCGCCGAGGCCACTCCGAAAGCGGGGGCGCCTCAGGTCAATCTCAACAGTCCACCGGCGATCAAGGCCCGCAATGCCCGAAACTGGCAGCGGGCCTTTCGCATTTGAAGGCAGGAAAATACAGGACGGCGAATGGCGCTCTCCCGCCGGCCGGTCCTGGTCTCGCCGGTCGCCGTAACACGCCGTAGAATATCGCCATGGAACCCCTCGTCATTGCAGGCAAAGCTTTTCAGTCACGGCTGATCGTCGGCACCGGGAAATATAAGGATGGACCCGAAACTCAGGCGGCGATTGAGGCCTCCGGCGCGGAGATGGTCACCGTCGCGGTTCGCCGGGTGAATCTGGACCGCAGCCGCGAATCCCTGCTTGACTTCATCGATCCTCGCCGCTACTTCCTGCTGCCCAACACCGCCGGATGCTATACGGCGGACGAAGCGATCCGGGCAGCGCGGCTCTCCCGCGAGGTGGGGCTGTCGGACTGGGTCAAGATCGAGGTCATCGGCGACCAGGCGACCCTCTACCCCGATGTTCAGGCCACGCTCGAAGCCACCCGCGTCCTCGTGCAGGAAGGGTTCACGGTTCTCCCGTATACCTCCGACGACATCGTTTTCGCGCATCGGCTGATCGACGCCGGAGCCGCCGCTGTGATGCCGCTCGCCGCTCCCATCGGCAGCGGACTCGGCATCCAGAACCGCGCTACTCTGCAGATTCTGCGGGAGAAGATCACTGAGGTCCCGCTCATCGTCGACGCCGGCGTCGGCACCGCCTCGGACGCGACGCTGGCCATGGAACTGGGCGCCGACGGCGTGCTGATGAATACCGCCATTGCCGCCGCCGCCAACCCGATCCTGATGGCGGAAGCCATGCAGCACGCGGTGCTCGCCGGCCGCGAGGCCTACCTGGCCGGACGCATGGCGCGCAAGCTGTATGCCACCGCCAGTTCGCCGCTCGAGGGAGTTTCCAGGTAGCCCGCGCACCGGCGTGCCAAACGGCTGTGGAGTTGCCGTGCACACCCGCGCCAAAATGTCACAATCGGCTCTTCTGCATGGCGTGGGGTCTGCGGTAGACTGACGCGTAGTTTCCATGTCTGTTCGATCGGGCGCTCTGGGGTAGCTATGCGCGTGTGCGGCATCGATTGCGGTACGGAAACCACCGGCTACGGCATTGTCGAGTGGGACGACCGCGCCGCGAATCCCGAACTGACGTGGCTGGCCGCCGGCGGCATCTGCCCGCCGAAGAAGGCGGCTTTGCCGCAGAGGCTCGCGTTGATCTACTCCGAGTTGACCGCTCTCCTCGAGAAATACCGGCCGGAAATCGTCGCCATCGAGGAGGTCTTCTACTCCGTCAACGCAAAGTCGGCGATCAAGCTGGGGCATGTCCGCGGTGTGGCTTTGCTGGCAGCAGCTACCGCCGGCCTGAAGGTTGCAGAGTATGCGCCCCTGACCATCAAGTCCAGCGTTACGGGATACGGTCTGGCGGCCAAGGAACAGGTGCAGTTCATGGTGACGCGGCTGCTGAAGCTTGCGTCTGCGCCTGAACCAGCCGATGCCGCGGATGCCCTGGCGATCGCAATCTGCCACGTGCATCATGCTCAAACCCTGGCGCTCCAGGAGGCCCGTTCGATCTAGCCATGCGAAACTACCTGGGTATTCTCTCGTTGTTCACCGCGCTGGCTGCTGCGGCGTCAGCGCAGACGTCCTCCCGGATCGTCTATACGTTCGAGCATCCGCAGCTCAACCCATCCAAATACACCATCACCATCGATGAAACCGGCGCCGGGCACTTCTCTTCCCAGCCTGGGATGGCCAATGTCGACAACCAGGACGGAGTGTTTCCGGCTGCGGTCGAGCGCGATATTCAGCTCGACCAGAAGCTGCGTACCGATTTGTTCGACTATGCTCGTGCGCACGCTTTCTTCGGCGACCATTGCGATCGCGGCCGAGGCGGACTGGCCTTCACCGGCAACAAAACAATCGCCTACACCGGCACGGATGGCCACGGCTCCTGCTCGTTCGTCTGGGCCAGCGATCCGGTTTTGCAGCGTCTTTCCGATCAGCTGAATGCCGTCGCCTTCACCATCGAGGTCGGACGTCGGCTTGAAGTGGAAGTGCGGCACGACCGCCTTGGCCTCGACTCGGAGCTGCAGGGGTTGCAGGATGCGCTGAAAGACCAGCGCGCCTCCGACCTGCACAACATCGCCTCCGATCTGCAGGCCATCGCGGACGATCAGCAGGTCATGAACCGGGCGCGCAAGCGCGCTCTTGCCCTGTTGAGCCGCTGCGAAAACCCGGAGAAGCGCAACTGAGCTGGGTTTATTCCGGGCGCACGAGCCCCGCCATAACGCCGTTTTGCGGATGCGACAATGAGATTCGAAACTAAACCCACGGCTCGCGCGTTTATTCAGGCAGGAGTTGTGGGTTGCTTTTGTTTGGGTTCGGCGCTGTCGCGGCTCTGACGACGAAACAGTGCGGCAGGCGTCGAAACCCGTGGAGCCTCCCGAAGGAGGTGCCGATATGAACCGCCGCAATTCATTTCGCTTTTGGTGCCCGGGCTCTCAATTTGTTGTTGCAGGGCTGCTGACGTTCTTTTTCGCAGCTGCAGCCTACACTCAGGACGCCCCGCCACCTCCACCCGACCAAACCGCTCCCACATCCGAGGCGACGGTTCCCGCGCCTCCTCCCGACGAGACCAATCCGGATTCTCAGGCTGCCACGCCGGCCAGCAATGTCCGCGCCGTCCGGCTGAGCGATGTGGAAGGCGTTGTGAAGGTCTACCAGGGCGATCAGCTTGCCTTTGACCAGGCCCAGCCGAACATGCCTGCCGTCGAAGGCATGCGCTTCGTCACCGGCGACAACGGCCGCCTTGAGATTGAATTCGAAGACGGCAGCGTGGCGCGTATGGCCCCGAACAGCTCCGTCCGGCTGACAACCTTGCACCGAGACACCGACGGGACCACCGTCACGCAAATCGACGCGCTCTCCGGCCTCACCTACTACGAGTTGAACGGACACTCCGGCCAGGTCAGCGTTCGTTTCGATACCGAATCGGTAACACCCGTCGAGAGCGCCGTCTTTCGTATCTCGCTCGACGCTGCCCCCAACGAGCTGGCGGTGATGCATGGCGCGGTTCACGTCTCCGACGGAGAGGGTGTGGCTCTCGACGTCCACCCCAACCAGACCTTTCAGACGGACCCGCAGCAGCCGGGCGAGTACACGGTAGCCCAGAGCCTGACTGCAAACTCCTGGGATCAATGGAATTCCGACCGTGACGATGCCCTGGCAAAGCTCGAGTCCAGCGAGACCACGGCGCGCGCCAGTGTCGCGAATCCCGACGACGCGGCCTGGAGCGACCTGGACTACTACGGGAATTGGTACAACTTGCCGGGATACGGACAGGTGTGGGCGCCCTCTGGCGTCGATGCCGACTGGGATCCCTTTGGCGATGGCTACTGGGGCTATTACCCCAGTTTTGGCTACACGTGGATCTCCGGCTACCCCTGGGGTTGGTGGCCTTATCACTGCGGCGCGTGGGACTTTGTCGGCGGCTGGGGCTGGATCTGGATTCCGGGCCACTGCGGATGGGGCTTCTGGGGCGCCGGCTGGTCTCCGTATTCGACGGTATGGGGCATGCCCAGGGGTTATGTGCCACCGCTGCGTCCGCGGCATGGACCAGGCCTGCATGGGCCGCGTCCGGTTCCGCTGATCGCGATTAACCGCGGACCCCAGTACGGGCTGCCCTTCCGTCATCCCAACCCGATCAAGGGACCGCCCAGGCCGCTGACCTTCGATGGCAGGGTGATCACTCCGCTGCAGGCGGGTATCCATCCCGTCCAGCGGGGGCCTCTCCGCGAGCCCTTTTCGAACGCCCTCGTCCGCGCGCATCCGGAAATGGCTCCGGTGGTGCAGCACTGGCCGGCGCCGGTACGTCCGAACCCCGTTGGGCCGGGAGTGCGTACCTACGGACCGCCTGCCGGAGTTCCGTTCCCGCGGGTAAACCCTGGAGGACCGGTCCGCGGATACACGCCGCCTGCGCCTCCTGGGGGCGTCGTTCGGCCTGCGCCCGCTGGGGGTGGCCATGTCTACGCGCCTCCCGCTGGTGGTGGCGGACATCCCGGCGGCGCGCCTCCCAGCGGTGGAGGTCATCCCGTTGCCGCACCCGCAGGCGGCGGTGGTGGCGGAGCCCATCCAGGTGGCGGCGGAACCCACCACTAACGAGCAGCAACAGAGGGGCGCCATCGAGCGCCCCTCTGTCCTTAACTCCCGTGTAGCTAGGCCGTGACCGGCACGGCGCTCGCTTTCACATTCTTGTAAATCGGCGACAGTTCGCGCAGCCGCGCGACGGCTGGCGGAACGATCTCGAGCGCGAAATCCACATCCGCCTCCGTATTCAGCCGGCTGAGGCTGAAGCGCAGGCTGGCACGCGAGCGCGCCAGCGGCAGACCCATGGCCTTCAGCACATGCGAGGGCTCCGTCGAACCCGACGAGCAGGCCGATCCGCCGGAAACCGCCAGCCCCTTCAGATCGAGCGCGATGACCAGCGCTTCTCCCTCGAGATGATCGAAGTGGAGGTTCGACGTGTTCGGCACGCGCGGTTGTCCCGCGCCGTTCACGCCGCAATACTCCACGCTGGCGAGGAGTCCGTGCTCCAGCCGGTCGCGCATGACGCCGATCCGATCCTCAGTTCCGTCGGTGAACCCGGCCAGCGCCATCTCCGCCGCCTTGCCCAGCCCCACGATGCCCGCAACGTTCTCCGTGCCGGCGCGGCGCTGCCGCTCATGCGCTCCGCCGAAAAGCAGCGGCTCGAAGCGCGTGCCGCGGCGCACATACAGGATTCCGATGCCCTGCGGCGCGTGGAGCTTGTGCCCGGAAATGCTGAGCAGGTGGCAGCCGATCGTTTTCACATCGATCGGAATCTTGCCCGCCGCCTGCACCGCATCGGTATGGAAGCAGACTTCCGCCTCCGCGGCGATCTTGCCGATGGCCGCCACGGGCTGGATGACGCCCGATTCGTTGTTGGCCATCATGATGCTGATGAGCTTTGTATTCGGCTTGAGCGCACGGTAGACGTCCATCGGGTCGACCGCCCCGCCGGACGAAACCGGGAGAAACGTCACTTCGACGCCGCGGTCGCGCATCTTCTCCGCCGTATGCAGCACGGCATGGTGCTCGATGGCCGAGGTGATCAGGTGATCGCCGGAACGCAGAATCCCAAACAGCGCCGTGTTGTCGCTCTCCGTCCCACCCGAAGTAAAAACGACTTCCGTGGGCCGGCAATGCAGGAGGGCGGCCACGTGCTCGCGGGCGCGCTCCACGGCAGCCCGGGCGTGCTGTCCGTGCTGGTGGATGGACGAAGCATTGCCAAAAGAGTCAATAAAGAACGGCCGCATCGCCTCCAGCACCTCGGGCAGCAGAGGCGTGGTGGCATTGGCGTCCATATAGACACGGCGCATAATCCCATTGTATCGGCGGCAGCTTCCCGGGGAATTGTGCGGGACCGCGAAAACCACCCATCCGTAACCCCGCGGATTCGGGCAAAATGAAGGAACGGGGATTCGCCTCCCATGCGGGTATTGGTCATCGAGGACGAAGTTCGGGTCGCGGACAATATCGCCGCCGCGCTGCGCGAAAGCGCGGGCCTCGCCGTCGATGTGGCCTATTCCGGTCACGATGGCGTGGAATTTGCGCGCCAGACCAGTTACGACCTCATCCTTCTGGACCTGATGCTGCCGGGCATGGACGGCCTGGATGTTCTGCGCGCGATCCGTGGCGCCGGGCAAACCGCTCCCGTCATGGTGCTCACCGCCGTGGCGGAGAAGACTTCCGTTGTGAGCCTGCTGAACGCCGGCGCGGACGATTATCTTGCCAAGCCCTTCGATCTCGGCGAACTACTGGCCCGCGCCAAGGCGCTGATCCGTCGCGGCAAAGGCGTAAGCCACCCCAGAATTCAAGTCGCAGATCTCATCATCGACACCCTGGAGAAAACCGTCACCGTCGGCGGCCACATCGTAGAGCTATCGCCGACTGAATACCGCGCGCTCGAATACCTGAGTCATCGACCGCGGTCCGTGATCTCCAAGCAGGTGCTGCTCGAGCATCTTTACGATTACAACTGGGAGCACCACTCCAACGTGATCGAGGCGCACATCTCGAATCTTCGCCGCAAGCTGAACCGCGGCAAAGCCACCGAAAGCGGCCCATGGATCGAGACACTCCGCGGGCGCGGATACCGGCTCGTCGCCGGAGGGAGCGCCGTGTGATGAGACGCTACTCGCTGCGCCGCCGGTTGATCGCCATCGTGCTGCTGCTTGAGTGCGTCCTGGCTCTGGGCATGAGCGCGGCCACGCTGCTCTACCTCTGGCGCGACCAGATGCAGGGCTTCGATCAGGCGCTGCGCGGACGCGCCGACTCGCTGCTCGGCGCCGTTCATGACGCTGAAGATGTGGGCGACAACGTCACCGTCAATCCCGATGCGCTCGATTTGAGCCGCGGCGATGTCTGGATGGTGCAGGATGCGCGCGGCCCGGTGCTGGCGCACTCCGCGGCCTGGATCCGCGGCGACGAGAAGATCTTCGGCAGCACCGCGGCGCCTCACAATTTCCGCATCGGCGCGGCGCGGTTGCGCGGTCTGGAGCTGCATGGAGTGCGCGTCATCGACGCCGATGACACGAATCCAGGCATTCCGCGGCCGGTAACCATTTTCTACGCTGTGTCGCTCGATCCCGTGTATGCGGCGATGAACAGGGCGGCGCGATTCCTGGCGCTCGCCAGTGGATTATTGCTGCTGCTGACGGGCATGCTGCTGGCCTACCTGTTGCGCCGCGGCCTCGCTCCTCTCGATAGCCTGAGTCTCGCCGCCGCTGAAATCACGCCGCTACGGCCGCGCTTCGAAGCTCCGGAAATTGCGCATCAGACGGAGGAACTCGCGGTCCTGGCCCGCGCTCTTGAGTCCGCAACCAGCCGCCTCGAAGAGGCTTTTCACCAGCAGCAGGTCTTCGTGCACGATGCCGCGCATGAGCTAAAGACCGCCGTTACCATCGTAAAATCGTCGCTGCAGCTGCTCGCATCCCGTCCCCGCACGACGCGCGAATACGCCAACGGGCTCCTCACCTGCCTCGATGACTGCGAGCGAATGGAGGAGCTCGTGCAGCGGATGCTGCAGCTGGCGCGCTTCGAGCGCGGAGCCGAGGGCAGGCAGGAGCGCTGCGACCTGGCTGAAGTCGCGCGTGATGTTGCCGTCCAGATGGAGCGGCTCGCGGAGATTCGGCGCGTCAACATCGCTGTTCATGCGCCCGGCTCCGCTCTGGTTCGCCTCTCGGAAGATGCCTGCGCGTCGCTGGTCGCCAACCTTGTGCTGAACGCCGTGCAGCATACCCCCGCCGGAGGATGTGTGACGGCGGCGGTGACGCAGTCCGCGGGAGTGGTGCTGGAGGTGCGCGACACCGGAAGCGGCATCGCTCCGGAAGATTTGCCGCACCTGTTTGAGCGCTTCTGGCGCGGAGATAGTTCCCGAACCCGCAGCACCGGCGGCGCGGGCCTCGGCCTGTCCATCTGTAAGGCGATTGTCGATACCTGCGGCGGAGCCATCGATGTGACCAGCCAAATCGGCCAGGGCACATCCGTCACTGTGCGCCTGCCTTTGGCCGGATCGCAGGATGATCAGGAGGAAACGCTCCGCCTCAACGAGCCCGCGATCCGCTAATTTCCGAAAAGAAAATGGGGCAGGGATTGGCATCCCTGCCCCAGCAATGCGGCGAGTCTAAAGCGTGAGTTCGCCGCGAACTAATCCTTTCTCATCGGACAGTGCGAATCCCAGCTTGCGCGAGAGCCCGCCCATGCGCACGTTCTCCGGGAGGAAGTACAGCAGCACGCGGTGGATATGTTCCGCGCGCGCCGCAGCCAGCGAGCGCAGCAGCAGCTTCTCGCCGAGCCCCTGTCCCTGAAATTCATCGGCCACGACAACGGCTACTGTTGCCGATCCGTCATCCTGCCGGATGAGCCGGCTGACGCCTCCGATAATTTTTGCCCCGGAGCGGTCCTGCGTTTCGGCCACCAGCGCGAGTTCGCGGTCGTAGTCGATGAAGCAGATCCGCGTGAGCCTCTCGTGCGCGGTGCGCGCACTCAGAGCCAGCGAAGTAAAGTAGCGTCCCACGACCGTGCGCTCGGAGAGCCGGTCATGGAAGTCGACGATGAGTGGTTCGTCCTCCGGCCGGATCGGCCGAATCAGGAAGCTGCGCCCCGTCTTCGCCGTCCACGGGCTGACGTACTCCACGGGATAGGGCCGAATCGCCGGATGCGGCAGCTGGTCTTCCGTCGTGTCGGGATCGAAGAGCACAACCCGCGCATCGAGCGCGATCAGGCCATCGGGCGAAGCGAGCAGCGGGTTAATGTCGATCTCCCTGATCCAGCGCTGCTCCACAACCAGTTCGCTGAAGCGAACAATCAGCCCTTCCAGCGCCTCCAGGTCCACCGGCTTCCTTCCGCGAACGCCTTTCAGCGCGGTGAAGATCCTGGTCTGCTCCATCTGGTGGCGCGCCAGAGTCGCGGTGAGCGGCGGCAGAGCCAGCGCGCGATCCTTGTAGACCTCCACCAGCTGGCCACCGGTTCCGAACAGCAGCACCGGGCCGAGTTGCGGATCGATGCTGCTGCCGATGATCAGCTCGTAGCCGTCGAGCTTCGCGAACGGCTGCACCGTCACGCCGAGGAAATGCTCCGCCCCAACCTTCGCCGTCACAGACGCCCGAATCTCTGCAAACGCCGCGGCAACATCACTGGACGTTCGCAGATTCAGCTTGACCCCGCCGACATCTGTCTTATGCGTGATGGTTTCGGAGTGCAGTTTCAGAACGACGGGGAAGCCGATCTCCGATGCCTTGTGCACGGCTTCATCCGCGGTCGCCGCCAGCTCCGTGCGAACGGTTGGAATTCCGTACGCCGCAAGCAGCTGCTTCGACTCAAACTCCGTAAGGATGGTGCGGCGCCCTGCGCGGACCCGGTCAATGATCCCCGTGGCCAGATCGCGCTTGGGATCGAGCACCGATCCGGCACGCATGGCCGGCGTCTCGTACTGGTCGCGCAGGTGCTTGGTGTGTTTCCACGTGAGCACGAAGGTTTCGGCCGCCGCATCAGGATACGGAAACACCGGAATGCCGGCGCGCTTGAGGATCGCCTCGCCCTCCGCAACCACGTCGCCACCCATCCAGCTGGCGATAACGGGTTTGCCTGTGCTGCTGGCATACGGCGCAAGATCCCTGGCGACTTCGGTCGGATTCGTCATGCCCTGCGGCGTCAGGATGACCAGCATCCCGTCGGTATTGACGTCCTTTGAAGCGATCTCGAGAGCCTTCGCGTAGCGCTCCGACTCCGCATCGCCAAGGATGTCCACCGGATTGTTGTGACTCCAGGCATCCGGCAGAAAGGTGTTGTACGTGGCAATCGTGTCGGCAGAGATGTCCGTCAGTTCGCCGCCCGCGGAGATCAGCGCGTCCGTGGCCAGCACACCCGGCCCGCCCGCGTTGGTCAGAATCGTAAGGCGCGGTCCCTTCGGACGCGGCTGCTTCGCCAGCGCTTCAGCCACATAGAACAGCTCGCTGATCGAGTTCACCCGCAGCACGCCGGCGCGCTGGAATGCTGCGTCGAGTACGTCGTCGCTGCCAGTGAGCGAGCCCGTATGAGAGGCGGCTGCTTTGGCCGCGGCCGCCGTACGCCCTGCCTTAATGATGAGGATGGGCTTGCTCAGCGCCACCGCGCGCGCCGCAGAAAGGAAGCTGCGCGCATTGCCGATGGACTCCGAGTAGATGACGATGGAGTCGGTATTCGGGTCCTGACCGTAGTGATCAATCAGCTCGCCGAACGTGACGTCGAGCATCGAACCGGCCGAGACGAAACCGCTGAGCCCCACCTGCTCGCGAATGCACCAGTCCAGAACAGCGGTGCCGAGCGCGCCGCTCTGGCTGATGAACGCCAGCCGCCCTGGCCCAACCATCGCCGTGGCAAAGTTGGCGTTGAGGCCGCCGACGGGGTTCATCACGCCGAGGCAGTTCGGCCCGATGATGCGCATTTTGCCGCGGATGATCTTCGCAATCTGCCGCTCGAGTTCCTTGCCCGATTCGCCGACTTCCTTAAAACCCGCGGAGATGATGATGCCGGCCGGAACGCCCGCGTCGACCGCCTCCTGGATAATCGCCGGCACCGTGGCCGCCGGCGTTGTGACCACGATCAGATCCGGCACGCCCGGTAGCTCGGCAATCGACTTGTACGCCTGCAGGCCCAGCACCGTAGGCCGCTTCGGATTTACGGGCCACACCGGCCCGCCGAACGGGCTGGCGATGAGATTGTTGAGAACCGTGCAGCCGACGCTGCCTGCGCGCTCCGATGCCCCGATGACCGCAACCGATTTCGGTGTGAAGATAGGCGCCAGCGGACTGCGGCGAATGCTGACAAGGTCGTGCGCCGGATCGATGATGACCGGCGCTTCTGATGATGGCGGTGCTGCGATGGAAGCCATTTGGGGAATGCTCCTGATGAACTATGAATGACCGTAGCCGGCTTCCGCTGAAACCTTGCCGCGGAAGAGCCGGTACGAAGTAATGAAATAAGCCAGCGCGATCGCCATGCCAACCGACCACCAGACCAGTCCGACGTGCAGCGAATGCTCTCCCGTGAGAGCGCGGCCGATGGTGATGTCGCGCGAAGGATCGCTGGACGACGGCAGCAGCGTCGGATAGAGCCCGACGGCAGCGCCAACCAGCATAAAAACCAGATACAAACTCGACGAGACGAACGCGGCGACAGCCTTCCGCTGGCGCGTGAAATTGAGAATCGCGATCAGCGTGCCGACCACGAGGATCGGAATCGCGAACAGCGCCGGATGCGCTTTGTAGTTGTCCAGCGCCGAAGGCCGGATCGCGATCGTCGCCGGCAGGCTCACAAACGTGACCACCAGCAACGCGAACCACAGAGCGTCGGCAATGCGGCGCGCCCGCCTTTCCATTTCGGCCGGCGCTTTGATTGCCAGCCAGAGCGCACCGTGCAGAGCGAGCGCAACAAGCGCGACCACTCCGCCGATCACCGTATACCAGTCCAGAATGCCCGGCTGCGCGCCGACGCGCCAGTTGGTCCAAAGCGGCAGGAAAAAGTAGTCGTCCGCTCCGAGGGGCACGCCGCGAATCACGTTGGCAAGCGCCGCTCCGAAGAAGATGGCCAGCAGCGCGCTCGACACGAAGAACAGGCCATCGAAAAAGCTCCGCCACACGCTGTGGTCGATGTGCATGCGCAGCTCGATGCTCGCGCCGCGCCCGATCAGCAGCCACAGCACGATCATCAGCGGCAGATAAAATCCGCTGAACGACGAGGCGTAGAGCAGCGGAAACGCGAAGTAGAGCGTGCCGCCGCCAGCCAGCAGCCAAACCTCATTGCCGTCCCACACCGGGCCGATGGAGCGGTAGAGCACGCGCCGCTCGCTTTCGGTCCGTGCGAGAAACGGAGCGAGGATGCCCACGCCGAGGTCAAAGCCATCGAGGACAACGTAGGCGGCGATCATCACCGCGACAATCCAGAACCAGACAAATCCCATCGCGTTCTCCTCTCTCCTAAACCGCGGCCAGCGTGGCAGGTTCGGGCTCCGGCTCCTGCGTTACGGCAGCAGGCCCCGCGTGAATGAACCGGTAGACCAGCACGATCCACAGGATCGACAGCACCGAGTACATGCCCAGAAATCCGAGCAGCGTGAACAGCGTGTTGCCGGCCGACACGTGCGTGGAGTAGCCCTGAGCGGTGCGGATCAGCCCGTAAACGAGCCACGGCTGGCGGCCGATCTCCGCCGTCATCCACCCGGCTGTATTCGCGATGTAGGGCAGCGGAAAGCTGAGCAGAATGGGCCACAGAATCCAGCGCGCGTTGTACAGCTTGCCGCGCCACAGCAGGAGCGCTGCCGTCAGCATAAGCAAAACGAACCACGTCCCCAGCCCAGCCATGATGTGGTAGCTGTAGTAGAGCAACGGCAGGGGCGACGGCCGCTGATCCTCAGGAAAATCGTTGAGGCCCTTCACTTCCGCCTTGGTCGTGCCGTAGATCAAATAGCTGAGCACGTCATTGACAACCAGCGGATTGTCGATCTTCTGTGCCTGCTCGTCGGGCTGCCCGATCAGAACGATGGGCGCACCCTGCTGCGTCTGGAACAGGCCTTCCATCCCAGCCATCGCCGCGGGCTGATTCTTCGCCACGTAGCGCCCGTGCAAGTCTCCGGTCGGGAAGATCTGCACGACGCAGGAGATCAGGCCGGCGATCACGCCCAGCTTCAGGAAGAGCCGCCCGAACTCCTCGTGGCTGCGCTCCAGCAGATAAAAAGCGCCGGTTGCCGCCACGACGAACGACGCCGTCACCACTGCGCCGCACATGTTGTGCGCGTACTGCAGCCATGCCCAGGGATTCAGCATCAGTCCCCAGAAACTTGAAACCTCGTAGCCGCCATTGGCCAGCTGATCATAGGCGACCGGGTGCTGCATCCATGCGTCGGTCACGATGATGAAGAAGCCCGAAATCCACGACCCGAGAAACACCATGAACGCCGCGCCGAAGTGGGCCAGTTTCGAGAGCCGCTTCTCGCCAAAGAGAAACAGCCCCAGGAACGTCGACTCCAGGAAGAAGGCGAAGACACCTTCCATCGCCAGCGGCTGGCCGATCACTCCGCCGGTGCGCCGCGCGAACTCCGACCAGTTTGTGCCGAACTGGAATTCCATCGGAATGCCGGTCACCACGCCAAGCAGGAAGTTGATCGCGAAGATCTTTGCCCAGAAGCGGGCAGCCCGGTTCCAGCGTTCCTCGCCGGTGCGCAGAGCAACCAACTTCATCACCACCATCAGCAGCGCCAAACCCATGGTCAGCTGCGGAAACAGGTAGTGAAATGTGACGGTGAAACCGAAGTGGATACGGTCCAGCAGAAGCGCGTTCATACCATTCCAAAAGTAACGTCCGAACACCACAACCCACAGTGATACTTGTCACAGGGAGAGAGCGCAGAAAAGGAAGGCGGCCGCACAACTGGCAGCCGCCCCGTATGAGTACTGGATGGAGCCTATTGCAGGTGCACTTCGTTCTGCAGTCCCAAATCGTTCAGCACCGTCGGCTTCGTCTCGTCCGTCGCCAGGATGTTGTGGCACAGATTGCAGTCGTTGCTCAGCGTCTTGCCGTCCTTCGTCGTGTGGCTGCCGTCGTGGCAGCGGAAGCATCCCGGATAGGCCATGTGGCCAATGTTGTTCGGGTAAGTCCCCCAGGTCACATTCATCTCGGGAAACACATTGCGGTCGTAGATCGTCACCAGGCGCTGCGCGGCGGCGTCAATCTGCGGCCGCTGCGACGCCCAGACCTGCGGGTACTGCGTGCGGTAGAAATCGTCCAGCCCGGCGACGATCTTCTGTCCGGCTTCCGCGTGCGAAACGTAGGTGGCCTGCAATAGCTGAACGCCTTCCTTGTGAATGAACGGGAGGCTCGGGTTCGGCGTTCCATCGAGCATCGCCGAATCCAGTGCTTCCTGCGGCGTATGGAAGACGTGGGTCGCCTGGTTGTGGCAGTCCATGCAGTCCATCACCCGGCGAACGCCCTTCACCGGTCCCTTCGCGTCCGAGCTGACATACTCCGTAGTCGTGCCGTCGGGATTCGGCGCGCTCACGGAGAGGATCGTCTGCGCATCGGCATCCGTGGCCACGTACTCGAAATTTGTCAGGTGATGACCGTGAATGCCGGTAAGGTGCGAGACGGAGTCGATGCCGCCCAGGTGCAGCACCAGCACCGTGCGCGTGATGGAATTCTTCTCGTCATCGCCGAAGGTTGTCTTGACCAGCAGTTTCTCGCCAATGAACTTCGCCGGCGTGTGGCACTGCTCGCAGGTCTCGCGCGCGGGACGCAGCGCGTTCAGGTTGGCGCGGATCGGGGTGGGCCAGGTGTGCGCCATTACTTCGATGAGCTGTTTGGTGCCGTTCACCTTGGCCTGCACATAAGAATCGAATCCCGATCCCACATGGCACTGCACGCAGTCCACATGCGAGTGCGGAGATTCCTGATAAGCAGCCCACTGCGGTCCCATGACGTGACAGCTCTGCCCGCAGAAGTGCGGTGAGTCCATGTAGGCCACCGCGCGGTAGGAGGCTGTGCCGACGATGATCAGGTTCACGAACGTAGCGGCAACCACAACCAGGACGCCGTGCCGGAAGATCGGGTCGTCCAGATGGATCGCGGGATATGTCGTGGGCAGAGCGCCCTTGCGCAACAGGTCTCTGCGGCGGATCAGCATCCCGACCGGCACAAGCACGAGACCCAGCACGAACAAAGCGGGCAGAATCAGAAAGAAGATGATGCCAAGGTAAGGATTGGCGAAGCGGTGCCCGATCATCTCCATCGCCCAGTACATGACCAGGGTGATGGCCGAGGCCGTGGTCAGGCCGGAGCCGATGAGAGTGACAGGGTTGTTCCCGAAGAAGAAGAACGGCTGGAGCCAGTTCTCCTTCAGCCTGCGGATCAGCGACATGCGAACCTCTTATCCCGCGAAATACGCGCTCAGCGTCAAAATCAGGAGGGTCACGCCGATTGCAATGGCTGTGAATCCCACCACTCGCGAGAAATTTATCAGCCACACAGGGGGCGCGTCTGTGATCCTTATCGCACCCCTGCCTTCGCTCATCATTCGCTGATACTCCTCCGGGCGCCGATTCTTGTATTCCTCTTCACTTTCCCGGCCGGTGAAGATCACCATGTCCATCGGAAAGCTGTCGGGCCGCAGGTGCGTGTTGACGAAGTGAATGGCGAAGATGAACAGAATGGCCAGCAGTCCCTCTTCGCTGTGGATGATGAGCGCCGCGTTCAACGCCCATCCAGGCAGGAATCGCGCGAAGAACGGCGCAAACCACATGGCGTATCCGGAGAAGCCGATCACCACCATCCCCCAGAAAACCGCCCAGTAGTCGAACTTCTCCCAGTAGGCATAGCGCTCGAATTTCGGCTTGGGACCGAGCCCGAGGAACCAGCGCACGTGCCCGAATAGATCCTTTACGTCTTTCCAGTTAGCCACCATCGAGGTCGGGCCCCAGAAGATTCCCTTCTCGCGATGGATGATGCCGCGGGCGATGATATCGCGCACGTGAATGAGGAACGCGATGGTCAGAATCAGCGCGCAGAATTTATGGAAGAACAGAATCGTGCCGAATCCATCGACGATTTTGGCCAGGCGCACCGCCCACGGCGTGCTCGAAAAGCGCAGCGGCAGGCCGGTCGCAGCGAGCCCCAGGAACGTCGTAAACAGGACCGCGTGCAGATACCGTTGCCCAAGAGTAAAGCGCAGGAAATACCGTTCCTTCCGCTGGCTTGGCTCGTGCGTGCCCATCGGCACGGATTCTTCTACTGCTGGCGGAAGCGGGGTTTGGATGATCTCAGGCATTCTTTCCTCCACCCGGTTTGTTGCTCACCTGATGCAGCCGCGAGCGGACCAGCCACAGCACTGTATGCAGCAGGAAGAACGTCAGCACGCTGGTGAGCAGCAAGTTCATGAACAGCCGGATGTAATACAGCGCCGGATTGAGCTTTCGATTGCGTGCGTTCGCGTGCGGCTGATACTGCACGAAGCTCATGTTCGCGCCGGAATGGCATCGCCCGCACGTGGCCACCAGATTCGTTTTTGCGACAGGCGACGCCGGATCCGACGCCGGGAGAACCTTGTGCGCCTGATGGCAATCCCAGCAGCGCGCCGTTTCTGTGTACCCGCCGAGCAATCCAAGCTGCGAGTGGAATGTGTCGCGGTAGGTGGAGAATTTGTCGCGATGGCAGTTGCCGCAGACCGGCGTCGACTGCATGCGGAAATCCGCCGAGGTGGGCTGGAGAATGCCGTGCGCCGTATGGCAATCCGTGCAGACCGGCGCACTCTTATCGCCGGCTGTGACGGCCTTGCCGTGCACACCCTGCTGGTACTGCTCGTTGATTCCCACGTGGCAGCTACCGCACGTTCCCGGAATATTGGCCCGCGCTGTCGAGCTTTGCGGATCGGTGTGTCTCAGGATCTTGTGCGATCCATGGCAACTGGTGCAGTTCGCCGCGACCAGCAGGCCCTCTTTGCCGATTGCGAAGCCGTGGATGGAGTCGATGTAGGCCGCGTAGACATTGGGCAGCCCATATTTTTTGGCCATCGCCTCATTGCCGTGGCAGGTGCCGCAGGTCTTTGGCACATTCAGCGGATAAACGGGCGACGAGGGATCAGTCTTCGGCACAATGCTGTGTGCGTCACCATGGCAGCTGAGGCATGGATGCTCGCTGGCCTTCGCGTGCACGCTGCCGCCGAGCCCCGTGGCCTCTTCCGCATGGCAGGTTTCGCACTGCACAGCTGCGGGTTTGTCCGGGTGCGGATAATCGTGAATCGCCGTATGGCAGTCGTTGCACTTCAGCGTGCCGTGAATGCTCGAGTGGAACTTGTCCGCATTCACCGCGATGCTGTGCCCTGAGGCATCCTGCATGGAGGCATCGCCATGGCAGGAGAGGCAGTCCACGTCGGCATGGAGTGGCCTTGCCGGACCCAAAAGCAGCAGCCCCACAAAGACCACGACCAGGGAGGAAACGGTTTTCATTTCTGCTCCGGTACGCGCGGCCGTCGATCGCGGACCGCCATAGGCAGCCCGCAATCCGGCATTCGTCCTGCGTCCGCTACTTCTGCAGCGTGCGGATGAAGGAGACTACGTCCTTGATCTGGGCATCGGTCAGCTTGCCGTTGTACGAAGGCATCTTGCCTTTGCCGTCTTTGGTCGTGGCGATGAGGGCAGCGTCCGACTGCTTCACCACCTCGGGATCCTTGAAGGACGGGATCTTCATCATCTTGCCCATCGGCGTCGCCGCCGTGCCGTCCGGACCATGGCACATGGCGCACTTCGATTTGTAGGTGTCGGCGCCGGCGCTCTGCGCGAAGACAGGCGCCGCGATGGACGCGGCCAGCGTTAGAAGAACCGCGGTTCTGATGCTACGTTTCATGGAAGAGTGCTCCTTGGACTGGGGCATAAATCCCAGGTTCTTCCTCATTGGTACTGGCTCGCACAGAGGCCGGTCTGTGACGCGGGGCACAAATTGAAGTGACGCCCAGCAGCAGCCATTACCGTCGGGCAGAGCATCAGGAACACGCCGAGCGGCTTAGTCGTCCGCCCCGCTCTCGTTCGGCCGCACCTGCGGCGGCGCGGCCGGGCCAGGCGAGGGTTTCGCAGCTGGTTTCTGCCCTCGCGGCTCCGCCTCGCAGCCCTCGCGCACCTCGTGCTCCGGAGCCCGGCCCGTCAGGAACGTCCACTTCAGCGGATAGACATCCGGGTCGAAGATCACGGCGTAGAAGTGCCAGACCAGGATGGCCGCCGTCGCCAGGATCGCCTCGTAGAAGTGAATCGCCGTGCTGATGGCCAGGATCGAAGCCGGATGCGGCAGGTGCGCGAGGATCCAGTCATTGAGCCAGAGCAGCACGCCGCTGACCGCCATCACCACCGTGCCCCAGACCAGCGCCCAGTACTCGGCTTTTTCCGCGTAGTTGAAGCGGCGGTAATGCGGCAGCTCACTGCGCCGGCCGAGGTTGTACTGCACCGTCTGCGCCGCTTCTTTCGCGTCGCGCACGTCGGGGATCATGTCCCGGAACCAGCGCCGGCCGCTCTTCTTCGCCATCAGATACACAACGTGGTAGACCGAGGTCCCGATCAGCACCACGCCCGCGATGCGGTGCAGCCAGCCACGAACCGGGTGTCCGTGCTCCCAGTCGACGAAGGGAGCAGCCCAGAAGGAATGCGGGAACTTCAGCGCAAACCCGGTAATGACCAGCAGGACAAAGCTGACCACCAGCAGCCCGTGCTGGATGCGCTCGTTGCGCGTCAGCCGAACCTGGCCACGAATCTTGCGGTAGTGCGCCAGCACCGCCAGGGCCTTGCGGCGCCAGTCAATCGCATTGTGCAGCAGCATCAGGCCCAGCGTGACGGGAATGACCACCTGGTAGAAGAGCTTCACGAATCCGAGCAGCTTTCCGCCGGGCGTTCCGCTGGACATCGCGTGCACCGGCCCAATGGCAAACCGCCGGCCGGCATCGGCGTGGCACTGCCCGCAGGTCTTGCTGAGGTTCGCGTGGTTCACCGTCGAGCGCGGATCGGTCGAGGCGAAGATGTTGTGCACGCCGTGGCAGCTGGCGCAGTTCGCCACCGTCTGCCGCCCCTCATGACCAGCCAGGCCGTGATAACTGTCTTCGTAGGTCGGCACGCGGTCCGAGGGCACGTTGAAGCCCGCCATCAGCTGCGTGTCACCGTGGCAGCGCGAGCAGGCTTCCTGAGAAACATTCGCCATGTACACCGGCGATCCCGGATCGCCCGGCGCCAGGATGCGATGCTCATCGTGGCAATCGGTGCAGGTAGCGGCCTGCAGCACGCCCTTGCTTAGGGCGACGCCATGAATGCTCTGAGCATAGGTCGTGTACACGCCGGAATGGCACTGGCCGCAGGTCGATGCGACATTCTGCTTCCAGATCTTCGAGCGTGGATCGGAGATCGGGAGAATCGCGTGCGCGCCGTGGCAATCGCTGCAGGAGGCGGCGTTCAGGTTCCCGTTGTGAATCGCCCGCCCGTGAACGCTCGCCTCGTAGGCCTGGACCGGCCGCACCTCAGCGAACATGTATTTTGCCGCCAGCTTCGGGTTGGAATGGCACGACCCGCAGGTGTCCGGCAGGTGCAGCTTGTTCACCGGCGATTTGGCATCCGTGCCGGCCACCACCGCATGCGTGGAGCCGTGGCAGCTCTGGCACGTGGGCACATCGGCATTGCCGCTGGCGCGCGCGCGTCCGTGAATGCTCCCTTTGTATTGGCTCACTTCCTGCTCGTGGCAGCTGCCGCAGAACTGCGGCCCCGCAACCGCTCGCGTCACATTGCTAGTGCCATGGCAGGCGATGCAGGTTTGCGAATCCTTCGGATTCCCGAGCGCGGAGTGCACGCTGGTGGTGAGCGCCTGCGCCGCGCCGCTGTGGCAATCGACGCATGAGGCCGAGGCGCTCTTCGCGTTGTGGGTCTGCGCGGCCGCGCCTGCGTGGCAATCGAGGCACCCGAGGCTCCCGTGCGGCCCCTTCATATGAACCGACGAATTGACGCTGATGTTTTTGCCCTGGGAATTCTTCAGGCCCACGGAAGGACCATGACACGTCAGGCAATCCACCTGCTGCGCGTGAATCGCCGCAGACGTACCGAGCAGAAACAGGAGGAAAGCCAGGCCGGCGAGCCTGCCGGCTCCGATTCGGCGAAGAAAGCCGCCATCTTCCGCAGCCGAATGTGCCTTGCCCCCCATGGTGATCCCCTTCTGCTCCAGCGGCGACTCTGGGGGGATCGTCACCGGGGCCTCCGGCCGAGCCGGAGATTCAATCCTCGACTGCAACGCCTGAGCGTCCGACGCGATCGGAATGCAGCAGCGCGCCGGCGCTCGGGCGTCGTGAATCAGCTACTTCTGCAGGGTGCGGATGTACGCGACGACGTCCTGAATCTGCGCGTCGGTCAGCTTGCCCGCATACGCCGGCATCTTGCCAACTCCGTCTTTCGTGTCCTTGATCAGCGCGGCGTCAGTGGCTTTCACATCCTCGTCAGACTTGAATGAGCGCACCTTCATGCTCTTGCCGACCGGCGTGTTCCCTGTTCCGTCTGCACCGTGGCACATTGCGCACTTCGTTTTGTAAAGGGCGCCGCCGTCCTGCGCCATTGCAGGAGCGGCAGCGAGGGTCGTCAGCAGAAAAGCCGCGGCAACCGTACGAAATGTCATAAGCAGAGCCTCCTGGTCCCGGGCGGTTGATGCCTCGGGAGACTTCCAAATCCATCAAAAACCCGCAGACGCGCGAAATCAGTGACGGCAGGCACAGGAGGGAATGGCCGGAGGTTACGATAGTGCGCAAAAAAATGACCGGGGCGAACCCCGGCCATTAAGGCACAGCATTGCGTGGTCAAAATTCGTAATGCATTCCGAGCGTGTAGACATTCCCATGGAAAGCGCGCGGAGCGGTCGGCCCGATGGCCGATTCCTCTCCGTATCCGTAGTAGTCCCAGTTGCCGTTGAAGGCCCATCCTGGCGCCACCGTGTAGGCCAGGCTGGCATATGGCGTTTGGAACTGCGACTGCAGCGACCCGGGCACGTTCCGCGGATTCAGAAACTCCGTATGGCCGGCCACTGCGCTCATGCGGTAGCCCAACCCGGTGCGCAGCTTCGTCACCGGCGTGTAGACGATCCCAATCGAGCCAAACTGCGTGGGAGCGTCATAGTGGCTGGTCCCGAAGAACGCGGCTTTGCTCGTCGCCGTGTTCACGGCATTGCCGCAAGGCACCCCCAGCGGCATCAGCGTGGCGCCCGCCGGCACAAAGCCTGCATCGTCGAAGCAGTTCTGTACCTGCGAAAACACGTCCGTGTAGCCGTAGGCGAGGTCCACACTGTAGCGTTCCGAGGGAACGAGCGACGCCGCTGCGGTCAGGCTGCGGTTATGCGCCAGGTATCCAACGCCGATCTGGTTATCCCGGTTCTCGTAGTCGTTGAACGTCCCCGAAACGGTCGCCCAGCTCTTCGGCTTGTAAGTGGTACGCAGCTGATAGTGCTGGAAGTCCTTCGGGCTGATCGGAACATACACGTTGTTGGCATACCCGACTTCGAGGCTGCCGTTCACCCTCCAGTTCGCCGTCGGCCGCAGCACCGTGCCGAACAGCACGGCCTGCTCGCGGTCGGTGTAGGTGTAGTCCCGGCCTGTAGCCAGCGCGTCCGTGGGCAGAGACTGCACGAACCCGAGCCGACGGCCGCGGAAACGGTAGCCGATTGAGAAGCTGGCCCAGCTCGACGCCTGCATCTCGAGCGCGATCGTGTTCCGCTCCATGCGCTGTCCGAGGAAGTTGCTGGCGATGCTCACATCAGCGGGTTCTGCCGGTCCAGGCGGGTTGTTCAGGTTCGTACCTGCCTGCTCGACATCGGAAAGCAGGTTCGTCGCCGGCTGCCGGAAGTTCTGAAAGTCGAACTGCTCCGTCACGCTGAGTTTGTCCGTCAGCGTCCAGTCGAACC
The DNA here is from genome assembly GCA_035933815.1 of Acidobacteriaceae bacterium. Taxonomy (GTDB): domain Bacteria; phylum Acidobacteriota; class Terriglobia; order Terriglobales; family Acidobacteriaceae; genus Palsa-343. Next base: position 65,008 of record DASYYN010000174.1, read on the forward strand.
CGTAATCTGCCGAGACGTTGTACCGCGCCGCCCAGGAATTGCCGTTGATCGCGAACGCCCGGGTCGTCGTTCTGCTCTCGAGGCCATTGAAGTACTCGAAGTAGTTCGGCAGATGCATGTTCGCATCGGTGTATGTGATGCGCCCGTTGGTCGAGAAGTTCTTGATATCCGAGCTCTGGAAGCGGAACTCCTCGGTCGGGAACAGCGTCCGCGTCGGCTCGCGCCGCGTGTCCTGAATGTATCCGTTGCAGGCGCCCGTTGCCGTTGGTGGATTCGTCGCGAAGCTTGAATAGCAGCTGGCCGACGGAGCCGCATTGAATCCCATGCTCACCGGCGTGCCGCTCTTCAGCTGTGCATTGATACCCGCCAGATTCCAGCTGGTATCGCCCTTAAAGTGGTTGATGTGTTCCTCGTACGTGAGAACCGTGTGTGTCCACGGCTTCCAGTCCACCCCGCCCATCCAGGTATCCGTGGTGTTCTTCCACGCCTGGAAGAGCAGAGCGTCGGATCCCTGGTGAATCGAGCTGTAAGTCGGCCCCTCCATGATGCTGCGTGAATACCCGGCACGAATCGAGACCTTCGACAGCGGGAACAGGGTCAGAGAAGTGTCCGTCATGCGCCGTACCGTATTGAAGAGGTGCTCGGCGTGGTTTACCTGCGGAAATGTATAAGTGCCGGTGGTGTTCTTATAAGTGGTGAGCGGAACGAGCGGGTTGCCGAATAAGTCATAATCGAAATATTGCCGGTCGCGCCGGAAGAGCCCGTTGAAGTCGTACAGCCTTCCCTCCGACATCCGCAGCGTGGAAAAGTTATTGGGATCGCCGCCGTAACCGGCGCTGCCCGTGAACAGCGTGTCGAACAGGAAATGTTTCGAGCCCGGCAACGCATGCATGTCGAGCGTCTGGTTCAGAATGCGCGGCCCGGTGTGCAGGTTCACCAGCGTGTCCCACATGGGCAGGCTGCCCGAGTCATTGACGATGTGGCCGCCCACATCGATGCTCTGGCGGATGGTGTAGCCGTCCTTCACCGTTCCTTTCGGATTGGCGTCCTGGGCGGCAGCGGTGATGGCAAATCCCAGGGCCCCGGCCAGCAACACGATGCAAGCGCGGGGAGCGGCCTGAAGTGCTTGTGCAATGCGAACGCTTTTCATGTCTCTCTCCTTTCCGCTACTTGAAGAAAATGTTGCTGGCATTGGAGCCGTGGATTTGCGTATGGCAGGTGGTGCAGGAAACGTACTGCGCCGCCTGGTTGTGTACCGGTCCCGTTGGCGAAACTGCATGCGGGAACGCCGCGGTATTCGTCGCCGAGTGGCACTGCAGGCAGAGCGTGTTGATGTTGCTCACGTTCAGCAGGCGCGCATTCGGCGAGCCGTGCGGCGAGTGGCAGCTCGTGCAGCCCTCCGTTTTGACGACCGGATGCTCGTAGGCGAACGGCCCGGCCGTCTCGCTGTGGCACTTCGTGCAGATCGCATTCTGGTCCGCGGTCGCGCGCAGATTCTTCTTATTGAAGGTGCCGTGCGGATCGTGGCAGTCGCTGCAGTTGATCAGGCCCTCTTCCACCCGGTGATGGAATGGCTGCGAAAACGCCGGCTTCACATCCGTGTGGCACTGGAAGCAGAGCTTTGGCTGCTCGGCCTTCAGCAGATGCTCGGGCGTCGTCGATGCGTGAACGCTGTGGCAGCTGGTGCAACCGATCCCCTGCTTTGCGTGCTCCGAACGCTCAAAGTTGGGGTGCGCTCCGCCGTGGCAGCCGAGGCAGGTCTCGTCCACCTCTTTCGTGCTCAGCTTGTCGAAGCGGCGGATCTTCGTTACGTCGCCGCCACCGTCCACGTGCGCTTTGCCCGGACCGTGGCAGCTTTCGCAGGTCACGCCTTTGCCGGAATGCTCCAGAGCAAGCCGGGTATGAGGATTGGTCGCCCCGAACTTCTTCACGACCTCCTCGTGGCACGTCGCGCAGGTCTCCTGCCCGACGAAATCGGATGACGATGCTGTGGCCTTTTCTGCTGGAGCGGAAACCGCCTGCTGGCCCGGACCCGCTGCCAGCGCTCGCTGGCTTGCTGCGAATCCAGTCAGGAGCAGAAGACACGCCATGCTGGTTACGAAACGACGCATGCGGACTCACCTCGCACAGCAAGCCGGGCAGTCGATGAGCTCGAGTACCTCGACCTGGCTGAATTGACTTCTGTTGACATGCCTTGAGCATATTGGCCCGAGAAGGGTTGCCACGGTGATAACGCTCACATGCAGGGGTTACTTTGGTCGCCAGGTGAACCAAAGATATTTCTCATGATTTTGGAGTACTTGCCGACAGCGCTGGAGTTAGCCTCAGCTCCGCAACTTCGCAGTGTTCATTCACGCCGGCGGCGCGCTTGCTGCGTGCTGCTCTTTCGGCACGAAGAAGAACTTGCTGTCGTTCGACCCATGAATGTGGCTGTGACAATTGGTGCACGGGACATACTGACCTGCCCGGTTGCGCACCAAACCCTCCGCAGAGATATCGTGCGCATGCAGCGACGTTTTGCCAACCTCATGACACTGGCGGCACGTTTTGGGAACGTCGCCGGCAGCGAGAAAATTCGCATCCTGCGCGCCGTGCGCCGCATGGCAGCTGACGCAGCCCTCCACCTTCACCGGTGGATGCTCATACGAGAACGGGCCGGCCAGCGCGCTGTGGCATTTCGTGCAGGTGGCGTTCTGCTCCGCAATCGAGTGCGCGGCTTTCCGGGAAATCACGCTGGGATTCGCGCCGTGCGGCTGATGGCAGTCGTTGCAGCTCACCTGCTGCGCGCCACGGGAATGAGGATTGGCGGCGAGTTGCTTCACTTCGTCCGCGTGGCATGTGGAGCAGTTGCGCTGTTCGCTGCTGGCGGAGGGCGGCGCCGGTTGCGGTGCTGCATCCTGCACGGGACCAGCGGCGAACGCGGGCCTCGCGCCCGCGAGAGCGGCTACCAACAGCAGCGCCGCCACGCAGAGCTTCGTATGCGCCCCAGCGAGAGCACTACTTTGCAGCATGTTCGAGCCCTGGAGCATTCCGGAGCGAACGCCGCCGGTCGATCCACGCGCGCCACGCCTCCATGCCTTCTCCTGTCGAGCACGAGACGCGGATGATGTCGATGTCCGCATTCACCTGCCGCGCATTCGCCTCCGCTGCTTCAATGTCGAACGGCACGAACGGCAGCAGATCGACCTTCGTCAGGATCAGCAGCGACGATTTGTGAAAGATCGACGGATACTTCAGCGGCTTGTCCTCTCCTTCCGTCACGCTGAGCAGTACGATCTTCGCTTCCTCGCCCAGGTCGTAGCTCGCCGGGCAAACAAGATTGCCGACATTCTCGATGAACAGCACGTCCAGGTTCTCCAGCGGCCACGGCTCCAGCGCGCGCTCGATCATCTTGCCGTCGAGATGGCAAACGCCTCCGGTCACAATCTGCTGCACCGGGAATCCGTACCGCGCCAGACGCTTCGCATCGTTTTCGGTTTGCAGATCGCCCGTGAGCACGGCGACCTTGTCTTCGGGCGCAAAGCCGGCCAGCGTCTTTTCGAGCAGCGTCGTCTTGCCGGATCCCGGCGAGCTGATGAAGTTCAGGCAGAGAATACTATTCTCCTGAAAGCGAC
>DASYYN010000190.1:0-7284 GCA_035933815.1 Acidobacteriaceae bacterium
GCTGGCTGAAGCGCAAGCCGCAGGATTCGAGGTGGTCATCGCCACGGGACGCCGCCAGGCGTACGCCACCCCGCTGATCGAGCCCGTGGGGCTGCGGCCGGATACCGTCCTGATCACCTCCAATGGCACCGTCACCCGTACCCTGGCCGGCGAGTCGATCGACCGCTTTCTTCTGCCCGTCGAGACGGCCCGGGCCCTTTGCCCCGCTCTGCGCCCGTTCGGCACCATGGTCTTCACCTTCGACCGCGAGGGCCCCGGAGAGCTGGTCCTCGAATCGCTGAAGACCCTGCATGATCGTATCTCCCTGTGGGTGGAGTCGAACCGCCCCTGGATCAGGGAAGTGAAGCCCCTGGAGCGCGCCTTTGACGACGGCGAGGCCCCGGTCCAGGGAATGGTCTGCGGCGGCGTGAAGGAGATGGGCCGGGCGGAGAAGTGGCTGGAGGCCAGCCCCTACGCGCCGGCTATCGAAGTTCACCGCACCGAGTACCCAGCCCGCGACCTGACCATCCTCGACATTCTGCCGCCCGGTTGCTCCAAGGGCACGGCCCTGCACCGGCTGGCCCAGGCGCGTGGCGTTGACCGCCAGGAGATTCTGGCCATTGGAGATAACTGGAACGATCGGGAGATGCTGGAGTACGCCGGACAGCCGGTGGTGATGGTCAACGGGGCGCCCGATCTGGTGCACCTGGCGCGCGACCGCGGATGGCAGCTGGCCCCGGGCAACGACGACGATGGCGTGGCATCCATCGTGGAGAGCGTTCTGACTGGAACCCGCGTCTGAAACTGGTAAAGTATAGACCGATGTTGCTTCGTCCCAGACGATGGTGGAGAGGCCTGCCCCTGGCGGCAGCCGCAGTCCTGTGTTTCGGATCCCGCTCCAGGGCGGCCGACCCGGGCGCCATGCGCCTGGCCGATCACGTCACCCTGAAGAACGGCTCCGACCTCATCTGTGACCATGTCGATACGGTCGATGCCAGGGTGCGGCTGTATGGGTGCATGGATGGGGCCGCGACCAACTTCTTCGAGGTGGACGCTGCCGATGTCGTCTCCGACGAGCGCATCAGCGTGCCGGTCGCCGTTCCAGCCGCCGCACCTGCCGTCCAGGCGGCTGCTGCCGCCGTCGTCCCCATCCCGGAAAGGCTGACCGACCAGCAGCTGAAACCAATTCTGGCCCAGGCCGAGAAGAAGTTCGACATCGATGAGGATCTGCTGGCGAGCGTGATCAAGCAGGAGAGCGGCGGGCACTCGCATGCGGTGAGCCACGCCGGGGCGCAGGGGCTGATGCAACTCATGCCGAAGACGGCCTCCGACCTGGGCGTACAGAACACCTTCGCGCCCAACCAGAACATCGCCGGGGGAACGGCCTATCTGGACTGGCTGCTGAAGCGTTACAACAACGACCTGCCAAAGGCGCTCGCGGCTTACAACGCCGGACCCGCCGCCGTGGACCGCTGGCACGGCATTCCGCCGTACCGCGAAACACGAGCCTACGTGGCGCGCGTTATCCACGAATACAACCGCCGTTACGCACAGCGCCAGAAGAACGCGAGCCATTCGCCGACGCCGGCTGCTAACGTCGCGGAAAAATAGCGGGCGCGTTCGCACCCACGGAGTTCTGATTGAAAAGCCATAAGACGCGGATCCTGGTGCTCATTGCTGTTGTTGCTGTCGCCGCGCTGGTGTGGTTCGGACGCCACCGGATTCATTTCAACTGGGGCGTCTTTGTCGAGCAGCTCCGTCAGGCTGACTGGGGCCGGATGGCAGTCGCGCTCGCCTGTATCTACTTCGGCTACATCATTCGTTCCGTCCGCTGGGCGATGCTGATGCGGCACGCAAAGAAGGTTCCGCCGTTCTCGCTGATCGGCACACAGGTGATCGGCTTCACGGCCGTGGCGCTGATCGGGCGCGTGGCGGATCTGGTTCGGCCCTACCTGGTCTCGAGAAAAACCCTGCAGCCGCTCGGCTCGCAGATTGCCGTCTACATTGTGGAGCGGCTCTTCGACGCAGGCGCGATGGCGCTCATCGTTTCAGCCGCACTCCTGTGGGTTCCTCAGGACGAGATTCTCAGGGTGGCGAGCCGGTCCGGATTGCTGGCGCATCTGGCGACGAACCATCGCGCGGTGGTCGTCGTCCTTGAGCGCTTCGGCGGACTCATCATCACCTTTGCCGGCGCCGCGGTCCTGGTGTGGCTGCGTTTCACGGGCGAAGGCATCGTCCGCTCCTTTGAAACTGTCTTCGGCCTGATCTCGCCGAAGGTCGGAAGGGCGGTTGCAGAGAAGGTTCGCACCTTCCACTCCGGCCTGGATACGATTCGCTCCCTGTCCGACTTCATGATTGCAACCGCGCTGTCCGTGGGCATGTGGCTGTTGATTGGCGCGGCCTACCTTGAGGGCACGCGGGCGTTCACCGCCAGCCCGGCCCTGGCCACGATCTCAATCCCCAAATGCGCCCTGCTGATGCTCGCGAGCGGCGGGGCCAGCGCGATTCAGCTTCCGGTGATCGGCTGGTTTTCGCAGATTGCGATCGTTGCCGGGCTGCTGGGCGCCATGTTCGGCGCCTCTCCCGAGGCGGCGATGGCCTGTGCGGCGGCGCTGTTGCTGGTCACATCGCTGGCAATTGCGCCCATCGGGCTGATCTGGGCGCGATTCGAGCACGTTTCGCTGAAGAAAGTAGCGGAAGAGAGCGGGCATGCGGGCGAGGCGCTCGCCCACCACACTCCCGAGCCGGTGCGGTCGGAAGTGGGCTGATCACAAGAAGAGAACCACGGCAGAAAAGTACGGCAGAGCAAAAAAAAGGGCCACCGTGCGCGCGATGGCCCCGGTCGAGTGAACTTGTGGAGAACCTGCTGCTACTGGCCGATGATCGTCCGCGTCGGCACGTACTCCGGAGCTTTGCTGTCCAGCCGGCTGGTGACCTGGTTGTGATACTGGACCAGACGCAGCGTATAGCCGGTGTCCCATTTGTCGAAGGTCAGGACCACGCGCGAGTCGTAGGGCGACGCATCGCCGCCGGCGGCGATGAACTGGAAGTTTCGGGCGCCATCTTCGCTCTGCATGATCAGCACCTGAGACATGGTGGGATTGCGATAAATCCTGTACACGCCGGCGGCGCAGTGCCTGCCATTTGCGGTAAAGTCGAACGGCACGTTGACTTTGGTCACATCAGCCAAAGCAGGAGTGACGGCAAGCGCCAGCATTGCTGTCGCGAAAAGAAGCTTGCGGGGAATGGCTTGCATGGGGAACGCCTCCTCGTGGTAACAACATGAGGCATTCCCCTGCGCGGTGTCGTTAATTTGCCGTCGAGAAAGCGTTAAACTTCGCCGCTGTTGTCTGAGGTGAGTAGCGACGAATCCAGGCGCCGGCAGTGAATCTCAGCGACGATCGGCCGTTTCGCGCTGCATGCCATCTTCGGCGGCGCGCAGCGCAGCGGCAGCGCGGCGTCGATCCCCGGCTGCTTCGTAGTGGAGTGCGATCTCGCGCGCCACGCACTCCTCGCGTCCCGCGAACATCTCACGCAGTCGCTCGGCAATGCGGGCATGCCGCAGCGCACGACGCGCAGCCGGCTGCCGGCTGTAAATGGCATCGCGGTAGAGGTGGTGGACGAAGACGTAGAACTCCGAACGTGTGCCGTCCGGCAGTTCGTCGGTGCCCGCGTGCTCGATGAAGTGCAGGTGGCGCGCGAGATCGTCGCAGGCTTCCTCGGTTGCAAAGACTTCCTGATCCAGCGCAGTGGCTACTGCCCAGGCCGGAAACGTGATGCCCATAAGGCTCCCCGCCTCAAGAACGCTTTGCTCGGCGGGACTCAGCCGCTCCATCTCGCATTCGATCACCTGCGCCAGGCCAGCGGGAACGCCGGACTCAATTTCTGCGAAAGAGGAGCGCAGTTCCCATCCCTCGCCGCTGGCTGGCTCGGTACGAACGAGGTGCTGTTCCGCGAGCAGATGCTCGAGAATCGCCATCGCAAACAGCGGATTGCCCTGGGATCGCTGGTGGACGAAGGCGGCGAGTCCGCGCGGCAGGTCATCGACATTGAGCTCGCGCGACAAAAGCCCGGCGATCGCCGTTCGCGAGAGCGCTCCAACTGCGATTTCCGTGGCCAGCCGGTGCAGCTGAAGATCCTGCTGGATGGCCCGCAGCCCATTGTGCGCGGCCTTGCCGGAAACGCCGCACGTGGCCAGCACGATCAGCTTCGCGCCCGCATTCCGCCGGGCGAGTGCAGACAGAAACTGGAGAGTTGCGTCATCGGCCGCGTGCAGGTCTTCGAATGTTAGCAATACCGGCGCGTTCTTTGCGATTTCCTCCAGCGCGGCACAGATCTCCGCCACGCCGCGCTCGGGCCGGAAAGACCCGGCCTCCGGCGCGTACCCCAAAGCCGCCAGCCAGGCCGGAGCCATTTTGCCGAGTGTGCCGCGAAGCTCGTCCGCCCGCGCAGAGGCGCAAAGCTGTCCCAACGCTTCCATGAGCGGGTAATACTCTTCGCGGCCGCGAAGCCCTGCGACGCACTGCCCGCCTCCGCAGATCCACGCTGCCGAGCCGGCAAGCTCGGCACGCAGCGTGCTGAGCAGCGCCGTCTTTCCGATGCCTGGCTCGCCGGAAACGAAGATCATTTGCCGCTGGCCCTGTTCTGCTTTCCGCGCCAGCGTGCTGAGCTGGTGCAGCTCCTTTTCCCGGCCGAAGAGGCGCATTGTCCCGGCAACTGGGGATCGCTCCGGCAGCACTTCGGCGCACTCGGCGACCTTCGCCACAAAGGCGTAGCCGCGTTTTGCATGTGTCCGGATGAACTGCGGCTCGTCCGCGCTGTCGCCAAGGATGCGCCGAAGCTCCAGCACATACGTGCGCAGCACCTGCGGCTGGACGAAGGTGTCCGGCCAAAGCTTGTCCAGCAGTTCGTCGTGCGTGATCAGGCGGGAAGGATGCTCGACCAGATAACGCAGCACGGCAAACGGCCGCGGCGACAGTGCAATCTGCTCGTCACCGCGCCACAAACATTCGTTCGCCGTATCGAGCCGAAACCGCCCGAACTGCAGCATCCTGCGACTTGCCTCCGAAGACCAGCGCGACGCCGGAATACGTTGCTGGGGCGGCGATAGAGCTGGTTCTTCGGTGATCGTATCGCACTTCGGAGAGGTGGTGTCTTCCGCAGGAGTGTCTGGCTGCCAAGGCGTCAGCGCGCAGGTTCAGAGGCCCTTGCGCACCCTGCGGCGCACCATATCCGTCGCCACACCGTAGGCCGCATGGGTCACCCATTCGCTGATGCGGTCTTCGGTCCGCAGGCTCTCCGGCGCAGCGGAGAGCCCCATCTTTGGCAACAGCGCCTCGTGCGTGAGGCGGTTCAGCGTGATGCCAAAGGCCGCGCCATGCCATGCGCCGATCCCCGGCTCAATCTCGACCAGCGCGCCGTAGACGCCGCCGGCAAGGGCTCCGAACATCCAGTGGATCCCCTGTTCGGCGGCCTTGCGCTCGCTTCCCGCCAGCCGGCGGCCGCTCAGTTGCTCCGCCAGCACCACCGGAGGGCGCGGGCCGACACGCGGAGGAAAAAACTTCTCCGCAATCAGTTTCGCGCCGGCTCCCGCCAGGCCACCGGCGAGACCAGCGAGGAATCCCTTGGCGAGAGAACGCGGCTCAGAGTTTTTGCTCATGCAGGTTTAAGATGCGTCGCGAATGAGCATAGTTCCGGAGCCGCGGCCTGACAAATGCAACGGCGGCCCCTGATCGGAATCACGCCGATTTGCACTGCTAAAATTGCAGCAGACCGATGAAATGTCCCTATTGCGGATTCCTCCAGGACCGGGTGATCGACTCGCGCGAGAGCCGGGAGGCAGATGCGATCCGCAGGCGTCGCGAATGCGAGAAGTGCAACCGCCGCTTCACCACGTACGAGCGCATCGACGAAATTCCGTACATGGTCGTCAAGAAAGACGGTCGCCGCGAGAAGTTCGAGCGCCAGAAGGTCCTGAGCGGCCTGTTGCATGCGTGCGAAAAGCGGCCCATTTCCGCGGGAAAACTGGAGCAGCTCGTCGATGAAGTGGAGGGGTTCGTCACCGAATCCAACGAGCGGGAGCGCACCACCACAGAGGTCGGCGAGCTGATCATGGACCGGCTGAAGACCCTGGACACGGTGGCCTATATCCGATTCGCCAGTGTTTACCGGGACTTCAAGGATGTCCGCGAGTTTAAGGAAGAGCTGGAACAGCTGCTCAGCGGCCACAACGAAAAACAGGCCAGGAAAAAACATCCATAGCGGGCGACCCCAGAACCAGACCGGGATCAGGCCCGAAGCAGCCAGAGGAGAGTTGTGACGAAGAAACACACCATTACGCTGATCCCCGGCGACGGGATCGGCCCCGAGGTTACGGATGCGGTCGTGCGCATCCTTGAAGCGACCGGAGTGAAATTCGAATGGGAGCGCTTCGCCGCCGGCGCCGGCGCGTACGAAATTCACGGCGAGTACATTCCGAAGGAGCTGTACAAATCCATTGAGAAGAATAGGGTCGGCCTCAAAGGACCGGTGACCACGCCCGTTGGTGGCGGATTCCCCTCGATCAATGTGACGCTGCGGCAGAAGTTCGAGCTGTTCGCGAATTTCCGGCCGATTAAGAACCTGCCCGGCCTCGAGACGCGCTATCCCAACGTCGATCTCATCATCATTCGCGAGAACACTGAGGGCTTGTACGTGGGCCTGGAGCACGAGGTAGTGCCCGGCGTCATCGAGTCGCTGAAGGTGATGACGAAGAAGGGCTGCACCCGGATTGCGAAGTTCGCCTTCGACTATGCGCAGAAGCACGGACGCAAGAAGATCCATGCCATCCACAAAGCGAACATCATGAAGATGTCCGATGGCCTTTTCCTCAAGTGCGCGCGCGATGTCGGGAAGAATTATCCGGAGATCAACTATGCCGAGCACATCATCGACAACACCTGCATGCAGCTGGTGATGAATCCGTACCAGTACGACACGCTGGTGATGGAGAACCTATACGGCGACATCGTCAGCGATTTGTGCGCGGCATTCGTCGGCGGCCTGGGGCTCGTTCCCGGCGCGAATATTGGGGCGGAGGCGGCCATCTTCGAGGCGGTCCATGGCTCGGCTCCCGACATTGCCGGTAAGGACATCGCGAACCCGACGGCGCTGCTGCAATCGGCCATCCTGATGCTGCGGCACATCGACGAGGAGAGGGCCGCCGACCGAATCCAGGCCGCGCTGGAGAAAACCTACGCAGCAAAGAAGACGCTGACCCGCGACGTCGGCGGTAAGGCAGGCACGCGCGCCTTTGCCGACGCCGTG
>DASYYN010000201.1:0-8191 GCA_035933815.1 Acidobacteriaceae bacterium
AGTTCATGCGCGGTGCGGCTCATCTCCGCGTAAGCGCGGTTCGGCTCGAGATCGTGCGAGAGAATGCCCTTCCAGTAGGTTTCCTGGTTCGCTGCAATCGAGGCCCAGTGCCAGTACTCCACCATGTTCGCGCCGTTGGAGAGGTGGGTATAGACGTCTTCGCGCAGTTGGCCGTCATAGGGCGGGAACTGGCCTTCGGAGTTCCAGCCGATGGTCTGCGCGTTGGTTTCGGTCACCAGGTAATTGGAGTGCTTCAGCGAGCGCGTGAAGTCTCCCTGGAGCGACTGGACGGAGCCATCGAAGTGATCCTGGGTGCCGTGGTAGATGTTGTCTGCGGGAATGTCGAGCGCCTCGGAGACTGCTTCTTCGTTCACGTCGTGGCGCATCATGCCGCCGAAGTCGGTGGTGATGAACTGCCGCGGCCCGGCGCATTCGCGGACGAGCGCGGCCTGCCAGTGGAGAAAATCCGTTACGCGCATCTGGCTCCAGCGCGTCCACTCCAGCTTGTATCCGGTGGAGATGGTGCCTTCGCGCGTGGGCAGATCTTCCCAGGTGTGGATGTTTTCGCCCCAGTAGTTGAGGAACCACGCCTTGCTCAGGTTTTCCGGCGTGCCGAACTTCTTTTCGAGGTAGTGCTGGAACCCGATGAAGACGTCAGGATTGGCGGCCTCGTAGCTCGAGGTCTCATTGTCGAGCTGCCAGCCGATGACGTTGGGATTGTCCCGGTAATGCGCGACGATGTGGCGGATCAGGCGTTCGGCGTAGAAGCGGTAGGCAGGCGAGTCGGTGTCCATGTTCTGCCGCAGGCCATAGACGCTCGGGACGGCCTTACCGCCGAAAGGACCGGGTGGAATGCGGTCGGCGAGAATCTCCGGGTGCTGATGCGCCATCCACGCGGGGATGGAGTAGGTAGGCGTGCCGAGGATCACCTTGATGTCCGCTTTGCCCATGGCGTCGACGATGTGATCCATCCACGCATAGTCGAAGACGCCGTCCGATGGCTCCCAGAGGCTCCACGTGGACTCGCCCATGCGCACCGCATTGATGCCCGCAGCTTTCATGAGCGCGACGTCTTTTCCGAGACGCGCATTCTGATCGCCGGGCATGTATTCGTTGTAGTAAGCCGCTCCATAGAGCACGGTAGGAAAGCTCAGGTCGGGATCCCTGGGCATCGGGGCAGAAGTTTGCGCCGATGTGGTTAAGGTCGCCGTGACGAGCAGCAGAAGAAATTGTTTTCCAGCGGCGTTCAGCAACTTTCGTCTCATCATCATGGTCCTGAAATACTTTCGTGATTCGTGGTTGTGCTGTGGCCGTTCCCTTAGAACGGCTTGCCTTTGAAGACCAGCGCCAGCTCGATGAGCAGAATAATCACGACCGTGACTTCGAGGAAAAAGGCGCGGCTCTGGTTGAACTGGTCGATCATATAGTCGTAGAGCTCTTCGGCGGTTTTCACCTTCTGCTCGACGAGGTCCTTGTAGTCGGGGACGCCGACACGCGAGGATGCCAGACGGTAGAGGCGCGCGGCGAACATGTCGCTGAGGAACTTGATGGCGTTGTCGACGCGCTCCGTCAGCTCCGCGACATCGAGCAGAACCGTGTGCAGATTGCGGGCGGAGTTGGCCATTCTCCAGCGCGCCAGCATTCCGGGGTTCTTCGCCAGCGACTGATAGACGCGGGCGAGCACCTCGGTGAGCAGTTCGTCGTAGTGGCGGAACTCGAGGAGCTGGGAGTTGGCGTACTCCAGCAACTGAACGGCGGTTTCGGCTCCGGCCACGGTGTCGTAGAGAAACGCCGCGTTCCAGCCGATGACCGTGAGGTCGTTGGCGTAGTAGGAGATCTGCGAGCGCCAAACCTCGGCGCACTCGCCTTCGGACAGCTGGGCGCGGTCGCCGCGCACGATCTGCGCGATCGCGAGGCCGTGCTCACGTACCAGGTCGCTGGCGGCGGGGGATCCGGCGATCTCGCGCAGGTGAAAGATGAAGTAGTCCTCGCTCAGCCAGCGAGGGTAAGGCTTGACCATCGCTGCCGCAACGCGCTCGAGCTGCCGGCGGACGATGGGTTGGGCGCGCGAGACGAAGTCGAGATCCCAAACCCAGCGGCTGGCCAGCTGTACGAGGCTCTGCCAGTTGCCTTCGAAGGCGTGCTGGAAGACGACGCTGACGACGCCGTAATCGTAGTACTTGATTTCGCCGGAGAGCTTTTCGCCGGACTCAAGAACGAGCGGCTCCAGCGGCTCGATGATCGGCGGCCGCGCATAGCGCACGTACGCGGGAGTGAGCTGCTTGGTGCTCGGCCTGGGGAGCGTGCGCGCGCTGCCCATCTGCTGCAGCTGGTCGAGGCGGAACTCTTCGCAGACATCGAACTGGATAAGCACCAGGACGGAGCCGCGGAGCGTTTCCGCAGACGAGATGGACGGTTGCATACTCATGGGACCTGTTCAATCGGCTGGCCCAGGCGTTCGCCCCGCCAGTTTATAGTTGTTCGCACCAGCAGAGTTCGTCTTTCGATTAGCGCCCATGACCAGCCGCTCGCGCAAGAGCCTTTTCCTCATTGCCATCGCCTGTGCCGCCGGAGTAGCGGCGTGGAAACTGCTGCCGCGCGGAGTTCGCTCGCGCTATACGAAGCACGAATTTCTGATTCCGATGCGCGATGGCGCGCGGCTGTTCACGCAGGTGTATCTGCCGAAGGATCTGACGAAGCGCTGGCCGATCCTGCTGCAGCGCACGCCCTTCAGCGTAGCGCCGTACGGGGCGGAGGAGTTTCGCAGGCAGCTGGGGCCTTCGCCGGCGTTCGACCGCGCCGGATACATCTTCGTCTTCCAGGACGTGCGCGGGAGGTATCAGTCGGAAGGCGAGTTCGTGGACATGCGGCCGCACGTGGAGAATCCGGGGCCGGGGCAGACCGACGAGAGCACCGACGCGTACGACACGATCGAGTGGCTGCTGAAGAATGTTCCGGGGAATAGCGGAAAAGTGGGCGTGTGGGGAATGTCGTATCCCGGGTTCTACACGACGGCGGCGATTTTGTCCGGGCATCCGGCGATTGCTGCTGCTTCACCGCAGGCGCCGATGACGGATCTCTTCCGTGGAGACGATGCGTATCACAACGGCGTCTTCATGCTGGCGGCGCAGTTCCAGATCTATGGCAGCTACTTTCGCCTGCGGCCAGGTGGGCCGGACTTGCCGCCGGCCGATGGCGGGAGCCCGTTCGACTACGGCACCGAGGACGGCTATGACTTTTTTCTGCGCCACGGACCGGCGCTCCGCGACATCGCCGCGGTTGTGCGCAATCCGCTGTTCGATGCGAACGCGCAGCACAATACGTACGACGAGTACTGGCAGGCGCGGGACATTTCGAAACACCTGCACGGGATCAAAGCGCCGGTGCTGAACGTCGCCGGCTGGTTCGATGCGGAGGACCTTGCGGGGCCGTTCCGGACCTACGGCGCGATCGAGCAGGACGGAGGCGCGGCGGCGAATCTATTTGCCATCGGCCCGTGGGCGCACGGCGGATGGCTGCGCACGGAGGGGCAGAGCCTCGGTGCGCTGCAGTTCGGCGCGCGGACGTCAGATTATTTTCGGGATCAAATTCTCTTCCCGTTTTTCGAGAGCCGGCTGAAGGGAAAAGCGGCGCCGGCGGCGGCGAAGGTCTATGCCTTCGAAACCGGGACGAATCAGTGGCGGACCTATGACTCGTGGCCGCCGCGCGGGACGGAGCCGAAGCAGCTGTATCTGAGAGCGGGTGGAAGGCTGTCGTTCGATCCGCCTCTGCCCGGCGAGAGCGCGTACGACGAATACGTCAGCGACCCCGAGCATCCGGTGCCCTACGTCGAACACCCGCCGACGGATGTGGATGAAAGCTACATGGTGGCCGACCAGCGGTTTGCGGCCCGGCGTCCGGATGTGCTGACCTGGGCGAGCGAGCCGCTGGCGCAGGACCTGACGGTCGCGGGGCCGATCCTGCCGCGGCTCTTTGTTGCAACGAGCGGCACGGATTCCGATTTCGACGTGAAGCTGATCGACGTGCATCCGGATGGATACGCACAGCTGGTGCGCGGGGAGCCGATGCGCGCGAAGTTCCGCAACTCGCTCTCACGGCCGGAGCCGCTGATGCCGAATCGAGTGACGCCGCTGAATTTCGCCATGCCGGACGTGAACCATACGTTTCTGCGCGGCCACCGGATCATGGTGCAGATCCAGAGCAGCTGGTTTCCGCTGACCGATCTGAACCCGCAGAGATTCGTCGACACCTGGCAGGCGACGCGCGCGGATTTCCTGAAGGTGACGGAACGCGTCTATCACACGCCGCAGGCCAGCTCCAGCATTGTGCTGCCGGTGCTGGCGCGGTAGTCGTTGCGCCCGGTGTGATCCGGATGCGGCGGATTATTTCGTGTTGTTCAGCGCGGCGACAACGGCTTCCACGCCGGGTTTGGAGTTCTTCAGGTATTCGCTCACGCGGGTGCGCTCTTCGGGCGCCAGACTGGGAACCAGCGACATAATGCGTCGCAGGGTTGTCGCTACGTCGTCCACCAGATTCATCATGCGAATGGCTTCGCCGGAAAGGGGCATAGTTCCTCAGTTGACCTCTCTTGCCATTTTCGAGCAGGGGGGCGGATTTGGTAAAGGCAGCCAGGTGCAGCCGGTAGCCTGTAGCCGGTGGCCTGTAGCAAAACGCGAGCGCGGGCAGTTCCCGCAGCGGGCTACCGGCTAGTGGCTACTGGCTCGCTGCTGTGCTGTTCTTCCAGATAGAGCTTCACGTAATCGAGGTAGTTGCGCGCGTAGTGCAGGATGTCCTCGCGGTCGTCGGAGGTGAGGTCGCGGCGCACCTTGCCGGGGACGCCGGCGACGAGCGAGCGCGGTGGCACCACCATTCCTTCGGGGATCACGGCTCCGGCGGCAATGATCGAGCCCTCGCCGATCCGGGCGTTGTTGAGGATGGTCGCGCCGATGCCGATGAGGCAGACGTCTTCAATGACGCAGCCGTGCACGGTGGCGTTGTGGCCGATGGTGACCCAGTCGCCGACGATCACCGGATACTTGTAGCGCATGCCGTGGAGCACGGCGCAGTCCTGCACGTTGGAGTGGGCGCCGATCCGGATGGAGTGCACGTCGCCGCGCACGACGGCGTTCATCCAGACGCTGGAGTGCTCGCCCAGCTCGACGTCGCCGATCACCTGCGCGGAGATGTCGACGTAGCACGACGCCGGGATCACCGGCGTATGCCCCTGGTAGGAACGGATCATGGAAATAGTCTAAGCCGATTGGCGGTGGACGATTTTCAGCCGTTTTGGCAGCATCAATGCCTGGTGCAGGTCTACGCGGTGGCTATTTGAGAAACGAAAACCGGAGCCGACGACGCGCGTAGCCGAAATCTCCATTTCCGGCCTGATTCTCTGCCGCTACCGGCTACCGGCTGCGGCTACCAGCTAAAATCAACATAATCATGCAGGATGACGGAATCCCAACCCTGTCCGGGTACTCGGAGCCGGAACTGGACCGGGCGTTTGCCGCGGTGGCGGCCGAGGTCGAGAACTCCGCGGCGGCGCTCGCCTCGGGAGAGCAGCGGGAGCAGTTTCGTCTGCAGTGGCTCGGCCGGAAGCAGGGACGGCTGAAGCTGATCAGCGACGCGTGGCTGAAGGCGGCACCGGCGGACGCGAAAAAGCTGATCGGGCAGCGGTTCAACACGCTGAAAGCGCGGATCGAGGAGCGGCTGGAGCGGGCGGAGTCGGGTCCGTCGGCCACGGCGCTCGAGGCTGAGGCTATCGACATTACGCTGCCGGGGACGCGGCGGCCGCTGGGCGCCGAGCATCCGCTGATCCGCACCTGGAACGAGATTGTCGCCATCTTCCAGCGGATGGGCTACTCGGTCGGCGTGGGTCCTGAGGTGGAGACCGACTACTACAACTTCGAGTCGCTCAATTTCCCGCCGGGCCACCCGGCGCGCGACACGCAGGACACGCTGGTGGTCGCCGGGCAGGAGCGAAAGCCGCCGCGCGACCGTCTGCTGATGCGCACACACACATCGCCGGTACAGATCCGAACCATGGAGCAGCAGCCGCCGCCGGTGCGCATCGTGATTCCCGGCAAGGTGCACCGCAACGACGAGCTCGACGCGACGCACTCGCCGATCTTTCATCAGGTCGAGGGGCTGTGCGTCGATACGAACATCACCTTTGCCGACCTGAAGGGGACGCTCGACTTCGCGATGAAGGCGCTCTTCGGCTCCAGCGTGAAGACGCGCTTCTTCCCTTCGTTCTTTCCCTTCACCGAGCCTTCGGCGGACGTGCAGATCAGCTGTCCGTTCTGCGGCGGCAGCGGCTGCCGAAAGTGCAAGCACTCCGGCTGGATTGAATTGCTGGGCTGCGGCATGGTGGACCCGGCGGTCTTTGAGTTCGCGCGGCTGAAGCAGCCGGCCTACGATCCGAAGAAGATCAGCGGGTTCGCGTTCGGCATGGGTATCGATCGCGTGGCGATGATGAAGTACGGCATTGGGGATATTAGTTTGCTGTACTCGGGGGATCTGCGGTTTCTGGAGCAATTTGGGTGAGGCAGGGGACAGCGGACAGGAGTAAAGCGGTCAGGGATGAAACGGCCAGGAATGCTGCGGCCAGCGAGAAACAGCTATGCGGGTGAAGCAATTTCGAGATCTTCAGGTCTGGCAAAAGGCAATGGCTCTGGCGCGCGATGTCTACCAGGTTTCGCAAGGGTTTCCGCGAGCGGAACAATTCGGGCTTACAAGCCAAATCCGGAGAGCGGCAGTTTCGGTGCCGAGCAATATCGCGGAAGGGCAGGGGCAATTTTCGGATAAGGCATTCATCGTTTATCTGAGCCACGCGCGGGGTTCGCTGTACGAACTGGAAACCCAGGCAGAATTAGCGGAGACTCTCGCATACTTGAAACGAGCTGATCTTGACCGGATACTTTCTCAGTGCAGAGAAGTGGGACGGATGCTGCACGGCCTGGTCAACTCGATGAAGGAGGATAAGCGAGAAGCATAGGGTTTGCTGGCCGTTTTTGGCCTGACCGTCTTATCCCTGACTGCTGACTGCTACGCGCATGAGAATCCTCTCCAGCTGGCTTCACTCTTACCTTCCCGGCCTCGGCGTCTCTGATCGCATGCTGGCAGATGACCTCACATTGCGCGGGATTGCCGTCGAGGGCGTCTTCGATCTGGGGGCGCATGGGTCGCTCTTCGAGATGGACATCACGACCAACCGCGTCGATGCGATGAATCATTACGGCATCGCGCGCGAGACGGCGACCATCTACGGACTGCAACTCGCTCCGCTGGACACGAGCTTGCCCGCTGGAAAGACAGCGGCGCGGCCGTTCCCGGTTCGCATCGAAGAGCCGGCGCTCTGCGGGCGATTCACCGCGCGCATGCTGCGCGACGTGAAGATCGTGCCCTCGCATGGCGTTGTCGCAGAGCGCTTTCACGTCTTGGAGCAGAAGGCGATCTCGAACGCGGTGGACGCGACGAATTACGTGACGCTGGCCATGGGACATCCGACGCACGTGTTTGACCTGGACAAGCTCGAAGGCGGCATCGTTGTGCGGCGCGCGCGCAAGGGCGAGAAGCTGCGGACGCTGGATGGCGTGGAGCGGACGCTCGATGCCGAGGATCTGGTCATTGCCGATGAGAAGAAGGCGGTCGGACTGGCCGGCGTGATGGGCGGCTTCGACACGATGATCACCGCCGAGACGAAGAACATCCTGATCGAGGCGGCCTGGTTCGATCCGGGAACGGTGCGGCGTTCATCGAAGCGGCACCTGCTGCATACGGACGCGTCGCATCGCTTCGAGCGCGGTGCCGATTTCAACGGGCCGCCAGTGGC
This sequence comes from Acidobacteriaceae bacterium, assembly GCA_035933815.1. Classification (GTDB taxonomy): domain Bacteria; phylum Acidobacteriota; class Terriglobia; order Terriglobales; family Acidobacteriaceae; genus Palsa-343. The sequence goes on from DASYYN010000201.1 coordinate 7,835, forward strand.
GAGCGCGCTGGTCGCGAAGATCATTCTGGAAGCCGGCGGGTATCCGGAGGGCGAACTGGTGGACGTGGCGATTCCGGAGGCGGCGGCACGGACCGCACATCGGCCTCCAATCACGTTCAGCCTGCACGAGGCGCACAGGATCCTCGGGCCGACGGAAGAGCCGAACGGCATCACGGCTCCGCTGGTGGAGAGCGTGCTCAGGGGCCTCGGATGCGGAGTGGAGGGTCCAAGCGGCGAGGCCGGTGCTCCCGTGAGGCAGGACCTCGATCCCTCGCGCGCGGTGCTCGGCACGAGGACCGGTTCGGCGTCGCATGCAGACGGGCTGTTTCAGATCACGCTGCCCAGCTGGCGGCTGGA
>DASYYN010000287.1:0-10739 GCA_035933815.1 Acidobacteriaceae bacterium
ATCTCGGCGCAGGAGCGCGAGGCGGCGCGCGTGGCCGAACAGAAGGCGCGCGGGTACGACTTCGACTTCATCCTGAAACCCATTCATCCGCTGGAGCTGATCCAGCTGCTGCAGTTTGCGCTGCAGGAAAGCAGCCGGTAGGCGGAGCAGCCAGTCGTCAGCTGCCAGTAGCCAGCGCTCTGCTGCTGTGTTGCTGACGGCTGGATGCGGACTGCTGGCCGCTGCCGCCAGCTAGCCTTTCCAGCCCAGGGCGCGGAGGAAGGCGCGGTCGTCCTCGGCCAGGGCGGCGGCGGCGAGAAGGTCGGGGCGGTTGCGGAGCGTCTTTTCGAGGGCGCGCTGCCGGCGCCAGCGGCGGATGGCAGCGTGATCCCCCTGAGCCAGGACTTCAGGCACGGCGAGGCCGCGAAACTCCGCGGGGCGGGTGTAGTGCGGGTAGTCAAGGATGCCGCCAGCGCCGTGGGTGGAGCGCGGCGGGCCGTCGGTGGCGGAGTCCGGTCCGAGATCGGCGAGACCGAAGCTCTCAAATTCACTGGACGCCTCGTTACCCAGCACGCCGCGGACGAGGCGGGCTGCGGCATCGATGACCACCGCCGCGGCGAGTTCTCCACCGGAGAGCACGTAGTCGCCAATCGAAAGCTCGCGATCGCAGAAGAGCTGGCTCACACGCTCATCGACGCCTTCATAACGTCCGCAGATGAGGACAACGCGGTCGACGGCGGCGAGATCGCGGGCGATCGACTGAGTAAAGCGGGCTCCCTGGGCGGAGAGCAGGATGACCTGAGCTGACCCGGGAGTGGTCTCGCGGTCGGCTTTGGGGGGCAGGCCGAGGGATTCAATGGCCTCGGCCAAGGGCTCGGGTTTCAAAACCATCCCTTCCCCGCCGCCGAAAGGGCGATCGTCGACGGTGCGGTGACGATCGTGGGCGAAGGCGCGGAGGTCGTGGACCCGGACATCCACCAGCCCAGCGGCGAGGGCCCGGCGCAGGACGCCATGGGCGAGGATCGACGAGAAGAAGTCCGGGAAAATGGTGATCAGGTCAAAACGCATGATGCGTGCGGGCGCCGCCTCTCATTCTGTCACGCCGCTGGCGCGTTTCCCGTATCACTCCTCCCTGGCGTCGAGCCGCCGGTCAGGAGGCCAGCAGCCGGACCATGCAGCGCGTTTCCCGCCGGTGACGTAGCATCGCGCGAAGGCTGTTGCTATAATCCGCCCCGCAAGGGTTTTGCCGAAATTCTGGCATACTCATACAGCGGTGCAAATCCAATTGACTCGGAGCCCGGAGGGCATGTTGATGCAGGACGATTACAAACTGTATGCAAGCGCCGAGGGTGAATTCGAACCCGAAGCCGACGATGAGATGGAAGAACTCGAAGACGGATTCGGCGAAGACGAAGAAGAAGAGGTGTCCACTTCTGTCTCCTCCGACGATGACGACATGGCCGACGAAACCGAGGGTGGGGCGGTGACCGAGGCTCCCAGAGCAGCGGCGGCGAAGAGGCCAGCTGCGAAGAAGGCGCCGGCAAAGCAGGCCGCGAAGAAAGCTCCTGCGAAGAAGGCGGCAAAGAAGTCGCCGGCGAAGAAGGCGGCGAAGAAGAGTTCCGCAAAGAAAGCAGCAAAGAAGAGTTCGGCGAAGTCTTCCGCGAAGAAATCTTCTGCAAAGAAGAGTTCGGCGAAGAAGTCTTCGAAGAAGAGCTCGCGGCGCCGTTAGCTGTTCAGAGAAAAGGCCGCCGGCGCACTGCGCGCCGGCGGCTTTTTGTGTTTGGGCGGGTTGTTGTCTGCGCGATAAACGCGTTGTTCTCAATCGCAAGAACTCGCTCTTCGTTGGCAACCCGCGCGATGGTCGAACGGCAGCGATCCTGGCCAGCTTGACCAGTACCTGCCGCCGCCATGACATAGACCCGCAACTCTATCTCACACACCTGCTCATGAACTTGCCAACCGTAGAAATCTGCGATCTGGCTTCAGGCTACCTGACGAGTGGAAGCGAACTCAGGCAATTCGAAGAGTCGCCCGGTGATGCACCTGTGGCGATGTCACCGCGCCATTCGACCATCTACCGCAGGTCGTGGAGAAGTGCCCATGTAATCGCGGCCGTCGGCAATGCTGCCAGCAAGAACAATGCTGGGTGATGGGAACCCAGGAGCGCGCCAATGATCAGACGTCCGCAAAGTATACCGAAGCCGCCACCAAAGACTGCCCGTCGGATTCTGAGCCAGGAATACAATCAGCAGCAGAACCGCGGCTAGCACAGGAAATCTGACCGGTGTGCGGGGATCATGAATCTCAGCCGAATAAGCACAAGCGACCAGCAACGCCAAACCGCACGCCGCGCCCAATACCGTATCCCACCGTGTAAACGGGAGCACTCTCCCGCTCGCTTCGCGCTGCCCACCAAAAATGAAATCTCTGATCCCCATGTAGCCTCAGGGCACACCTGCAATCCCCATCATATCGACCAACATTGACCCGGAATGGATCCGCCACCTGTGGTCCACAGATCGCTCACGTTGTCTGCGCGATAAGCGAGCAATTCACCCTATAATTGACCACCCGCGACATCGCTATGCCGATCATGCCCGGCACAACTCTGGGTCCGTACGAACTGCTGAACCAGCTCGGCTCCGGCGGCATGGGCGTGGTCTACAAGGCGCGAGACACGAGGCTCGAACGCTTCGTCGCGCTGAAGTTCCTGCCGCAGGAGATCGCCCGCGACCCGCAGGCAGTGAAGCGCTTTCGGCGCGAGGCGAAAGCGGCATCGGCTCTGAATCACCCGAACATCTGCACGATTTACGAGATCGGCGATGCCGGGGGCCACGCATTTATCGCGATGGAATTCCTTGAAGGCATGACGCTGCGGGAGCGCATCGCCGGCAGCAGCATCCCTATTCAGACTTTGATCTCGCTGGCCATTGAGATCGCTGAAGCTCTCGACGCAGCGCACGCAGCAGGCATAGTGCATCGCGACATCAAGCCCGCCAACATTTTCCTTACCAGCCGCGGTCATGCCAAGGTGCTGGACTTCGGGCTCGCCAAAGTAGCTGAGGGGGCAGCCGTGGCCGCAGACGCGACTACGCTTGCCGAGGAGCATCTCACGAGCCCGGGGTCCACGATGGGCACCATCGCGTATATGTCGCCTGAGCAGGTGCTCGGCAGCGAGGTGGACACGCGCACGGACCTGTTCTCCTTCGGTGTCGTGCTCTACGAAATGGCGACGGGCGCATTGCCTTTTCGCGGCCACAGCACGGGGCTCATTTTCGATGCCATTCTGCACGGCACCCCGGTGCCTCCTGTTCGCTTGAATCCCGACCTGCCGCCGGGACTCGAAGCAGTGATCAACAAGGCGCTGGAGAAGGATCCTGACACCCGTTATCAGCACGCCTCGGAGATGCGCGCCGATCTGAAGCGTCTGCAGCGCGATACGAACGCGTCGGGCCTTGCACCTGTCGTCCCCGTTTCCGATGAACGGCTGGAAAGAAAAAGAGCGCGAGCCGCCGACAAACGGGCGCGGCGGATCCCGAAGTCAATACCGGCTCGGCAGCAGCGACGAGCTGTGCCGGAGGCGGCCGCGGGGATCGTTCTGGTCGCAGCTCTTGCCTGGCTGTTCCGTCCGGCCCTGCCGACGCCCACACTCTCTGATTACACTCAGCTCACGCACGACGCGATGCCCAAGGTTCTGATCGGAACCGATGGCCCGCGTCTCTATTTCGCTGAAGGAGGCGGAGTGTGGCAGTTGTCCGCCGGCGGAGGAAACCAGGCTCCCGTGAACGCCGGCGTGCCGGGCTCATCGATCTTCCATCTCTCCAGCATTTCTCCCGATGGATCAAAGCTGCTGACCGCGCAGGTGTCGGGCATGACCGATGCGAGCGCGCCGCTGTGGTCCGTGCCAACCTTTGGCGGCTCGCCCGTTCGACTGTCGGACATCGAGGGTATCTCGGGCGCGTGGTCGCCTGACGGCCAGAAACTGGTTTACGTGAAGGGCAACGCACTGTACCTGGCGAACGCAGACGGGACGGATTCGCGTCTATTGACGAACCTGCCCGGTCCGCTTGCCGGCCCGAATTCCGATACGTCTGAGGGCCAGAACGTCACAACGTCGCCGGTCTGGTCTCCCGACGGCCAGGCGATCGCCATGACTCTGGTCACTTCCACAGAACGGATCAATCAGCTTTGGGAAGTGGGGGCGGACGGCAAGAACCTGCGCGAGATCTTTCCTCGATGGCACTCGGACACTGGCGCGTGCTGCGGCGCATGGACCGCCGACGGAAAATATTTCATCTTCGATTCGCAAGGCCAAGTCTGGGCGGCACGTCAAACGGGGAGCCTGCTGCACAAGGTGAACCGCGAACCGGTCCAGCTAACATCCGGAGCTTTCTCCTATTCGTATCCCGTGCCTGGCAGAGACGGCAGGACGGTTTTCGCTGTGGAGGGGATACGACGCGGCGAGCTCCAGCGTTACAACTCCGGCATCAGGCGCTTTGAGCCGTTTCTGAACGGCATCTCGGCACAGGACATTGCGTTTTCGAAGGATGGCCAATGGGTGGCTTACTGTTCCTTTCCGGATGGCATCCTCTGGCGCAGCAAACTGGATGGGAGCGATAAGCTTCAGCTCAGTTCCCCACCCATTTACGCGCTGAATGCGGCGTGGTCGCCGGATGGAAAGGAAATTGTCTATTTCGGCCTGGAGAAAGGTCATCCAGCGCGCATCTATGAGGTGCCCGCTGCGGGAGGCGCGCCGGAGCCTTTGATCCCTAACGGGAAAGGCAGTCAGAGTGATCCGAACTGGTCGCCGGATGGCGACCGGCTGGTCTTCGGCGGAACGGGAGATGCAGGCGAAAACGGCATTCAGATTCTTGACCTCAAAACGCATCGCATTACGACCGTTCCTGGATCGAAAGGTATGTACAGTCCGCGCTGGTCGCCGGATGGCCGATATCTATTGGCCATGCCATCCGATGAGAGCCGGTTGATGCTCTTCGACTTCAAAACCGGCAACTGGACAAGACTGTACGACGGACTGGCCGCTTATCCTTCCTTCTCGCAGGACGGCCGCTTCGTTTATTTCCTCCATCTGGCAACGGAATCTGCCGTGGACCGTCTGTCGGTCGCTTCAGGCAAGCTGGAGGAGGTTGTCAGCCTGAAGGGATTCCCGTTCACCGGCTTTTATACGTTCTGGTTCGGACTGGGGCCCGGCGATTCGCCCATGCTGCTCAAAGACACTGGAACGCATGAAGTAGTATCGATGAACTGGACGTCACCCTGAGGAGCAGTGTGTCATTTCGCGCCGTCAGCGCGATTGTGATGACGCGCTGGGTTAAAAAGAGTGTGGGCATTGCTGCCTCCGGGGCCTGATCGGGCATCCAACCCGGGGAATCCCATGAGCAAAGGGCTAGAGAGCGAAGTGAGGAGAACGCACACGAACGGCTCGGCAATTCCGGACGAAGCGTCGCCGGCATTTATCCTGATCAGCCGCATTCTCGTTGTGCTCATTACTGTTCTCCTGGCTGTCATTCCGTGGTCCGAGCGGTACAGCCTTTTGGACAGCTTTCCCCACGGTCAGGACACTGAGCTGAATTTGCTCGCATTCCTGGTGATTCTTGGCCTCATCCTGCTGATTCTTCGCGCGGGCCGCAAGCAGCTCAGGACATTTTTCGCGTTCAAGCGTGTGCTGCTTACGATCATCCGGCCGGCAACGTCGCCGATCCGGGGTTCCCATCATGGGATAGTACTCACGGATGCCGACCGTCCGCCGCATCCCGGCTCATCGCTCTACAACCTCCCCCTGCTGATCTGATCCTGGGCCACCTGGCATCCCAACGAGCACGCGCATTCCGTGCGAAGCCGCTCCGTGCGCGTCCTCCTCACGAAGACCAGAACTTTTTCAGAGGGAGAAATCCGTGTCCGTTCACCTTGTTAATCCAAGCGAGAGCTCGTTTGGAATAGCTGTCATTACGCCGCGCTGGCTGTTTGTGCTTGCAGCAGCAACCCCACAGCGCTTCGGCGATCCCCACCTTGTCGACGAAACCCTCGAACAGATCGATCCTGAAACGATCCAGCCGGGCGACGTCGTCGGCATTGGCATACACACCCTAAACGCCCTGCGCGGCTACGAGGTTGGCCGTATCGCCCGCGCTCGCGGAGCATGGGTCATCTTTGGAGGCGTGCACGCATCGCTTTATCCGAACGAGGCGTTTGAGCTTGGCGCCGCCCACAGTGTCGTTCGCGGCGACGGCGATCTCGCCTGGGGACAAGCGCTGCAGGATTGCGCTGATCATCGCGTTCAGAGCGTGTATGAAGGCGGCCGTCTTCCGGCGGATCAGTTTGCCAGCGCACGATGGGACCTGCTGCCCAAAGGCAAGTACATGTGGGGCTCAGTCCAGACCACGCGCGGCTGTCCAAAGCACTGTTCGTTCTGTTCCGTCTGGCGCACAGACGGCCAGAAGCCGCGGCTGCGTCCCTATGCTTCGGTGATCCGCGAAGTCATCGAGCTGCGCCGCCGGGGCATCCGCTTCATGACCCTGGCCGACGATAACTTCTACCCGGTCAGCCAAACCGATCTGCGGCTCGCCCGCGAACAGAACAACCTGGAGCGGCTTGCCACGCTCGAGAAGATCCGCGAAGAGAAATTCCAGCTCATGCAGGAACTCGCTGCAGTGCCGGACGTCGTGTTCTTTACCCAGATCACAATGGAGGCGGCTGAAGATCCCGAATACCTGCAGGCCATGCGCAAGGCGCATATCCTGGGCGCTCTGGTCGGGGTGGAAGCGGTCACGGCTGAGGGGCTGAAGGCCGTTTACAAGGACTTCAACCTTTCCGGCGACAATCTCGTGCAGCGCCTCAGGACGTTTCGCCGTAACGGTGTGCACATCCTCGGATCGTTCATCTTCGGGCTTCCCACCGACAGGCCCGACACCTTTCGCGCCACGCGGGAACTGGCCGAGAAGGCCGACATCGCCTTCGCTCAGTTCGTCATGCTGACTCCCCTGCCCGGAACCATTGATTTCCAGCGCTGGGAAAAAGAGCAGGGCGACCACGCGCCCAGGGTCAACGGCATACCCGTCACGCGGTACTGGCTCATTCCGGCTCATCAACGGCCAAAGATGATGATGCCCCACCCATCGATGAGCTCGGAGGAGTTGCGGACTCGGACGCAGGGGGTCTGGGACGCGTTCTACAGCTTCGGGTCCATCTGGAAGAGGGCTTCTGTCACGCCCAACCTGCGTGCCCGGCTGGCGTTCGTGTTCATCTCCAGGCTTTACCGTCAGATGTACGCCAACACGGGCATCGCCACGGACAGCGCACGCCGCACCAGGGCCAACCGCTGGGCGCGCTGGATCGCAGTTCCCTGCCACCGGCTGTTTCAGGCCCGGCCAATGCCGGAGCTGAAAATTCCGGAGTTCGGCGCCGTATCGATGCGGCCGCAGAACTCCGGCCTCATTGAGGAGATCGGATCGGCAGCATCCCCGGCAGCGTAATCGAGGGCACGAGGTCGTAGATCAGGAGACGATTCTGTCTCCGTGCGAGGGCGGCGAGGAGATGACGAGGAACCGCACGTCGGCGGCGGAGTCGTTGATAGCCTGGTGCCGCTGTCCGGGCACGATTTCGATGCCCTCGCCCACACGCAGCAGATGGAAGCCGCCTTCCACCTCCATGGTGAGCTGGCCGTCGAGCACATAGAAGAACTGCCGCGACCTCGCATGGCGATGCCGCTGCTCGCGGGCGCCGGGCGGCATCTGCTCCTCGATGATGCTGAGCGCGTCGTGGCGCAGGAGGTGCCAGCCGTCGCACCCGTCTCCCCAGACGTAGTGCTCGGCGGTTTGGCTGCTGATGGGATCGCTCACAGCGGAATGTTCCCGTGCTTCTTCGGCGGATTGCGGTCGCGCTTGCCGTCGAGCATCTCAAGGGCGTTGATGAGCTTCTTGCGCGTCGCACGCGGAAGGATCACCGCGTCGACATAGCCGCGCTCCGCCGCGATGTAGGGGTTCGCAAACTGCTCGCGGAATTCGTGCACACGATCAGCACGCGCCTCAGCGAGAACCTCGCTTCGGCGCTGCTCGCTCAGCGTGCCTTCGCGGGCTTCAGCCTGACGGACAGCCTCGCCCAGTTCGCGCCCGTAGACGATGTTCACCGCGCCTTCGGGGCCCATGACGGCGATTTCGGCGGTCGGCCAGGCGAGGTTCACGTCGGTGCGGATGTGCTTGGAGCTCATGACGCAGTAAGCGCCGCCGTATGCCTTGCGCGTGATGACCAGCAGCTTGGGCACAGTCGCTTCGGCAAACGCAAAGAGCAGCTTGGCCCCGTGGCGGATGATGCCGCCGTACTCCTGCTGCGTGCCAGGGAGGAATCCCGGCACGTCTTCGAGGGTGATGAGCGGGATGTTGAACGCGTCGCAGAAGCGGACGAAGCGCGCGCCTTTGACGCTTGCGTTGATGTCGAGCACGCCGGCCAGCACCGCCGGCTGATTCGCCACGAGGCCCACGGGCCGGCCGTTCATGCGGGCGAAGCCGACGACCATGTTCCGCGCGAAATGCTCGTGCACCTCGAAGAAGTAGCCGTCGTCGACGATGCGGGTGATGACGTCCTTGATATCGTAGGGCTGGTTCGACTCCGCCGGCACGATCTGGTCCAGTTCCCAATCCTCGCGGTCCACCGGATCGTTACAGGGGCGGCGCGGCGGATCATCAAGGTTGTTTGACGGCAGGAAGCTCAGCAATTCGCGGATCATCACCAGGCATTCGGCATCGTCATGCGCCATAAAGTGCGCGACGCCGGAGACCTCGTTGTGCGTAGTGGCCCCGCCCAGCTCTTCCTTCGTCACCTCCTCGTGCGTCACGGTCTTGATGACGTCCGGCCCGGTGACGAACATGTAAGAGGTCTTGTCGACCATCAGCGTGAAATCGGTAATGGCAGGCGAATACACAGCGCCGCCGGCGCACGGTCCGAGGATTGCCGAGATCTGCGGAATGACTCCACTGGCCAGCGTATTGCGCAGGAAGATATCCGCGTAGCCGGCCAGCGAGACGACGCCCTCCTGGATGCGCGCGCCGCCGGAGTCGTTCAGGCCAATGACAGGAGCGCCGACGCGCATTGCGGTGTCCATAATTTTGACGATTTTCGCCGCGTTGGCCTCGGAGAGCGAGCCGCCAAAGACGGTAAAGTCCTGGGCGAAGACGAAGACGGTGCGGCCGTCGATGCGCCCGTAGCCGGTAACGAAGCCATCGCCCGGAATGCGCTTTTCGGCCATGCCGAAATCGGTGCACCGGTGCTCGACCAGGCGGTCGGTCTCTTCGAAGGTGCCCTCGTCCAGAAGCAGTTCGATTCGCTCGCGGGCACCCAGCTTACCCTCGCGATGCTGGCGCTCCCGGCGTTCGCGCCCGCCGCCGGCTTCGGCCAGCTTGTTGCGGCGCTCCAGCTCATCCAACAGATGCTTTTCCATTCGAGGGGATTATAGCGAGTGGGCCGAATGGCTCCGCCAGCCTGGCTGCCTTTGCTCGGGCAGAAAACTTCCCGGCGCCGCGATGAGGCATGTCATAAGCGGCGAAGCCGGGCTACAATTCTTCCGGAAAAAACTCCAAGGGGTTGCACGCTATGAAAGTCTCTCCGTTCCCTGTCTTCGCGGCAGCGGCGGCTTTGGTTTGCACGACGCTTCTGCTACCAATTCCCGTCCAGGCGCAAATCGATCACCTGCCCAAGCTTGGTTCCCCCGCTCCCGAATCGCTGATCACCACCGATAAAAAAGAGAAGCAATGCCGCACAGGCGAGGATCACCGCGATCCGTGCGCCGAAGTGCAAATCGACAAGATCAGATACACGATCGCGTGGGACGCGCAAACGAAGAACGTCACCTACATTTTCACGAATGATCCCGGGCTGGTGACGGACAGCGGCCTTTCGGTCGGCGGCACCTGCCGGGTATTAGGAGCGCCGGAGGATGTCGGCACCATCTCCTATATGAAGTGGCTGATCGATCCGCACTGGAAAGGTGTGAATCCGAAGGCCGGTGATGACGCGATCTGGTACGCCGCGCTGCACAAGGACGACTTCGATCCGCATTACGGAAACATCGTCGGATTTGTGCAGAGCCAGTACATCGAGCTAAGAAAGTAGCGGCCTCCGCAACGCCTGGTGTGTTCGCGAATGTGTGGACGTGTGGCTCCGCCCCATGTGCGGCCGCTGAACCGCACGTCGCATGCGCTCCGGGTACCATGATCGGTGATGTCCCAGGAATCCGCCGCTCACAAGATTGAAGCGCTGCGCGAGAAGATTCGCCACCACGAGCACCTCTACTACGTGCTCGACTCGCCCGCCATTTCCGACGCTGAGTTCGACGATCTGATGCGCCAGCTGCAGCGCCTCGAATCAGAGCATCCGGAACTGATCACGCCCGACTCGCCGACGCAGCGCGTGGGCGGCAAGCCCAAGGAGGGCTTCCCCAAGGTGCCGCACTCGCGGCCGATGCTCTCGCTCGACAACGTGATGAGCGAAGAGGAACTGCGCGACTGGGACCGGCGAGTGCGCCAGCTTGCAGGCGACGGAGCGGAGATCAGCTACGTCTGCGAGCAGAAGATGGACGGCGTGTCGATGGCGCTCCAGTATCGCGGCGCGGGCGAAGGGTCGGCGCACCTGCAGCGCGGGCTCACCCGCGGCGACGGCACCACGGGCGAGGACGTCACGACGAACGTCCGCACCATTCGCTCGATTCCGCTTTCGGTTGCGGCCGCGAAACTGCACACGGCGAAGGT
>DASYYN010000306.1:0-43438 GCA_035933815.1 Acidobacteriaceae bacterium
CTGTGACGTACGGGAAACTGCTTACGTCGGTGTGGGGAGTGGAGTACCGGCAGGAAGTGGATTATCTGCGGACCTTTGTGCGGCAACTGCGCAAGAAGATTGAGAAGGACCCGTCGAATCCCAGATATCTGCTGACCGATCCATGCGTGGGCTATCGGTTTGCGGAGGAAGTGGCGTTCGTGCGTGCGACGAACGGTGCAGCTTCCGGAGATGCGTGGTTGCCGACAGCGTAGAGGAGCAGCCAGCAGTCAGCAGTCAGTTGTCAGTGCTCAGTGATCAGTGGTGCGCGGGGCGTAGGCTGCTATCGGTGCCGTGCGAGCAGGATCATCGCGACAAAAAGGATGAAGGGAAGAAGCGCGAGCGCCACATAGAACGCGATCTTGCGCGCTTTGCCGGAGCGGCGTTTCCTCCAGTTGGTCAGCTCGACGCGATCGGCAACGCCGACCTGATCGATGTTCTGGAGGTCGAGCGCGAACTCGTGGGCGTCCGGATAGCGGTTGTGGGGGTCGCGCTCGAGGGCGCGGTAGATCACTTCCTGCAGCTGCGGGCTGATGGCGGGGTTCGCTTCACGCGGCGGATACGGATGATTGATCAGCCGGTCATTCATGATGGCCAGCGGCGAGGGTCCGGTGAAAGGCGTCCGGCCGGTGAGCATTTCGTAGAGCATCACGCCCATGGCGTAGATATCCGATCGCTGATCGCCGCGCTTGCCCTTCACTTGTTCCGGAGAGATGTAGTCGGGCGTACCCAGCGTCTGGGAGAAGCCGGCATAGGTGAGGCGGCGTGAGCCTTCCTTCGAGGCGATGCCGAAGTCGATGAGCTTCACGTTGTCGTGGCTGTCGATCATGATGTTTTCCGGCTTCAGGTCGCGGTGGACAACGCCGCGGTTGTGAATGTACTGGAGCGCGTTGAGTATCTGCAGGGTGATGTGAATCGCGCGTTCCTGCGGCAGCTTGCCTTCTTCGGCGAGGATCTTGCGCAGCAAGCGGCCGGGCACCCACTCCATCACCATGTACACGCGCGAGCGCTCGGTGACTGGATAGGTGCGCATCACGTTGGGGTGATCCATGGCGGCGCCGATCTCGTCTTCGCGCTTGAAGCGGTCGAAGAACGTGGGGTCCGCTTCCATCGCTGCATGGGGGATCTTCAGCGCGACGGTGCGGCCGTCGCGGAGATCGGTGGCGCGGTAGATGGAGGCCATTCCGCTCTCAGCGACGGGTGCGTCGACACGGTAATGGTCGATCTGCTGGCCCGATTCAATTTCGGCAAAAAGCCCCATGTGTCTCCGGAACCGATATTGTGCCACCGGCCCGCACACTTCGTGGACCGGTTAGCTGCAGTATACGAACGAATGGCATAAACAAGGCGTAAACGCTGAGCGGATGTGCAGCTCGGGCTGCAATTTACGCGCGCTCGGATTGCCGCAGTACTGTGCCCGCGTGCCTGCTGAGGGCCGCAATGTGATGCAGGGCACATACAGCGGTACAGGCCAATCCGCTATGAAAGAGACAGCGATTCCCCGGGTCCGTGCAGGTAGTGCGTCCTGGGAATCGCTCGCGGAGAAACGGCACTATGGGCAAGTTCAAAAACGGCGGCCATCTGTTCCGGCTGGCCGGGGTCTACCTCGCCGGAACGCTCTCATTCCTTATCATTCGTGCCTTTGTGGTTCCGCACAGCTTTGGACAATACGGGCATTATCGGGGCGCCGCGATCAGCGAAACTGCCGATCATCCGCTGCACTTTGCCGGGCACCAAACGTGCGAGACCTGCCACACGGACGTGGCGCAGACCAAGGCGGCCGGCAAGCACGCAACGGTGAACTGCGAAGCGTGCCACGGTGCGCAGGCGAAGCACGCGGACGATCCGGCGAGCGTGGATCCGGGCAAGCCGGATACGGCGGTATTGTGCGTTCGATGCCATGCGCAGAGCGCAGCGCGTCCGAAGGATTTTCCGCAGGTCAATGCTGACGAACACTCGGGCGGGGCGCCCTGCAACACGTGCCATCAGCCGCACAGTCCGGTGATCGCCGCGGGAGGCACGCAATGAACATCACGCGACGTCATCTTCTGGTTCTTCTTCCAGCTGCGGCCATGGCCTGGGAATCGGTGCTGGCAGGAACGCCGGAGCAGGCTCCTAACTATGACAAGAGCCAGCACTGGTGGGGCATGCTGATCGACATCCCGAAGTGCATCGGCTGCGGCAATTGCGTGCGTGCCTGCCAGGCGGAGAACGATGTGCCGGAGGGATTCTTCCGCACATGGGTGGAGCGGTATCACGTCAGCGACGAGAACATGGGCAACCCGCAGGTGATCTCGCCGGACGGAGGCAAAGAAGGTTTTCCGGTAGCGAAGGAGGACGAGGGGAAGTACTTCTTCGTGCCGAAGCTCTGCAATCACTGCGCTGATTCTCCGTGCACGCAGGTCTGTCCGGTGGGAGCGACCTTCGTCACGCCGGATGGCGTGGTGCTCGTCGATCAGAAGTATTGCCTCGGTTGCGCCTACTGCGTGCAGGCCTGCCCGTATGGATGCCGGTATATCCATCCGGAGAAGAAGGTCGCGGATAAGTGCACGCTCTGCTACCACCGGATCACGAAGGGTCTGACGACGGCGTGCTGCGAGTCGTGTCCGACGGGCGCGCGGCAACTGGCCGACCTGAAGAATCCGAAGGATCCGATCCATGCGTTCCTGAAGACACACAGCGTGCAGGTGCTGAAGCCGCAGATGGCCACCGGCGCGAAGGTTTACTACAACGCCCTGGACGGGTCGGTCCGGTAGCGAGACGGGAAGGAGAAGAGCATGCCCGGCGTGGAAGGCTTTATGTATCCGAACGAGGTCTCGCTCTACTGGAGCGTGCTGATCGTTCTGTATCCGTTCATTACCGGCCTGGTGGCGGGTGCGTTCATTCTGGCGTCGCTGGAGCGCGTCTTTCGCGTGGAGGCGGTGAAGCCGACGTACCGGCTGGCGCTGCTGACGGCGCTGGCGTTCCTGATGGTGGCGCCGCTGCCGCTGCAACTGCACCTCGGACATCCGGAACGGTCGCTGGAGATGTATCTGACGCCGCATCGCTCGTCGGCGATGGCGATGTTCGGCTTTGTCTACCTGTGGTACCTGATGGCGGTTCTCACCGTGGAGGTCTGGCTGGATTACCGCGCGGATATCGTGCGGCTCGCGCAGACGACCTTCGGATGGAGACGGCTTCTTTACCGCGTGCTGACTTTGGGCTCGTACGACGTCAGCGAGCGCGCGCTGCACATCGACGATCGCGTGGGATGGGTGATCACGCTGATCGGCATTCCGTCGGCGTTTTTCCTGCATGGATATGTGGGGTTCATCTTTGGATCGATCAAGGCCAATCCATGGTGGTCCTCGCCACTGATGCCGGTAGTGTTCATCTTCTCGGCGATGGTGTCTGGCATTGCCGCCGTGATGCTGCTGTACATGGCGATTACGAAGCTGCGGCGCGAGGTGATCGATATGCGCTGCGTGGACACGATCGCACAGTATCTGCTCTACATCTTCATCATCGATTTCGGGCTGGAGATGCTGGACCTGATTCACCGCATCTATGAGGCCGACGAATCGTTCCGCAGCCTGGACTTCATGGTGCACACGCGGCTGTGGTTCTCCCAGGTGGTGCTGCAGATCTGCCTGGGGACGCTAACGCCGATTCTGCTGCTGGGACTCGTGCAGGTGACGAAGCTCTCGGCGATCGTGCGCAAGCGGATCTATGCGGTGTCGGGATCGCTGGCGCTGGTGGGGATTTTTGCAATGCGCTGGAACGTGGTGATCGGCGGGCAGCTCTTCTCGAAGAGCTTCCTGGGTTACACCACGTACAAGATGGTGCTGGCGACGCGCGAAGGCCTGCTGGTCTCGATTGCCCTGACCATTCTGCCGCTGTTGATTCTGGCGGTCCTGATGAACCTTTTGCCGCCGTGGCCGGAGAAGAAGGCGGTGGAGGAACCGGTTTTGGTGGCCGGGGACTGATTTCGTCGTTGTCGAATTCCCGGGCCTAAAGGCCGAACGGTTCAATTCGACCATTTCCCCGGCCTGAAGGCCGGGGCTTCTACCGTTGTTCCGCTACGCGGAACCCATTGCGCGGCAGGGGCTGAAGCCCGGATCGTGTGCGATCCTGAACGGCACGACTGAAGTCATGCCCTGATACGAAACCTGCGCGTTTGGCAACTTGCGAAGCCGAGCCGCTTCAGCGCAACGAGCGCTGCGGAATTCTTCTGACCGCACAGTCAAACAACGCCACGCATTACGCCAAAGCAACCTCGGGGAACTCTCGTTCACCCCACTGAACTGGGCCACATGTTCAGTTCAGAGGAGAGGGAGCCGATGGCAGGCAATCCGATACGAAAGAGCAGCATTTTTCTTTTGGCGCTGGCGACAGCGTTGATGGTCCGGACCGCAGCGGCGCAGGGACCCAGCGATGCCGACAAGCAGTTCGTGCGCACGGCAGTCGAAAGCAACAATGCGGAGATCGCGGCCGCGCACCTGGCGCTGGGGCAGGCATCCGGCAACGACGTGAAGCATTTCGCGCAGACGATGATCCAGGATCACACGCTGCTGAACAACCAGATGAAGCCCATTGCCCAGAAGCTGGACGTGGTTGTTGCGCCTGGACAGGTGGACCCGAAAGATCAGGCGCTCGCCAATCAGCTGAAGGATCTGCGGGGCATGGCCTTCGACCTGCAGTACATTGCCGGGATGGTGCAGGGGCACCAGGCTGCCCTGCAACAGGTCCAGACGGAAGCTTCGAACGGACAGGATCCGACGGTGAAGGCCGCGGCGCAGAAGGCGGAGCCGGTGATCCAGAAGCATCTGCAGATGGCGCAGCAGCTGGCCCAGGCGCACCACGTGGAGACCGGCAAGCAGTGACGTACCTTGCCATGCCAATCCCGCGCTGAGGGCCGGACAGGCAATGGCGCGGCTCCGCTCTGCATCGCCATGAAGGAGGGGGAGTTTTCATGGCGACGCCACAAAGACCGTATCCTGACGAATCTTCTAAGCGACCGGAGCGCGTATCGGATCGTCCGGCGGCTCAGCCGGCGCGGCAAGCGGGACGGAGCTGGTTCTGGATCTGGATTGTCCTTTTCATCGCGGCCATCATCTGGTTTGCCGGCTGGGGATTCGGCGGGTACGGCGGCTGGTGGTGGGGTCGCTCGCACGGTCCGACGGTGACACAGCCGAGCAATCCAGGCGGGACGACGACGGCTCCGCCCAATAATCATTAGAACGCGCCGCGGAAAGCTGCGCGAATTGCGCGGGGCGCGGCAACGCCAATTCTGGCAGAATGCTCCAATCCAGCGAATGCACGCGCCCGCCCCGCAGAACCGAACCCGTCGAACGGCCATATTCATCGCGATCGTTGTTCTGGCGAACAGCTTTGGCAATCTTCTGCTTGCGATCGGCATGAAGAACATGCCGGATTTTGAACATGTAGCGCTGGGCCCGTACATTGCTGGGCTCATCCTGAACCCGGCGCTGGTGAGCGGCGCTGCGCTGACGGCGATCTTCACCTTCGCTCAGCTGTCGCTGTTCAGCTGGGCCGATCTCAGCTACGTGATCCCGTGTACGGCGTCGGCCTACATCCTGACGACGCTATTCGGCCAGGTTTTCATGGGAGACCACGTCGGGCTGACGCGGTGGATCGGCGTGGTGCTCATATCCTTCGGCGTGACGCTGGTGGCGGAGACTCCGATTGCGACGGTCGAACATCAGGCTGAACATCATGCCGAGGCCAAATCGTGCTGAAATGGGGCTTGATTCTCTGCACGGTCTTCGTTAGCTCCTGCGGGGATATCCTCTGCGCCAGGGGCATGTCGCAGGGCGGGGAACTCACGGATTTCAATCCCCGCGGCCTGCTGCACATCGTGCGCTACATCGTTACGCGCAGGCTGGTGATCCTGGGTGGCCTTTGCTACGCAGTGGCGTTCTTTTCGCTGCTGGGGCTGCTGACCGTGGCGCAGCTGAGCGTGGCGGTTCCGGCGACGGCGCTCAGCTTTGTGGTGGATACGCTGGGAGCGCACTTTGTGCTGAAGGAGCGGATCCCGTGGAAGCGCTGGGTTGGCGTGATTCTGGTTAGCCTGGGGGTGGTGCTGGCGGTGAAGCCAGGGAACGCTCCTACTGCGGCCCCCCTGAACCCTGCGCCGCCCCATGTAGCCCCGCGAGGACAAGGCCAGCCACAACCAAAGCCGTCCCACACGCCTTGATCAGGAGCGCGCGGCGGTTGAAGTCCTCCTTGAACCAGGACGGGATCCACTGCGTGATGGCCCAGGCTCCGAGGAAAATCACAACGTAGCGGACGCCAGAGATGGCGACCACCATCGAAGGCGAGGTGCGGCTGATGGCAAAAACGGCGAGAAAGGAGCCGACCCCGGCAAGAAAGCGGTTCAGCATGTAGCCGAACTTGCTGCGCGGTGGCGCTTCTTCCGATTTCTGAAAGATTTCGTGGCGCCATTTGGGGCGGAGCAGAAGCGCGATGGAGCCGACGAAGGTTCCGATGGTGAAGAAGACATAGCCGCTGACGAACTTCGCCTCGTTGAATGCGAGCTTCTGCAGGACATTTGTCAACCCGAAGAGCACACAGGCGCCGACGACCAGTGGCAGCACGCGGGAGAGGGGCAGCTTTTCGGCGAAGAACATCACGAATCCGCCGAGGGTCATCAAGGCGAAGCCCAGCATCTGGCCTTTGAGGTCGACGCCGATCAGGGGAATGGAGAGCAGGACGGTGGCCAGCGGCATGAAGCCTCCCATCGCAGCGAGTTCCTCGGAAGCTTCTCCGCGTTTCAGGGCGGCGTAATAGAACCAGGTGGCAGCCAGATCGCAAAAGCCCGCGGCAAAGGCGATGCCGGCGATCTTCAGAGAAGGCATGTGGAATCCGAAGGGGATCAATGCCAGTCCGAAGATACTGATAGCGCCGAGCCAGAAGACGTACGAGGCCAGGCTCTGCATGCCTTTGCGGCGGAGCAGAACCTTATCCCATAAGAGGGAAATGCCTACCAGGCCGTGGGCAATGATGGCGACAAAGACGCCGTTTTCAGCAAAAGACTTAACCGCATTGATGAAATTCATGCAGGGCCGGCGGGTGCGGCGGCGCCTCCTTCAAAACAGACAAGACGAACATTCCCCCAGGGACGGAGAAGCAGGTGAGGATGGGCGGCCGGTGCGGCTGTGCCCGACCGCCTGGAGCCCTACATGTTGAAGAGCCGCTTTACGGGAGAGACTCCGTAATTGGCGGAGAGGATAGTTTCGGCGGCGACAGCGGTCAGCACGCCCTTCCACTTGTAGCTCAGGGGCGCAAAAATGGCGGCAGCCGCGGCAGCCGAGCCAACGGCGTAGCGGATATTCTGTTCGGCTTCCGACATTCTGAAGCTCTTTCCGATTTCGTTTACAACGTTGGTCATACTTCTCCTCTGATCATCGGAATCAATGGTGCAGAACAAGGTTCCTGCTCCATTGGATGCCGGATTCGGCGAGCGGCAAGGGGCGAAGCGGCAAGGAAGGACACGCGCAGAAGTGTGCCGTTCTTGCTGTACGAAGCGGCAATTGCTCCAGGGAGTAGGGAGGCTCCCGCTGCTGAGCTGCGGCAAGCCCCGGTTAGCCGTTGTCGCCGCATCTCTTTACATAAGGGCAGCTTGCACGTGCTGAGCCGGCGGGCCGCTCTCGCATGAGTCGACGAGGAGGCAGATGGTGCTGAGGATCCCTTTGCGCGCCGGCCGGCATACGCCGGAAAGGCTCCTCGTTTACGTGGGCGTGGTCATTCTGGTCTTTCTGTTCGTCTGGTTTCAGCTGCAGCTTCTGCTGCTGGCGTTTGCGGGGGTACTGGTTGCCGTCATCCTGCGATCGATCACGCTGTTTATCGAGCGGCATACTCCGCTGAACGGGATGTTTGCCTATGCAACCACGCTGTTTCTGATCGGGGTGATCCTTGCCGGCCTTGGGTACCTGCTGGCGCCGCGGATTGAGACGCAGGTATCGGAGCTGATGCACTCTCTGCCGGAGTCCATTCATCGGCTGGAGGTACCACTGAACCAGAGCAAGACGGGCCATGCGCTGCTGGTGCGCGGAAAGCAGGCGGTGCAGACCTCCCACGTTGGCGCCCACCTGCCGCAGATCGCAACCGCGGTTTCCGATGGCATTACCGACATCATCATCGTGGTGGTCATTGGATTTTTTGGGGCGCTCAATCCGCGCTGGTATGAGGAGGGACTGCTGGTGCTGATCCCGGAGCCGACGCGAGTGCGGTGCCGCGCGATTGTGTCGGATCTGCAACGGCAGCTGCGGTGGTGGCTGCTGGGTCAGCTGGTTCCCATGGTAGTGCTGGGAGTGGGCAGCGGCATTGGGCTTTCCCTGCTGCACGTTCATCTGGCGTGGACGCTGGGCCTCGTCACGGGCGTGGCGATCTTCCTGCCGTATGCGGGAACCGTACTGTCCGGCATTCCGTCGGTGCTGATGGGGCTGGAGCGGAGTCCGCAAACGGCGATCTGGGTGCTGGTGCTCTACACAGTGCTGCACATAGTGGAAGGCTATTTGCTGACGCCGTTCGTCCAGCGGAAGGCGGTGCGCCTGCCTCCGGTGCTGACGATTCTGACGCAATACTTCTTCTGGAACGTCGCCGGCATTTTGGGACTGGCGATGGCAGCGCCGCTGGCGAGCGCCGGCATTGTTCTGGTGAAGGAACTCTACCTGCACGTCCCGGTGGAGAAGGAGGTCGTGCCGGATACAGCGGTCGAGGGGAGGCCAGCCGCTTAGGCGGCGACGTGCCGGTGTTCAGGCCTTCTTCGGTGCGCGCGATTTGCGTACCCAATTCCAGATGGAGAAGGCACTGCCGGCAAGGCACAGGAAAATGAACGCGCCCATCGCCCATTCGAATGGTTTCGATTTGGCGACCGCGAGAACCTGGTGACCGAATTTGATGGCCAGCCAGGCGAGAACGGCAAATCGTGCGCCGCGCGACAGGAAGTTGATGACCGCCATGCGCCAGAGGGAATAGTCCAGAGCCGCAGCCGCTCCAATCACCATAGTGAAGGGAAATGGCGGCGGAGCCAGACCGCCGAGGAAAACGGCTACTCCGGAGCGTTTGCCGATCCTGTTTTTGAGGCTGTCGTATTTTTTTTCGCCGGCGATTCTGCGGATGCCTTCCTCACCGAGTTTACGGGCGACGAGCGCCAGGATCAGAACGCCGATCGTCGAGCCACACGCGGCGGCGAGGGCGTACCAGGGCGCTCCCTGGTGATGGCGGGCGACCAGGCCCACGACGACCAGATCGTTGCCAAAAGGGAGCACAAGAAAAGACGAGTCCATGATGCCCATCAGCACAGGGCCGAAGTAGCCGATGTGAAACAGGAAATGGAGAAGTGGGCTAAAAAATTTCACGCGATTTTGCGCGCTACCAAAAAATGAACTCGCAACTCAATTGATGAGATTCACCAAAGGCATGTCGCGGATGAGGCGGGAGGATTTTTGCTGCACCGGGGGCAAGGGCGGGGATCAGTCGATATCCCAGTATTTCCCCGTGGACATCATGTTGGGATCGTCGGCCTGGACGGTGAAGTTGTTTCTGCCATTGTGTTTAGTTTCGTAGAGCGCACGATCGGCCTGCTGCATGAGGAAGGCTATGTCGGTGGAGAATTTCGAGGGCCAGGCGGCGATGCCGATGCTGACGGAGACGCGTCCGAAGGGGCTGTCGATATGCTTCATGTTGAGCCGGCGAACGCGGGAGAGCATGTCCAGGGCTACTTTGACGGCACCTGCTTCGTCCGTGCCAGGCAGCAGAACGGCGAACTCCTCTCCGCCGATGCGCGCAATGGTGTCGGAGACGCGTCCGATACAGGACTGCATGGTCTGGGCAAGGGCCTGTAGACACTTGTCGCCTTCCTGGTGGCCGTATCGGTCGTTGTAAAGCTTGAAGAAATCGACGTCGATCATCAGCAGCGCGAGCGGCTTTCCGAGACGGGTGTGGCGCAGAGCCTCCTGCTTCAGAGCGGTATTGAAGGCGCGACGGTTGGGAATCTGCGTCAGTTCGTCGAGGGAAGCAAGACCCGCGAGCTCCTCCTTTTCCTGCGAGAGCACGGCACGTTCGGCGAGCAGAGTATCTTCGGCCTGTTTTTGCAGAGAAATGTCACGAATGGTGGAGACGTACCCCGCGACGTCCACGGAGCCTGCGTGGCGATAACCGCGCAGGGATGCTTCGACCCAGCGATGCTCGCCGTTCTTGCAGCGCGTGCGGTAGCGGAAGGTGTGATTCAGCTTGCCTGCGGCCAGGCTGGCGAGAATCGACG
Organism: Acidobacteriaceae bacterium; assembly: GCA_035933815.1. Taxonomy (GTDB): domain Bacteria; phylum Acidobacteriota; class Terriglobia; order Terriglobales; family Acidobacteriaceae; genus Palsa-343. Next base: position 10,286 of record DASYYN010000306.1, read on the forward strand.
AGCCGAGTTCACGATCGTCCGGGTACATGGTGTGCAGGTATTCCATCTGCACAAATTCTTTGGGGCTCCAGCCGGTGATCTTCGCGACCGCCGGCGAGACGAAGCGTTGCTGTCCTCCCAGGGTGGAGAGGACGATCATGTCCTCGGAATTCTGGATCAGGGTCTGGAAGATGGATTGATTTTCTTCGGCGGAGCGTTCGGCCCGGCGGCGCTCGTCGAGCAGCGCTCCGACCGCGAGCGCCACGGCGACGACGGTGGCCAGAAAAACCTGCATCAGGAAGATGGGATCGGATGCCGCCGGCCGGCGATCGAGCCAAAGCGGGCCCCATCGGTACGCCAGCGTTGCGCAGGCCATGATGGTGATGGAAGGCAGCGCAATGGCTGCTCCCTCCAGCCCCATGGAGAAGATCAGGACCACGAGAGGCGGAAAGACGAGAAACAAAAACGGCTCGGAAGACTGAAGAAAGATGACAGCGACAGCGGCGAAGAAGAAGACGAGCGCAGGCGTGGAACGAGTGAGATGGGGCCGCAGCTTGTTCAGGGTCCGGAACTCTCCGGAGGTGGGGAAGAGCAGCGACGGAACAATGATGGCAATGCCAAGGCAGTCGGCGGGAACGAGCATCCTCCACGCGAACAGGAAGTGCGTGTGCGTGATGGAGGCGAATCGCAGCGCTGCAATCGCCATGAACAGAACGGGAGCGGCAAGGGCAACAATGCCGAGCCGCAGCACATTCGCGCGCTGCTTGAGGTCGTCAAAAGACGTAACCCATGGCGAGAGCACGGCCGCGCATACCCATACCTCGAGCCCCTGGGTTAGCGCCAGAGTGCCGGCAGTGAGCGGCGCAAGTCCCACCATGCAGTAGGCGATGGCCTGCCCGCAGGAACTGCACACCACGTGCAGGTAGCGCGACGGTCCGGGATCCCAGCTTCCCAGGATCAGTGCGAGGGAAATCCCGGTGAGCGGCCAGACATAGAGGAAGCTGTGCAGGCCGTTGAGCCACACCATGACGAGCCACGTGCTGATGCCGGCGGCGAAGAACTGGGCGACTGGCTTGAGCACGCGGTCGTTCGTGGTGACCGCAACCACTGACTTACCGACCTTTTCAATGGTGCCTGGCGGGCTGGAGTGGGCAGGATCATCGCCGGTCGAAGGCTGCGGCGGAGAAGCTAGCTTCGGCTCCAGAAGATCGCGCAATACTCCCCCTCAGATTACTCATCAGGTTACCCAGCCGAGATATGCGGCAGGTATCCCCCAAATGTGTGACACACCAAGGGTTATGTGAAGATAGCGCACTGGTACGGGAAAGCGGTTGCATTTATCAGTTGGAGTCCTCACTCGAAAGTCGTATGGGTAACAGGTTACCAGGCTGCTATGTTCCCCGTAAGACTCACCGATCAATCCAGTTCAGAGTCACTGCATTCTGCGGAGGCCAAGCCCCCATGTCTATACTGCGCGGCAAGCTGTCACGCCGTTACTCTTCCATCCTGTCTCGTTCAGTTCTCACAAGTATTGCGGTTCTTCTCGCGTCGACGACGCTGCAGACCGGATGCCTTTCGCGCTCCCTGACCGCGATTACTATCCAGCCGGGCACTGGGCTGACGACCGTCGTGCCTGGCGTGTCGGCACAATTCAAGTGTTATGGCACTTATACCGAGTCGGGGCACGCCCCCACGACGCAGGACATTACCTCAGAGGTAACCTGGTCCTCGACCATCCCGGCGGTGGCGACGGTTTCATCGGCAGGTGTGGCGACGGGCGTCGCACCCGGGCAGACGAACATTATCGCGACGATTCAGGGCGAATTTGGCAAGCTGACTTCGGTGTCGAACATCGTGGTGAGCGCTCCGGCGTCTACGGGCGGCGGCTCAGGTGCTTCGAGCGGAGCCGTGACCAGGATAATGACGGGCGTTTCGGTGATACCGGGCAGCCAGACGCTGACGGTTACCGGCCAGACGGCCCAGCTGATCGCAATCGGCACGTATAACACCTCGCCTACTTCGGTGGATTTGACCAGCCAGGTGACGTGGAAATCGAGCGATTCGAGCATCGTGACCGTGAATTCTGCCGGAATGGTAACCGGCGTGAGCACTGGCGCGGCAACCGTTACGGCCATCGCAACGGATACCGACGGCTCTGTGCATACCGGAACAGCAACGGTCAGCATTAATGGCGGTGTGACGGCGCGCGAATTGACGGCAGTGAACGTGACGCCTGGCAGCCAGACGATCGCAGCTTCCGGACAGACGGCGCAGTTGATCGCGATTGGGACCTACAACACAGCGCCGCTAACGGCTGATCTGACATCCATTGCGGCCTGGAAGAGCAGCGACGCGTCGGTTGCTACGGTGAGCTCATCGGGGCTGGTGACGGCCGTCGGAGCAGGCTCAGCAACCATTACCGCGGTGGCCACGGCTACCGATGGGAGCGTTTTGATCGGGTCGGCGACGATTACGGTGTCGGCCGGAGGCGCGACGACAGCTACCCGGAGCCTGACGACACTGACTCTGATTCCTACAAGCCAGACGGTGGTTACGAATGGCGAAACAGCCCAATTCCTGGCGATCGGCACCTATAACACGTCGCCGCAAACAGTAGACCTGACGGATCAGGTCAGCTGGGTTTCGAGCGACGTACAGGTGGCCACCATCAACAGCAGCGGTTTGGCAACGTCTCTCGGGCTCGGCACAACTACAATCACAGCCAAAAGCACAGCCGCAGATGGCAGTGTCGTCACGGCGAGCGCAACCCTGCAGGACACGGCAGTAAGCAATCCGCCGGCTCTGCCAACGCTAACGATTTACGGGGCTGGAGTGGGTACCGGAACGGTGACCAGTTCGCCGGGCAACATCAGCTGCTCCTATACCGGACCTTCTTATACTCAGCAGAGCGCAGGGCCGGGAGTCGGATGCACCGGAACGTTCCCGGTGGGAGCCACGGTGACTCTGACGGCAGCGCCCAGCGCCGGATCGTTCGGCGGCTGGTCGAGCAACTGCACGCCGGTTACGAGTACCACCTGCACGATTACCATGGGCAGCTCGAACGAAACGGTGGGCGCCATCTTCAACAACCCATAGTCCGAGCGGTCTGAACACAAGAAAGCGCCTGCCAAACGGCGGGCGCTTTCTTTTTGCGCGGGAATCAGAACGCCAGCAGGGCGACGCCGAGACAGACGAAGAGAGCCGCAGTCCAGCGGCGGCGGTCGACGTTTTCCTTGAGAAAGATCTTTGCCGCAAGGGCGTTGCTGACGAAGGTGAGGGAAGCAGCGGCGGGGCCGATCAGGCTCAGATCGCGGTGGTTCAGGCCGTAGAGCAAAGAGAAAAAGCTGAGGGCGAGGAAGAAGACTCCCAGACCGAAGCGTCCATTGGTGACAACGGCCAGCGCGGCGCCAGGAATGCCGCGTTTCTCACGGATGCGATCGAGGTCGCCAATCTGGCGCATCGCCGATGCCATGAGGATGTCGCCTGCCGTGGCGGTGAGCACGATGGCTCCGATCATTTCCACGGTCGGCAGTAACGCAGATCGGGGCATCATGACGTCACCTCTTCCATGGCGGGGGCGAGTGCGGGTACGGAGGTTTCCTCTTCCGTCCACGAAGGACCACGCGCAACAAAGCCGACACCTGCGGTGATGAACACCAGGCCCAACCAGCGCAAGGGCGACACATGCTCATGCAGCCAGCAGCGGGCAAGGATGGTCATGATTACGTAGCCAAGCGAGGTGGCCGGCAGAACATAGGTGAGGTCGGCAAAGGAAAGCGCGGTCAGATACGAAGCGAAGAAGCCGATGAGCAGGAGGATGCCGGCGGCAATCCACGGTGAAAAGAGAGCATGGATCAGCGCCACCGGGTGAGAGAGCGAAACCGCGGGCAGAGCCTTCATCCCGCGTGAGAGAAAGGCGTCGCCGAATGCGGCGGTGAGGGTGACTACAGCGAGAACAAGATAGCGGCGAAACGTCATATTGCAAGAGGTAAAGGGAACAGCTCCGGGGTCACAAAACCGGACGGCAGCACCGCCGGAGCTTTCCGTCGCCTACTGATCCGCCAGCGCCTCGGTCTCAGTGCCGACGGCCGCCGTGGGAGGCTTCTGCGACTTGGTTTCGCGCACGAGACGGTTGCGCTGTGCGCGCAGCTTGAGGAACGACTTCGACTCGATGTACAGCCGCTTCACGTCACGGTTCGCGATGGCCTTGCTGATGACACGCCACGCGGCTTTGGGACGGAAGAAGTACTCGTCGTAAAACTTGTTGACCATCTCGAGCACGTACTCGGTGGGCAGACTGGGGTACTCGATGTGCGCGAGCTGGTGTCCGCCTTCGTCGTTCATGCGCTGGTTGGTGATGAACCCGTTGGTGCGGGCAAACTCGTAGAACTCCGTGCCCGGGAAGGCGTGGGCAATGGAGACCTGGATGGTTTCGACGTCCAGCGACTTGGCGAAGTTGATGGTGTTGCGGATGGACTCCTTCGTTTCGCCGGGCAGTCCGAGGATGAAGTCACCGTGAATGGTGAGGCCGAGCTTGTGGCAGTCGCGCGCGAAGTCGCGGGCGCGCTCGACGGTGGCGCCCTTCTTGATGTTCTTCAGGATCTGCGGGTCGCCGGATTCGAATCCGACGATGAGCAGGCGGCAGCCGGCTTCGCGCATGGCCTTCAGAGTGTCGTAGTCGGTGGTCACGCGCGAGGTGCAGGACCAGGTGAGGCCGAGCGGCTTGAGCTTCGAGCAGAGCTCGATGGTGCGCGCCTTCTGGATGTTGAATGTGTCGTCGTCGAAGAAGAATTCCTTCACGTGAGGGAAGATTTCTTTGGCGTGTGCCATTTCGGCGGCGACGTCGTCGGTGGACCGCTTGCGCCAGGCGTGTCCGCTGAGCGTCTGCGGCCAGAGGCAGAAGGTACACTGCGCCGGGCAGCCACGGGTCGAATACAGCGCGACGAACGGGTGCAGCAGGAAGGGAACGTTGTACTTCGTGACGTCGAGGTCGCGCTTGTAGACGTCGGTGACCCACGGCATGGCATCGAGGTCCTCGACCTGCGGGCGGTCGGGATTGTGCACGACCTGGCCATTTTTGCGGTAGCTGATGCCGAGGATCTGGTCGAGCGGCTTGCCGTTGGCGAACTCGACGACGGAGAAGTCGAACTCGCGGCGGCAGACGAAGTCGATGGCGGAGCACTCATTGAGAGCGCGGTCAGCATCGGTGGTAACCGGGGGGCCGACGAAACAGATTTTCAGGTTCGGGTGCGTATCGCGGATGAGCTGCGCCGCCTTCTGATCGCCGGACCAGCCAACAGTGCTGGTGAAGACGACCAGGAACTCGTAGTCGCGGAGAATCTCATTGACCTGCTGCCAGGAGACGTGGTGCGGATTGGCGTCGAGGAGCCGGGCGCCTTCGAGCATTCCTGTGGGGTAGGCGAGCCAAACCGGATACCAGTAGGACTCGATTTCGCGAGTCGCGGGCCAGCGGGAGCTGGCGCCACCGTCGAAGTTTTCGAACGACGGAGGGTTGAGAAATAAAGTCTTTAGGGGCATGGTGTATCCCTTTAAGTCTACCGGAATGGTGGGGTCGGCGGGGCCGGGAATGTAAATCGAGGGGGTGCCTGTCCGGTGACCACGGGGGCTGAATCGAGGGGGGATTGCCTGCCGGCACGCACCTCACATTCAGTACGAAAGTACTGAGAGCGGAAGGTGATTCCGGTCCACCGGCCGGGAAGTGTTATATCCAGCTACGACTTAGCTGCCGATGAATGAGGAGAGCTCGGAATGGGCCGCAGCGGCATGGGCCCGGCAGATCAGCTGCCGGGACTTGTTCGTTTTGCACCCCCATTTGTCGGGCGAAAGGGCCTCATGCAGCGGCAGATCGGCGGATGTTGGCGGCGCCTCTGGACACACCACCGGATGGCGGGAACCATCCTCTGTTCGGCCGCCCTGATGGCGTCTGCAGTGAATAGCTTCGCCGACACGGTGGGCGCGAGGCGGAGCGGGCCGGAGCTGCGGACGATTCGAGTGGCGCGGCAGCAGGGCTCCCAGGCCCGCGCGGTTCATGTGCGCGCGGTGGTGACCTACTACGACAGCGTTGCGCCGAATCTTTTTGTTCAGGACGAAACGGGAGGGATTTGGGTCGATTTGCGAGGCCTCAGGGTGCCACCGCCACAGGTCGGCGACGTGCTGGATATCCACGCTGAGGTGGGGAAAGGATTCAGCCCGTATCTTGCGCATCCCGCCTGGCGCATGGCGGGACACTCGGCGGCGCCCCGGCCGATCCGGCTGACGTATGAACAGGCACTCACCGGAACCGCCGACGCGCAGTGGGCGGAAATGGAAGGCGTGGTTCGCTCGTTCGTGCAACAGGTGGAAGGAAGCGTTCTGGTCATCGACGTGGCCACGCCAACGGGCAGCTTCAAGGTTCGGATTCCCGACTATCGGGCAGGATTCCCGTTGCGGCTGGTTGACGCGAAGGTGCGTTTCGACGGCGTGCTGGGTGCGGTATTCAATCGTCGCAACCAGCTGGTCGCGATCAACCTGCTGGTTCCGTCGCCGCAGTTCCTGCAGGTGATGCAGCCTGCACCGGCTGATCCGTTCGCAGTCGCGAGTACGCCCGTTGCCGACATTCGCAGGTACACCGGAGACATGCCCGACATCCATCGGGTGAAGGTCAGCGGGATCGTGACCGCCAGATTTCCTCAGCAGGGGCTGTTCCTGATGGATTCAACTGGAGGCGTCTACGCTGAGAGCCAGGATGGCACGTCGGTAGACGCCGGCGACGCAGTGGAGGTGATCGGATTTCCTGTCGCGGGCGAGTACAGCCCGGTGCTGCGATCCGCCTCGATTGTTGCGGCGCATCGCCATCAGGACGTCACCCCCACAACCGTAACCGGCAAAGAAGCCCTGCACGGCACCTACGACGCACAGCTGGTGAAGATCACCGGAACGGTGCGTTCGTATTACTACGACGGGGAAGAGCCGGTTCTGGTGCTCGAGTCCGGCGACCATACGACGTTTGAGGCCAGCCGGAGATTGCAAAATCAAATCGCCGGCACAGCGCGTGATGACAAGTGGCTGCTGCACCCGGTTGGCTCCAGAATCACACTCACCGGGATTTGCAGCGTAAAGACCGATGAGAATGGGAACCCGGCAGCATTCCGGATCGTGCTGCGCAGTCCGAAGGACATTGCGGTGTTGTCGTCGCCGCCATGGCTGACCGCGCGGCGCGCTCTGATGGTGTTCGCCATTCTGATCAGTGTGAGCATAGCGATTCTGGCGTGGGTGGGCATTTTGAGGAGACGCGTGCGGGAGCAGACCCAGGTGATCAAGATCAATCTGGAAAAGAAGATGGCGCTGGAGGAACGCTATCGCAGCATCTTTGAGCGGAATATGACGGGGTTATATATCGCGAGCCGGGAGGGAAGCATCATCGACTGCAACGACGCGTGCGCGCAGATTTTGGGCTTTGCGAACAGGGACGCGCTTCTGCAGCACGTCGATGCTGCGGAGCAAATCGTGAAGCAGTTGAACGAGGTCACCGATCCGGCGGCTCCGCTGGTCAACGCAGAGCATCGCTTCCGCCGCTATGACGGAAGCTGGGCATGGGCTCTGAGCAATGCGCGGCTGGTTCCGCGCGAGAGCGACGGAACGCTGGTCATCGAGGGAGCGCTGGTCGATATCACGGACCTGAAGCGAGCGCAGGATCAGGTACAGAGACTGGCCTATTACGATTCACTGACCGGACTTCCGAATCGCATGCTGTTTCGCGACCGTCTGTCCAAAGCTCTGGCCGGCGCCCGGCGGCGCGGGGAGAAGCTGGCCGTTTTGTTTGTGGATGTGGACCGGCTGAAGACGATCAACGACTCGCTCGGCCACGACGCAGGAGACCTGCTTCTGGAGGAGATTGGACAGAGACTGGCGGCCTGCAGCCGGGAGCAGGATACGGTGGCTCGCATTGCAGGCGATGAGTTCCTGGTCGCGCTCGGGTCGCTTGAAAATGCTTCGGACGCCGCAGTCGTCGCGGAGCGGATCGGCCACGCATTGAGCGCAGATTTCAACATCAACGGAAATGTGCTCCGGTCGACGTGCAGCATTGGGATCAGCATCTTCCCGGATCACGGAGACGATGTTGAAACTCTGATCAGGAATGCCGACGCAGCGATGTATTCGTCGAAGGACGACGGACGTAACACTTTCCGCTTCTTCACCGCGCAGATGACGGCGGAGGCGGTGAGCCGGCTGAGACTCGAGACCAATCTGCGGTCTGCACTGGAGAAGCAGCAGCTTTTCCTGATGTACCAGCCGGAAATCGATGCGCGCACCGGTGAAATTACCTGTTGGGAGGCATTGCTGCGCTGGCAGAATCCCGAACTCGGGCTGGTGCCGCCGGACACGTTTATTCCCGTGGCGGAGAGCAGCGGGATGATGCTGCCCATCGGCGAGTGGGTGCTGCGAACCGCGTGCGCTCAGGCCAAAGAATGGCAGGAAAGCGGAGCGATGGCGGTGCCGGTGGCGGTGAATGTCTCCGCGGTGCAATTCCGGCAGGAAAACTTCTGCGCTGCTGTGCGCGCAGCGCTCGAGGAAAGCGGTCTGTCGCCCGAGTTCCTGGAACTGGAACTGACGGAAAGCCTGCTGCTCTCGACCGGCGAACGAACGCTCCAGGTACTGCATGAACTGAAGGCGATGGGCGTCAGGCTCGCCATTGACGATTTCGGAACGGGATACTCGAGCCTCAGCTATCTGAAGCAGTTCCCGGTGAGCAAGCTGAAGGTGGACCGCAGCTTCATCGACGAACTGGGCGCCAACAACGATGATGCGGCGATCACGGCAGCAATCATCAACATGGCGCGGTGCCTGAATCTGCGGGTAACCGCGGAAGGCGTGGAATCTGAGGCGCAGTTGTCCATTCTGCGCCGATACGAATGCGACGAGGTACAGGGCTACCTGTTCAGCAAGCCGCTGGCGGCGGAGCAGATCATCCCCGCATTGCACAGCGAGCTGGGGTCCAGGCTGGACCGCCTGATTGCCGGGCACAACAACATTCGCAGGTGGCAGGTCATGGCTGGATTGCATTTGGCAGAGGCGCGCCGGTGAGGCGCGGTGCCTGCTTCAGCGACGAATTGACCCAGTCCACGATCTGGCCCGTGAGGCGGAGCATGCTGAGCTGGACCTTCAGTAGAGAGAAGTTGGTTTCGAGCAGGTCTTCATAGCGCTCGCGCTCGTCGATGTGCGCTTTCTGCGCCGTAATCGGAGAGATGGGCGCCGCGTTGGGCGATCCGGTACCGTTGGTCAGCTCTGTGTTTACGGTATTCAGCTGTTCCTGGGCAAGCTGCGAGGAAATCTGCGCGACGCGCTGCTGCGCCGCCAGTTCAAGGATGGTACGGCGGGCGACGAGCGCCTGTTCGCTCAGGGTGTCGCGGGACTGATCGGCCTGCGCCTGTGCTGAGATGGCATCGGCAATCGACTGACGAGCCCGGGCGCGGCGGGTGGCATCGAAAAATGGAATCTGAATGACCGCGCCGATGGCCGCGTTGTTGTACTGGAAATTCCTCGGGAAGTACTGCGTGTAGTTCGCGAACTTCTCGAAAAGGCTGTATTCCGCCCCGAAGGTGACCAGAGGACGATAGTTCTGCTTTTCGTCGCCCCAGGCCTGGTAGAACTTCGATCTGGCATTCTCGTAGGCAGCTTTCACGCCCGGACTGTTCTGCGCGATCTGCGGGTCGGGATCCGTATTAAACGCCGGCACTGCGGGAATGCTTGTGCTGACAGCGGTCAGCCCATCGGCAGGAAGGCCGGTCAGATGAGCCAGCTTTTGGCGCATCTCGTCGGCGTCGTTTTGCAGGTGGACCCGCTTTTCATCGACCTGTGCTGCCGTGAGTTCAGCCTGAAGTTCGCTGATGCGAGGATCGACGCCGGCCTGCACGCGATCCTGTTCGAGCGAAACGAGAGAATCGGCGTAGGACTTCTCCTCGTCGAGGGCGGCGATCTCCTCGATATCGTGATTCAGCTCAAGGTAGTCCAGCGCGACGTCGAGAGCGATCTGCTGCTGCTCATCCTTCAAATTCTGGCGCGCGGCATTGTAGGCCGAGCGAGCGGAGCGGATGTAATCGGGCTGGGAAAAGGAAAGCAGGAGCGACCCGGAGTCTGCTTTGAAGAGCGACGGATAGCCCAGGGGGAATCCATAGGCATATCCAGGGCTGGCGCCGAAGAGAACCGTCGGGATATACGCGTCTTTCGCTTCCTGAACCGCCGCTGCGGCGCGCTGCATGTTGGCCACTGCGGAGCGCACGCCGGGGCTGGACTTCTCAGCCATGGTGACAGCGGTAGAAAGTGAGATCTGCGCGGAGGCAGCGCAGGGAAGCAGGCAGAAGAGCAAAGCGGTTAGGAGTCCAGCGGATTGTCGAATTGGCGAAGAGTTCCGCTCCGATGCGTGCATCAATCTGAGTTTACTGTTATCGGGCCGCCACGGAAGAGAATGCATGCGCAGGAACCCGATAGCCGGAGGCGACAGCATGTGCGGCTGCAAGCTGCTGCTGCGCTGCGTATGTGTCTCCCTGATCGGCGAGCAGATGCGCCAGCTTCGCACGCACAGCGAAAGCCGGAGCTTCTTCAGACTGGCCGCGCGAGCTGAGGTACTGCTGCAGCCATACGATTGCGGTCTGCGGATCCAGGTGCGCCTGGGTCAGGTTGTCTGCGCCGTCGACAAGCGCCGCGCTATGCTGGCGATCCAGCGAGGCTCCATTGTGGAGAGCGGCCGTCATCTGGGCCATCTGACCGCGGCGCCGATAAAAGGCGGCCAGATCCATCCAGGAAGCCGCTGGACTCGAAGAGTGCGCGATGGCGGCCTTGAGGCTGGATTCAGCGACCGGGTAGTTTTTCTGCGCCTCGGCAATCTTGGCCTGCAGGTTGAATGCTGCTGCGGGATCGAGCGCCTGCAACTGCGGCACGAGAGCCTGGGCACGGCTGATGCCTCCGCCAACCATGGAAGGCGCGCTGACATCGAATTCTCCCAGATCGGCCAGAGCCGGCGCGCTGTGCGGATCGAGCTGAACGGCTTTCTGAAATTCGGCAGAGACTTTGCGGGCCAGCTTATAGGCGCTCATCAGCGAGGCGTGAGAAGCCTTCTGACCGTAGGCGCGGCCGAGCCACAGATGGTAGTCGCTGCTGGAAGGATTCGACTGAACGGCGGCTTCGCAGTCGGATACCGCCTGGTCCCAGAGCTCTTCCTGGTAATAGACCCGGCAGCGCAGATTGTGGGCCTCAGCGTCAGCAGGATTCTGCGCGAGAACGGCGTCCAGCTTCTGCAGAGCGGCGTCGGCATGGCCCAGGTTCAGGTCAGCCCGTACGGGATCCGCGGCGACTGCCGGCATGGCCCACAGCGAGGCAGAAAGCAAAGCAATACTTCCGATGATGGCAAATGTTCTCTTCAAAACTCCCCTGCTTTCGCCCAGCGAGCCAGTCGCCGAGAGCCCCTATTTCACGATCGAGACCGGTTCTCCGTCGGTCATCGGCTGACCATTCGTGGTATTCAGGGCCACCGTGTCGCCGGCCTTCAATCCACTGATGATCTGGACGCTCACAAGATTCAGTTTCCCGACAGTCACCGGAACACGATGCAGCGTGCCGCCGTCGACCCGGTAGACGTAATCCGAGCCCTGCTCAATATGCAATGCATCTCGTGGGACCGTTAGTATGTTTGATTCACTAGCCGTGGTGATGGTCACACGAACATTGGCGTCGGGCATGAGCACACCGTCCGCGTCATCTACAGACACCAAAACCTCACCAACGTTGCGGGTGGTGTACGTAATGATGGTAGAGGGAAGGCGGAGCACGCGGCCATGCCACTTTTGGTCAGGGTGGGCGTCCCAGGTGATCAGAGCGGGTTGGCCGACCGCAAGATTGCCGATTTCCGGTTCGTCGAAGTAAGCGAGAACCTGCAACTTGCTCAGATCGGCCAGGGCAAGGAGCAGCTCGCCCTGGGGCACATACTGGGTGCGAGCAACGGGGAGTGAATAGACGGTGCCGGCAAAGGGGGCGTGCACGACAGCCTGGTTGAGCGCGTTCTGAGCGACTTTGTACGCTGCCTGAGCGTCTTCAAGCGTGGCTTTGGCGTGGGCCAGAGCCGCCGGATCCAGGCGGGCTTTTTGCCGCTGCTGGAGGGCCTCTATAGAGGCGTTGTCGGTGGCGAGCCGCTGCTGGGCAGCTGCAACCTCGCTGGCCGAGGCGGCGCCGGTAGCCTCGAGCTTTTGCAGCGCCTCCAGATCGTGCTGCGCCTGGTCGCGGTCAATCGTGGCTGCCCGGATCTGGCCCTCCAGCATGGCGCGCTCTTCGGGCGTGCCGCCCTGCTGCGCGGCCTGCAAATTGGCTTCAGCTCCGCTGAGAGCGGCACGAGCGGTTGCCAGATGCGACTGGGCGTCGGTGTCGTCCATCGCGAGCAGAAGCTTTCCGGCGGGGACCTGCTCGCCCGCGTGGACGTAGATCTCCTTTACCACGCCTGGATAGGGCGCGTGCGCTTCGAAGTCCTCCAGCGGCTGGACCTTGCCGTTGCTGGGCGTAGCGCTGGTGAGGTTCCCAACCGAGGCCTCAGCCACACGGACGGGCAGCTTGCTGCGCGTGAAGTAGTGAACCACATAGAAAAAAACGATGAGGGCCACGGCAGAGATCAGCCAGATGCGCGCCGTGTTGGACCTCGCAGATTTCGCCATTCAGTGAAGGACCGTGTGTCAGTATATAAGACTCGTACTGATGCTCTTAGGGTTCGGAAAAGATGAGTGTTACGGCTGGTACTGGCTTCGCCAGGAATCCAGATCGGATACAGGGCGCTGAAATTCGGGCCGACTGCCGCCGGGCCTTAGAATCTGAATATGCCTGCAGTTTCCCGATACACAGACGAGCACGCGAAGGCCGGACTCGACTTCGATTTCCCCGCCATTGAAACCTGGCCGAATCAGTTTCCCGCTTACGAGATTGTCATCGACGATCCGGAGTTCACGTCGGTTTGTCCGAAGACGGGCTTGCCTGATTTTGGGACGATCACACTGCGCTACATGCCGCGGGAGCGCTGTCTCGAGCTGAAATCCTGGAAGGAATACCTGTTCTGCTATCGGAACCTCGGAATCTTTCAGGAAAACGTGGTGAACCGGGTGCTCGAAGATGTGGTGCGCGCCTGCGATCCGGTATGGGCGGTGGTGAAGGGCGATTTTCGGCCCCGCGGAGGCATTTCCACGGTCGTCGAAGCACGCTGGCCAAGGCCGGCATAATAAATTGCGGTCTGGGATGGGATGGAAAGCTGGGCGGGTTCAGAAGGAGAACCCAAGGCAGATTAAGGTACGGCAAGCCTGCAATACCAGCACAGTAGCCTGAAGGCGCGGCGAGCGCTACTCCACGAAGGTGTTACTCCGGGAACCCGGCCGATGGTTCAGGCATTACTGCGGCTGCTGTTGTTGTTGCTGCTGCTGGCGGCGCATCCGCTCCAGTTCCTGCAGGAGCTGCTGAGGCGTTTTGACGCCTCCGTTCGGAGCGACTTGGTTGCCCGGTACCGGCACTGGCGGATGCGGCACCACTTCTCCGGCGGGCGGATAGCTGGGGACCGGAGCAGTGTCGTCCTGATCTTCATCCTGCTGCTGCTGCTGAGCGACGACGGTGGGCTGGGTGGCCGCCCCTGGTCCACTGTTGCGCATGGAAAGCTGCAGCTCGCGAGGAGTACCGGAATCGGTGCTGCCGAGCATGAGGACGTTGTAGCCGGCGCCGTCGAGCAGATCGGTGAGGACCGCGCGCGGGTCCGCCGGACCATAGATGCCGAAGATTCGCTGGTCTTTCGTAAGCCCGTCGATCGACATTCCTGTTTCTTTGGCCAGCTGATGGAGGATGTCGCTCAGGCTTGAGTTCTTTGCCTGAATCGAGAGCTTGCCCGCGGTCAGCGTGACCTGGGCCGGCTCTGCCGGCGTGCCCAGAACCGGAGATGCTTCGTAGGCTGCGCCTGCTGGTCCTGGAACCGGGTTCTGCGCATCGGGCTTTGCGGGCGAGATCGTAGCCGACGCGGGTTGCATATGCTGTTCAGGGGCGCGCTGGTCAGGAGGAAAAGTACCGGGCGCGCCGGCAACCTGCGCACCACCGTTTGTCGCCAGAACAGCGGCTGCCGCGAGCAAAGACCACCGGACGAGAACTGAGGGTCGCATAGGTTGTTGCAGAGCGCAGCGCCAGGAGAGGCTCACGGCTCTGTCCGCCTTCACAGTATTAGACTAACAATGGCTCAGATTCGCTCATAGTTCTTTTTCATGCGAGGAGATCCATGCGCCTTTTGCCTGGAATCGGATCCGGTCGCTGGATCTTTCCGATTCTGCCTCTGATGATGACGGTTCCGGCATTTGGAGTTTCCTGTATCACGCAGTCGCAGATGAACGCCCCGGACCGGAATACGCTGCGCCTGGCCGCAATGGCCGTCGCCGGGAACGTCCAGGCCGGGAACGCGGCGGCAGTGAAGGCGCAAACCATTGCATCCATAGCCGCACAGTTCGAGGGGATTGCGGGAAGCATTCAAAGCGTTAGTCCTGGGATCCAGCATGCCACGCTGACGGTGGACGACTTGTACGCCCTGGACGCAACGGAGCTGAAGAGTCCCCAGGACGCGCAGTTTTTCTGCGGATTGCCGGCATCGTCTCTCACGGTGGAGATCGACATTCCAAATTTGCCGGCGGGGAAGTACGCACTGGCGATTGTCCATGCGACCGGGGTGAAGAATCCGCAGGCCCTTTCGATGGTGCTGCAGAATGATCCGCCTGGCAGTTCCACCTGGAAACTGGCGGGCTTTTTTGTGCGCCCGATGACCATGGGCGGCGAGGATGGCGTCTGGTTCTGGAAGCGGGCCCGTGAATATGCCGCGAAGAAAGAGGACTGGAACGCATATTTCTACTATCAAACGGCGGAGTTTCTGCTGGATCCGGTCGATTTCCTGATCAGCCCGAACCTGCAAAAGCTGCGCAGGGAGGCGGAACAGGTGCGCCCGGCGGGGCTGCCCGGCGCAGAGCCAATGCGCGTATCCGCAAACGGCCAGACGTTTAGCATTACCGGTCTGCACACGGGCGAGCTCTCGGATCAGCTGGACCTGGTCGTGAACTACCAGGCGACCGCAAATCAGGATCCGGTGGCCGCACGGGCGCAGGTCACGGCAGTCATGCGCGCTTTGCTCCAGGCGCATCCGGAACTGGAGAGTGCCTTTCACGGGCTGTGGGTGTATGCCAACACGCCTGGAAACCAGTATCCATTCGCACTGGAACTGCCGATGAAGGAAATTGAGAATTCCGTTTCCCGGTCCGGCGCTTAGCCTGGCTGACAACGAGCAAATAACAAAACACAGGAAGCAGCAGGTATGGCCAGTAATCAAGAGAAGTTGCTGAGCGAGGCGATTCAGGAGCGGCGAGCGACGCCCAGTTTCGACGGCGAGCCGATTCCGGATGAGGACCTGAAGCGCATCCTCGAGGCGGGACTGAGCGCTCCCAGCGGATACAACCTGCAGCCCTGGCGGTTCATCGTTGTGCGGACGCCGGAGCAGCGGCGCAGGCTCCGTGCTGCTGCCTTCAATCAGGCCAAGGTAGAGGAAGCCTCAGCCGTGATCGTGGCGTGCGGCGACAAAGACGGCTGGCGCACGGACATGGAAGAGATGATCCGGATGGGCCGCGAGAATGGCATGACGGAAAACTACGCTGCCCAGGCGCGAGCGAATATTCCGGGGTATCTGGAGAATTATCCGAACCTCAACGCCTGGCTGAACCGGCACGTGATGATCGCGCTGACCACGATGATGTGGATGGCCGAAGTGCTGGGATACGACACCGCTCCGATGGAGGGTTACGAATCGGAGAAGGTGTGCGCGGTATTGCGCCTGCCGCTGAGCTATGAGGTCGTGGCGCTGCTGGGAATCGGGCATTTGAGGGGGCTGGACAAGTTTTACGGCGGGCGCTTCAGCATGCAGCGGACCGTATTCGACGAGGAGTATGGCAAGCCGATGAAGCTGTGAAGGAGCCGGTGGCCGGTAGCCTGTAGCCGGTAGCGAGGACTCGTCAGGCTGATGAGAGCGCAATGAGACGGGAGTATCCGGACGCTCCGATAGCCGGAGTGGGCGCGGTGATCGTGGCGAGAGGGGCGGAAGGCGAGCCGCGGGTCTTGCTGATCCGGCGCGGGCAGGAGCCGCTGAAGGGCGAGTGGTCGCTGCCCGGAGGCGCCGTCGAGCTGGGCGAGACCCTCGAGGAGGCGATCCGGCGGGAGGTGTTGGAGGAGACCGGGCTGGTCGTCGAGCCGGTGGCGGTGGTCGAGGCCTTCGACCGCATTGCTCGCGATGCCGCAGGCCGCGTGCAGTATCACTACGTCCTCGTCGATTTCCTTTGCCGGGTGACCGGCGGTGCTTGCCTCGACCAGCCGGTAGTCTGTGCAACCGATGCTCTGGAGGCGCGCTGGGCCGGTGCCGGCGAACTGGACGGACTGACCCCGCTGACAGTGAAGGTGATCCAGAAAGCGTGGCGCATGGCCGCAGGCGTCATCTAAGGCAGTAGCACCGGACTGGAGATCCCGACTCCGCGCATGGCGACAACGGCAGCCACTCCAAGGGCGAGACGATACAGAACACTCAGGATCCTGCGCTGGATCCTGATCATCTTCTTTCCAATTCTTGTCGTCGTGGTCGCCTTCGCGCTATGGCGGCCGCTGGACGTGCTGTGGACAGCGGCTAAGGTCCGGCTGTTCTTCCAGGGGATTCAGAGTAACTACACGACCATACGCGTTGCCGGCGTGGGCAATGTGCGCGTCCACTATTACGAGGGCGGATCGGGCACGCCGCTGGTGCTGGTTCATGGGCTTGGCGGTCGCGCGGATGACTGGGTGAACCTGATGCCGCAGCTGGCGCGCGATCACCACCATGTGTACGCGCTCGATCTGCCGGGATATGGACGTTCGGAGTGGCCCCGGAACGCGAAGTACTCCATTGCGGAAGAGGCCGGCGACGTTGAAGCCTTCATGGCCAAAATGGGCCTTCAGCAAACCGATCTGGCGGGCTGGTCCATGGGCGGCTGGGTGGCGATGCAGGTCGCGCTCGATCAGCCGCAGCGGATTCGCCGGCTTCTGATTTTCGACAGCGCGGGGCTGACCTTTGGGCTGACCTGGGATACGAGTCTGTTTGTTCCGGACACGCCGGAGAAGCTGCAAAAGCTGGACGATCTGCTGGTGCCGAGCGGCAAGGCGCCGGTGGTGCCGAAGTTTATCCAGCGCGCGATTTTCCGGTTTGAGAAGAAGCATGGGTGGGTGGTGCAGCGCAACATGGACTCCATGCTGACCGGCGGCGATCTGCTGGACAACAAGCTGGGCGCGCTGAAAATGCCGATGCTGATCATTTGGGGCAAGCAGGATCACGTGATCCCGGTCTCGGAGGGCGAGGCGATCCATCACGCTGTGCCGCAGTCGGAGCTGCAGGTCTTCGACGGGTGCGGTCACCTGCTGCCGGAGCAATGCGCGAAGCAGGTGGCACTGGTGGTGAAGGGATTCCTCGACGAGAACTCGCCCATGGGCGGCCGCAAGGCTGTGATTGGTCCTAAGGCGAAGTAGAGCCGGGGTGCAGCTGCTGGCGGAGTTCGTTGCAGAATCCCCGGTTGCGGCGCACGTAGCGAAAATCGCTGAACAGCGTGGCCGCGGCGACCAGCAGAAACGCGAGCAGGAACCAGCGGCTGCGATGGTCTGAGTAGCGGCTGATCTGGCGAAAGCACACGGAGATGAGGAAGGCGGCGAGCGTCGCGAGCACGGTCAGCGGGGCCAGCGTGTTGCACTCGACGGCACGCGTACGCGCGATGAGCCACGCGGAGCCGCCTGCGCTGGCTACGACGAGGACTCCGGTGACGAGGATCCGCCACGGGAAGCGCTCGGCGTCGGCGATCCTCTGCGGACCGGAATTGCGCGGGCCGGAATTGTGGGGAACGATCAAAAGCCGCCTTTGCCGATGTCCATATTTGCAGGCAGGGGGTTGCGTTCGTCGATGTACTGCTCGATCGTCTGATCGAGGATGCCTTTGGCGGCGAGGATGAACTCGATCGCATCGCGTCCGGCTCCGTGGCCGCCTTCGTGAGGCGTGACGTAATGCGCAGCGGCCTTGACCTGCTCGCGTGCGTTGGCGACAGCAACGGCGAATCCGCAGACGCGCATGACGGGCAGGTCGATGACGTCGTCGCCGACGTAGCAGATTTCGTCGAGGCTAATGCTTTCCTTCGCCATCATTTCGCGCACCGACTGCATTTTGTACGCCTGACCCATGTAGACGTATTCGAGGCGCAGGTCGCGGGCGCGGAGGGCGACCGTCTCGGAGATGCGCTTGGTGATGATGGCGCACTTCATGCCGCCAAGGCGTGCCAGGGAAACGCCGGTGCCGTCGTGCGCGTTGAAGCCCTTAGCCTCGACCATGCTGGCGGAAGAGATGGCGTATCCGCCTTTGCTCTCCATCTCGGCGGCATGGTTGCCGGTGGTCGCGCTGGGCGCGGGAGCGGGAAAGATCCAGATGCCTCCGTCGGTAAGAACGCCGTCCACGTCGAAGATGATGAGCTTGATGCGCCGAGCGCGCTCTTCCGCGCTGAGAGAAGGCGATGCAGTCATGAATCTGATTGTAAAGAAGCAGCCAGCGGTCAGCAGTCAGCAGCCAGCGGGTAGCTGATTCTGTCTAGTGCGAGAGGTGCGCGCGGTACCAAAGTACGCATCGGCAGCGTGGGCAGGGGTTGCCTGGCGGGATAAAATAAACAGATGTTGTGTAGCTGCGAGCCGGAGCGAGCCGGCGCCTTCGATACGGTCGAGGTTCGCCCCGCATGATTCGCGTTTGGCGCCTGCTGTATTACGCGCGGCGCTACTGGCTGCAGGCGTTGTCGGCTGTTGTTCTGGCCGCCGGCGTGGGCCTGATGGATGCTTTCCGCGTCCTGCTGATCGGGCCGATCTTCGACAACGTGCTGAATCCTCATGCGCCGACTCGGGCGAAATCCACGCCGCTCCTTGGGCAGCTGGGGGCGCGATGGCACATTAATATCCGTCCGGAGCTGCTCGTCCCTCACTGGATCCACAACGACTGGTCGACGATTGCGTTCGCCTTTGTCGCGTCGACGCTGCTGAAGGGGATTTGCGACTACACCGGCACGTATCTCGCGAACTACGCGGGCTTCGGCATGATCACCGACATGCGCGACGACCTCTACGAGGCGATTCTGCGACGCTCGGTGGCCTTTTTCCAGAAGCACACCACGGGCACGCTGCTGTCGGCGCTGATCAACGACATCGAGCGCGTGCAGTATGCGACCTCGTCGGTGCTGTCGGACTTTTTGCAGCAGTTGTGCACGCTGCTGTGCATGATCGTGGTGGTCATCGCGCTCGGCGGAAAAATGGCGTGGGTCCTGCTGATCTTTGTGCCCATTGTGGCGGGATCGATTCGCCGCATCGGGCGGGACGTGCGGCGAACCACGCGCAGGGGACAGGACAAGCTGGCCGAGATTCAGAACATCCTGCACGAGACGATTACCGGCAACCGGATCGTCAAGGCATTCAACATGGAGTTCTGGGAGCTGCTGCGTTTCCGGCAGGCGGCGCGGAAGCTGTTCCACGCGAATTTGCGATCGGTGCGGGCTCAGGCGCTGACGTCGCCGCTGATGGACTTTATCGGAGCGGTGGCGATTGCGATGCTGTTGCTGGTGGGTCGCAACCAGATCGGCCACAACGCCATGCCGGAAGGCGTATTCTTCGCCTTCATCGTGGCGCTCTTCAAGATGTACGATCCGATCCGGCGATTCGGTGTCTACTACAACAATTTCCAGCAGGCAGCAGGCGCGTCGGCGGCGATCTTCGACTTCATGGACGATCAGGACGAGGTGCTCGAGGCCAAGCATCCGCAGCCGCTGAAAACGTTCCGGGACAAGATCGAACTGGAGAACGTGAGCTTCCAGTACCGCGAGAAGGACACCGAAGAGCCGCGCGTGGTGCTGCAGGACATCAACCTGACCATCCACTACGGAGAGGTCGTGGCGCTGGTCGGGCCGAGCGGCGCGGGCAAATCGACGCTGGTGAACCTGATTCCGCGGTTCTTCGACGTGACCGGCGGGCGGATTACGATGGACGGGATCGATGTGCGTCAGCTTAGTCTGGCGTCGCTGCGGGCGCAGATCGGCAAAGTGACGCAGGAGACAATCCTGTTCAACGATACGGTGCGCAACAATATCGCCTACGGGCAGCCGGATGTGCCGTTCGCGCGTGTGGTGGAAGCGGCGAAGGCGGCGCTGGCTCACGACTTCATTCAGCAGATGCCGGACGGCTACGACACCGTCATCGGCGAGAAGGGATTTCGGCTTTCGGGCGGCGAGCGGCAGCGGCTGGCGATCGCGCGCGCGATCCTGAAGAGCGCGCCGGTGCTGATCCTGGATGAAGCCACATCGGCGCTGGACGCTGAAAGCGAGGCTCTGGTGCAGCAGGCGCTCGGAAATCTCATCGCAGGGCGCACAGCTATCGTGATCGCCCATCGGCTGTCCACGGTGCGCCGTGCCAATCGCATCGCGCTGCTGGAGCAAGGGCGAATTACGGCCATAGGAACGCATGACGAGTTGCTGCAGACTTCGCCCACTTACCAGAAGCTTTACCGGCTGCAGTTCATGGATATCGGCGACGGGAACGGGAATGGCACGGCCGAAGCGAATGGAACGAACGGGATCGTGACTGCCGGAGCCGAGCCGGCTTTAACAGGAAAGACGAAAGCATGAACAACGGAACGCGGCCGGTTTTCTCGATGACAGGATTCGCCCGGGTGACGGGCCGGGTGACGGAGACGCTGGGGTTTTCGGTGACCCTCAAGAGCGTGAATCATCGGTTTCTTGACCTCCACATGCGGTTGCCCAGCGGAACCGAAGCGCTGGAGATGCAGCTGCGGCGCGTGCTGAAGGAGAAACTGAAGCGCGGGCATGTGGAACTGATGCTGAATGTGGAGCGCAGCCAAAAAGCCGAGGCCGGATACGATCACGCTCTGGTGGCGGCGTATGTTGAGGCGTTTCGCGCGGCCGCCGTCGAACATGGGCTGAAGGATCAGCCGGACTTGAACTCCGTGTTTCGACTGCCGGGGGTCCTCACGATGGAGGCGCGCAGCACCGAAGAAGAACTGCAGGGGCTGGAAGAAGCTGTCGTCCGCGAGCTGGATGGGCTGGTGAGCGCACTGAACAGCATGCGCGCGCAGGAGGGGTCGGTTTTGGCCAATGAGCTGCGTGGGTGCATGCAGCGATTGCGGTCGATGGTGGATGAGGCGGCGACGCTCCGCGAGAAGGTGCAGCAGGCCTACGTGGACCGCTTAAACCAGCGGATGAAAACCATGCTCGACGGCGGATTCGATCAGGACCGCATTTTGCAGGAGGCGGCGCTGATCGCGGAGCGCAGCGATGTGGAAGAAGAAGTGGCGCGGCTGCGGACGCACATCGATCACTTCACCGGACTGCTGGACGAAGGCGGCGAAGTGGGGAAGAAGCTGGACTTCCTGCTCCAGGAGATGAACCGCGAGGCAAACACGCTGCTTTCGAAGACCAGCGGCGTGGCCGGCAACGGAACGCGCATCACGGAAGCCGGGCTGGGCATGAAGTCGGAGATCGAGAAGGCACGCGAGCAGGTGCAGAATCTGGAGTAAAGCAGCCAGCAGCGAGTAGCTGATACCAGGTACGACTACGGACAGAGGAACAATTTGGCGGGAATACTTTTTATCATTTCGGCGCCGTCAGGGTCGGGCAAATCGACGATTGTGAATGAGCTGCGCACGCAGGTCTCGGGGCTGGATTTTTCGGTTTCGTGGACAACGCGGGGACCGCGAGGATCGGAACAGAACTCGCGTGATTATCAATTCACGACGCGCGAGCATTTCGAGGAAATGATCCGCCAGGGCGAGTTCCTCGAATACGCTGACGTCTACGGCAATTATTATGGGACGCCGCGGCGCGCGCTCAACGACGCCTTTTCCAGAGGCAAAGACCTGCTGCTGGACATCGACGTGCAGGGAGCGGCTCAGGTGCGGAGAAAGATGGCGGATGCCGTTTCCATCTTCCTGATGCCGCCGTCTCCGGAAATCCTGGAGTATCGGCTGAGGAGCCGCAGCCGGGCCGACGGCAGCGTCACGGACGCGGACATCAATCGGCGCCTGGCGAAGGCAAAACAGGAGATTGAGAATTACAGGGAATACGGATATATTCTCGTCAACGATATCCTGGAACGAGCCGTGGAAGAGATGGCCGCCATTGTGGCTGCGGAGCGCTATCGGCGGAACGGAGCCGTGAATGGCTCGGCCGATTCGCAGCGACTGATCAGGATTGCCGACGGCTGCCGGCAGGAGAATTCCGAGGCACGGATTCGGCCGGTGTTGCGGGCGTTTGGCGTTCTTGAGGGTTCGAAGCAGTAAGGGTTGGGATTTAGCTCGGAGGTAAAGCGGATGGCGATCGAAAACGAGTACGACAGCAATTTCCGGTATGTGCTGGTTGCAGCGCGGCGTGCTCGCCAGTTGCAGAATGGGGCGGAGCCTCTTATCCCCAGCAAGTCGCGCAAGGCCTGCAGAGTGGCGCAGGAAGAGATCGCGGCAGGCAAAGTGGCGTACGTGAAGAAAGAGGACACGCCGGTGCTGAAGCCCGAGGTCGAAGCTCCGGACATCCCGAAGTTCGCGTCGTAGCCATTCGCGGAGCGCTCTGCTCCGTGAACACTCACCCCTGCGCGCGGGAGCGTAACATCACCTTATGAAGGTTACGGTTGGCGTCTCCGGCGGAATCGCTGCGTACAAATCAGCGGAGCTGGTTCGTGCGCTGCAGAAGCACGCACTCGATGTCCACGTGGTGATGACCCATGCCGCGCAGCAGTTTGTGCAGCCCCTGACCTTCGCGGCGCTCACCGGGCACAAAGTTATTACAGGCTTATGGGATGGACCGGGGCAGTCGGGCGAAGTCTCCTCCATTGAGCACATGGACGCAGCGCAGACGACCGATGCCCTCGTCGTCGCTCCCGCCACAGCGGACATCCTGGCGAAGTTTGCCCACGGGATCGCCGATGATTTTCTGAGCACGCTTTATCTGGCGACAACCGCGCCGGTGATTGTGGCGCCTGCGATGAACGTGAATATGTGGCAGCACGCAGCGACGCAGGCGAATATCGAGACACTGGCGGCCCGCAATGTGCGCATCGTCTCCCCGGACAGTGGATATCTGGCGTGCGGCATGACGGGAGCGGGGCGGCTGGCCGACATCGACACGATAGTCGAGGCCGTGCTGAGCGTGCTGCATTACCGTAACGATCTGGCCGGAGAAACAGTGCTGGTCACAGCCGGTGGCACGCGCGAGGCGCTGGATCCCGTGCGCTTCCTGGGCAATCGCTCCAGCGGCAAAATGGGGTACGCCATTGCGGAAGCGGCGCATAAGCGCGGAGCGCGGGTGATTCTGGTGACCGCGCCGACGGCGCTGCGGGCTCCGGCGGAGTGCGAAGTAGTTCCGGTGACAACAACGGAAGAAATGCGGCAGGCGGTTATCAGCCGCCTGGATCAGGCGACCATTGTGATCAAATCGGCGGCGGTGGCGGATTACCGGCCCAAAGTCCAGGCCGATCAGAAGCTTCGCCGCGGCGGGACCCTGTCGATGGAATTCGAGCCGACAGCCGATATTCTGCGCGAGGTCGTGGAGCGGCGACGTCCGGGGATGCTGGTGATTGGGTTTGCGGCGGAAACGGACGACGTGCTGGCTCATGGGCGCGAGAAACTGATGCGCAAGGGAGCGGATGCGATCGTGCTGAACGATGTTTCGCGCGAGGGCGTTGGGTTCGACTCGGACCGCAATGCCGTTACATTCCTGACGCGGGACCGCTCCATCGAGATGCCGGAGATGACCAAGCGCGACCTGGCCGATCACCTCCTGGACGAAATTCTGGCTCTGCGGCGTCCGCGCCACCTGATGACTGAAGCCGATACCGATCTGTTCGTCAGCGGAGAGTGACGTTGGCGACCCGGCTTGCTCCTGAAACAGAAGAGGCAGTGCGGGCGCGGATTGCATATTTTCGCGATCTCGGCGTCTTCGATTTCTACCGCCGCGGCTGCGCGCCGAGCGAATCGCTTCGCGTGGCGGAGGCGAGTATCAGTTCAGAGAAGCAGAATAATCCCTCCGCAAACGCGGATAGTTTGGAGAGCCCGCAGATGCCGAAATCCGCTGTCCTGCCTGTGATTGAAGCATCCTCGCAGGCCGTCGCGCCGAAAGATAAAGTTGCAGCCCTGGCCGCCATTCAGGAAGACCTGGGCGCGTGCACGCGGTGCGCACTGCACAAGGGGCGCAACAAGCTGGTTTTTGGAGACGGCGATCCGAATGCGCGGCTGATGTTCGTGGGCGAAGGTCCCGGCGCCGATGAAGACGCGCAGGGGCTGCCGTTTGTCGGGCGAGCCGGGCAGTTGCTGAACAACATGATTGCCGCGATGGGGCTGCGGCGCGAGGACGTGTACATCGCGAACATCGTGAAGTGCCGGCCTCCTCAGAACCGCGTTCCCGAACCGGACGAGGCTTACACCTGCTCGCCGTTTCTGTTCCGGCAGATCGACGTGATCCGGCCGGAGGTGATTGTGGCGCTCGGCGCGACGGCGGCGACGTATCTGCTCGGCGGAAAGAGTCCGCTGAGCGCGTTGCGCGGGCGAGTGCATCAGGCGCGCGGAGCGAAGCTGATCGTCACGTATCACCCCGCGTATCTGCTGCGCGATCCACGACAGAAGAAGGAAGCCTGGGCCGACCTGCAACTCGCGATGGCTGAGCTGGGTTTGAAAAAGCCGGAGAAGCCGGCCGAGTAGTTCTCCGAACCTGAGTCGCGGCTGCGATCTGTCCCTTCTGGTACGCTCCGAACAGGAATGCCTGCTTACTGCGATGTGGCTGTCCCGGTTCCGCTGGACCGTGTGTTTACGTACGCGGTGGGCGATGGGATTCCCGTCGTTGGCGGCCGTGTGCTGGTGCCTTTCCGCAACGAGAAGCTCGCCGGCGTAGTGGTGAAGCTTCATGACGAGCCGCCCAGCGTCGAGACCAGGCCGCTGCTCGGCGTCCTCGATACGGAACCGGCGCTGTCTCCGCAGTTGCTGGAACTGGGGCGGTGGATCGCGCAGTATTATCTCGCGCCGGTGGGCGAGGTGCTGCGTTCGATGCTGCCGCTGACGAGCGAAGTGCGCCGGAAGGTCCTGTTTCGCATTGCCGATGCTGGACGGCAGGCGCTGGCGGCGGGAGCGGAGCAGGGCGCGTCGCGACGATCGCGACTTTCCGCAAAGGAGCAGGACCTGGAGTATGCGGTCCTCAACGCGCTCGAGTGCGGAGAGGCTCTGAGTCTGGCGAAGCTGCGCTCTGCGGTTGTGGGGAGCGGCGAGCCGATGGCTCTGCGGCGGCTGTTGCAGGGATTGCTGCGCAAGAAGTGGATTGCGCGCGAGACCGCGGCGGAACCCCGCGACGCGAAGCGGACCGTACGCTATGCCGTGCTGGTGGAAGCAACACGCCTGCCGAAGCTGAACGAAAATCAGCAGGCGATCCTGGCGGAACTGGCTGGTGCGGAAGGGCAGCTTCCCGTAGCGGAATTGCGGCGGCTGGATGTGCCTGCATCGACACTGACGACGCTGGTGACGAGGGAACTGGTGCGCATCGAGGAGAGGCCCGCGGATTTTCACCTCACCAGCCTGCACGCGCTTTCGCGCGCCGAACATGAGCTGAACGCGGTGCAGTGTGCGGCGCTCGAGCACATGAGTGAGGCGGTGGCCGCGGGGGAGTTCCGGCCGCTTCTGCTCTACGGCGTGACGGGATCGGGAAAGACGGCGGTTTATCTGGCGGCCATGCGGCGCACGCTGGACGCGGGTAAGACGGCGATCCTGCTGGTTCCGGAGATCGGCTTGACGCCGGCCATGGCGGCCCAACTGCATCATGCGTTCGGTTCGGAGGTGGCTCTGCTGCACTCGGCTCTGACTCCGGAGGAGCGCAGCGAGCAGTGGCACCGCATCCGGCGTGGCGAGGCACGCGTGGTGGTGGGAACGCGATCGGCGATTTTTGCGCCGGTAGAGAGTGTCGGGTTGATTGTCGTGGATGAAGAGCACGACGGCAGCTACAAGCAGGAGTCGATGCCGCGCTATCACGCGCGCGACGTGGCGGTAATGCGGGCGAAGCTGGCGGGTGCGACCGTTGTGCTGGGGTCCGCGACGCCGTCGCTGGAGACGTGGCACAACGCGGAGCAGGGCAAGTATGGCCGGATCGAAATGCGGGAGCGTGTGCAGGAGCGGCAGCTGCCGGAAGTCCAGCTCGTTGATATGCGGCGGGAGTTTGAAGAGACCAGCGAGGAGCAGCTGTTTGCACGGGCGCTGATGGAGCAAACGAAGGAGACGCTGGACCGCGGCGAGCAGGCGATTATCCTGCTGAACCGGCGTGGCTATTCATACGTGGTGATCTGCCGGGCCTGCGGAGAGAAGCTGGAGTGTGAGAACTGCTCGATCGCGCTTACGTATCACAAACCAGTGAACTCGGACGAACACGCTGCTGGCCATCGGCTGGAATGTCACTACTGTGGTTATAAAAGGACAGTGCCGAAGCAGTGCCCGAAATGCGAGAGCGAGTATCTGTACTTTCTGGGAGCGGGGTCGCAGCAGGGTGAGGAGCGGCTGCAGGAGATCTTTCCGGGAGCGCGGATCGGGCGGATGGATCGGGATACGGTTCGCGGCCGGAGCGACATGGAGCGCCTGCTGCTGCGCCTGCATTCCGGCGAGATCAACCTGCTGGTGGGCACGCAGATGATTGCCAAGGGGCATGACATTCATGGCGTGACGCTGGTGGGCGTTGTGGGATGCGATCATGCGCTGGGACTGCCGGATTTTCGCGCTGCGGAACGGGTGTTTCAGCTGCTCACGCAGGTGTCGGGACGCGCAGGTCGTGGCGACCGGCCGGGGCAGGTGATCGTGCAGACGTATCATCCGGAGCACTACGCGGTGCAGCTTGCGGCAAAGCACGACTTTGAGGCGTTTGCAGAACGGGAAATGCGGTTCCGGCGGGCGATGCATTATCCGCCGTATGCCGCGCTGGCCAACGTGCTGTTGCAGAGCCCGCGGCTCGAAGAGGCGGCGGGATGGGCATCGACGCTGGGGCGGTGGTGCCAGAACACGATGCTCCGCGGCGTGCGCGTGCTGGGCCCGGCGAGCGCGCCCATCAGCAAGATCAAACGGACGTACCGCTTCCATCTGGTGATGAAGGCGGAGAGCCGCAAGGCGCTGCAGCAGGCGTTGCGCGCGATGCTGGCCCATGCGGAGGAGGCAGGGATTCCGCGCGCGAATCTCGTTGTAGACGTGGATGCCGTGAACCTGATGTAGCGGAGGCCGTCGTTGGAGTTTCTGGACGAAGAAAAAGTTCGAGCGCTGCTGACTTACGAGGCGCTGATTCCTGCCGTGGAGCGGGCGCTGATCGGAATGTCCACCGGGAGGGTTCGGCAGCCGCTGCGCAGCGTCATGCGGATTCCGGAGCATGAGGGGATCCTCGGACTGATGCCCGCCTCCGACGGTGAGTTGATTGGTATCAAGCTGGTGACGATTTACGAGCGGAACGTTCAGCAGCCGACGCACCAGGCGGTCATCCAGCTCTTCTCAGCCAAAACAGGAGAGCCGCTGGCGGCGATGGATGGCCGCCTCATCACGGAGATGCGCACGGCGGCGGTCTCCGCGGCGGCGGTGCGGGTGCTCGCGCGGCGCGAGGCGCGGGTTCTGGCGATCCTGGGCAGCGGTGTGCAGGCGCGGTCGCACCTGCAGGCGCTGCGGATGGTGCGGAATTTTGAGGAAATGCGCGTCTGGAGCCGGACAGAGGAGCATGCTGCACGTTTTGCGGAGCAGTTTGGCGCCCGCGCGATGGCGACGGCTGAAGCCGCGGTGCGTGGAGCCGATGTGGTGGTGAGCGCCACGAGCACGCATCAGCCGCTGGTTCGCGGAGAGTGGCTGAGCAAAGGCGCTCTGGTGTGCGCGGTCGGCGCCGTGGGTCCGGAGAAACGGGAACTGGACGATGCGGCGATGAATGGGACGGTCGTGGTGGAGTCGAGGGAGGCGGCATTGAAGGAATCGGGCGATCTGATCGGGTCAGGCGCGCCAATCGCGGCGGAACTCGGCGAATTGCTGGCGGGCACGCGGACGCTGCCGGATACGGATCGATGGGTCGTGCTCAAGTCACTCGGAGTGGGTGCGACGGACCTGGCGGCGGCGCGGATCGTGTGGGAGCGCTACCGGGACGCTCGGTAGCCCATTACTGCAGTTGGATCGCGTGCGACAGCGGCCCGAGCAGCAGGCCCGGAGCGCAGCCGAAGAGAATCACCAGGGCGGCGATGATCCAGAGCGTGATGCGGGTCAGCGTGGAAACCGCGAGCGGCTTTGCTCCCGCAGCATCTTCAGCGACGAACGCATACTTCAGCACGCGCAGGTAGTAGTAAAGCGACACGGCGCTCATTGCGATCGCGAGCAGAACGAGCCAGAGAAGTCCGAAGTGGGGCTCGGCATTCAGGGTTGTCGCAAAGATATAGAACTTGGCAAAGAAGCCGGAGAGCGGCGGGATTCCGGCAAGCGACAGCAGGAAGACGAGAAGGCAGAGCGCGAGGCCCGGCGCGCGCTTGCTCAGGCAGCGCAGGCTCTCAAGACGGTCCACGCCCTGGCTCTCCAGCGCTCCGAGCACACCGAAGGCTCCGAGTGAGGCGAGCGCGTAGGTGATGACGTAGTAGATCAGCGCGCTGAGCCCCTGCGGCGTGCGATCGATCAGCCCGAGCAGCATATATCCGGCATGGCCGATCGCGGAGTAGGCGAGCAGGCGGCGAATGCTGGTCTGCGCAATGGCGGCGAGGTTGCCGAGCACCACCGAGAGCGCGGCAACGATGCAGAGCACAGGCACCCATCCGGGCGTGTAGCCATGCGCGCCGCCGCTGCCGGCCGCCGTGGCCAGGCCGATCACAGCAACCTGAGCAAAGATGAAGAAGCTGGCCACCTTGGAACTGGAGGCGATGAACCCTGCGCTGACAGTTGGCGCGCCCTGGTAGGCGTCGGGCGCCCAGAGGTGGAAGGGCGCGGCGGCGACTTTGAAGCCGAAGCCGATGGCGACCATCACGATGGCAACGAGAAGCAGTGGATCGAGCTGCGGTCCGCCGAGCGCGGCGGCGATGCGCGGCAGCTCGATCGAGCCGGAGAGGCCGTAGAGCAGGCTCATCCCGAAGAGCAGAAATCCGGCAGACATGCCGCCGAAGAGGAAATACTTGAGTGCGGCTTCCGCCGACTGGGGGCTGGTCTTGTCGAATCCGGCAAGCACGTAGAGAGACAGAGATAAAAATTCCAGCGCAACGAAGATGAGCAGCAGATTCTGTGTCGCGACCAGGAACATCATGGCCACGGTGGCGAAGAGGATGATGGCAATGTATTCGCCAACGTGTCCGGTAAAGCGTGCTGACGCGGAGAGCACAACGGTGAGCACCGTGAGCACGAGCAGCGCGATTTGCACCAGACGCACCGCGGGCGTAACGACGAACATCGAGTCAGGAAGGCTGCTCAGCGTTCCCGGATGATGCAGCAGGGCAATGCCGGCGATACAGCCAATGCAGGCGATGAGCGCAGCAACCTGGAAGCGGAGAGCCGTCGCGGAGCGGCGCAGGATGGTGAGGTCCAGCGTGAGCGCAAGCAGGCCGGCAAGAGCGACGGCGATCTCGGGCCAGGTGATGCGCAGCAGATCGGAATAGCTGATCATCGCCACGCTCCTGTCCGCAGGCCCTCGAACAGCGGCGAGTTCAGGGTTGGCAGGATCAGATCCGTCAGGATCCGGGGATAAAGGCCAACGATGAGTGTGGTGGCCAGCAGAAGGATGGCCCCGCACTTCTCGGGGAAGGTGATCGGAGGCAACGGATGATCATGCGCGGCCGCAGGCGCTGGTTCGCCGAAGAATGCTTTGGTGAGGGCGCGCCAGGTGAAGGCGATGCCGACCAGGATGCCGATGCCCGCGACGATCGCTGTCCACGGAATGCTGCGCCATGCGCCGACGAGAACCTGGAATTCCGCAATGAAGCCGCTAAAGCCGGGCATGCCGATCGAAGCAACGCAGGCGAGGATGAAGGTGACGGCGGCGAATGGAATGACGCGGGCCAGGCCCATCGGCTCCAGTTGGGCGAAGTCGCGCGTGTGCGTGCGGTCATAGACCATGCGGCCGACGACGGCGAAGAGCAGTCCCGCGATGATGCCGTGGGAGAACATCTGAAAAACCGCGCCGTCGAGGCCGATCTGGGTGAGCGTCATGAGGCCCAGAAGAACAAATCCCATGTGCGAGACGCTGGAATATCCGATGACGAACTTGAAGTCGCGCTGGACGAGAGCGACGCTGGCGCCGTAGACGATGCCAATAACAGCGAGCACGGCGAACACATCGCGCCAGGAGCCGAGACCGAGGAAGTGGAATCGCCAAGGGTCGAGCCCGCGGGGGAAGAGCATCATGGCAACGCGCAGGCATCCGTATGCGCCAAGCTTCATGACAACACCGGCGAGCAGCATGGATGCGGCAGTCGGCGCTGCGGCGTGTCCGGTGGGCGCCCAGGTGTGAAACGGCCACATGCCGGCGAGCACGGCGAATCCGACGAAGACCATGGGGAAGGCCCACATCTGAAAGTGCGCCGAAAACGGGACCTGCGCGAGCACTTCAAAATTCAGCGAGTGTCCGGGCGAGAGCGTCCACACGGCCGCCATGCCGGCGAGCACGAGTGCCGATCCGGCGAAGGAGTAGAGAGCCAGCTTCATCGCGGCGTATTCGCGCGCTGCGCCGGGATTCGCGCCGGCAGCGGTTTCACGCGGAACCGATCCCCAGATGGCGATGAGGAAATATTTCGGGATGATGGCGATTTCGTAGAAGACGAAGAGCAGGAACAGATTGAAGCTGAGGAAGACGCCGTAAACGCCGCCGATGAGCACCAGGTAGAAGGCGAAGAATTCCTGGGTGCGGTGCTCGATGTTCCACGAGAAGAGAATGCCGGCGATGGCCGCGATGCCGGTCAGCAGCAGCACCGTCATGCTGATGCCGTCGGCGGCGAGGTGGTATTCGATGCCGAGCTGCGGGATCCAGGCGACGCTGGCCACTTCGAGAATCCTGCCTGGCTGGAAGTGGATTAGCGCCGCAAGCGTGAGGCCGAACCCGGCGATCGCCGTGAGCAGGGCTAGGACGCGCGCGAGTTGCTTCGAGGGCGAGAGCCGCGCCGCCAGTGCGCCGATGAAGGAGACGTAAATCGTCCAGGCGAGCATCAGAAGCCGACTCCTGTTGCCCACTGGGCGATGGTGGCGTGAATCATTCCGGTGATCAGCTGCGGATAAAGCCCCACGACGAACATCAGAGCGATGGCCGGGGCCAGCGTCAGGCGCTCCGCCGTGGTCAGATCCTGCATGGCTTGCCAGCGCGTGTTCACCGGGCCGGAGAAGACTTTCTGGATGACGCTGAGCAGGAAAACCGCGGTCATCAGCAGGCCGAGGACGGAGACCACAGTGGCCCAGGTGGCGAGCGGGAACGATCCTTTAAAGATCAAAAACTCGCCGGGAAATCCGCTGAGCCCGGGCAGTCCGAGCGAGGCGAAGATCGTAATGCCCATCAACCCAGCGAAAACTGGGATCACCCTGCGGAGTCCGCCGAACTCCTCCACGCCACGGAAACCGCCAGTGCGGCGCTCGATCAGAGCAACGGTCCAGAAGAGCGTGGCGGCGGTAAGCGCGTGGCTGAAGATCTGCAGCAGGACGCCCGTGAGCGCCGCGGCCCTCTCGGGCGCCAGACGCATTTCCGTGAACTGGGCGGCAACGCAGACGCCCAGCACGCAATAGCCGAGGTGATTGATGGACGAATACGCGAAGGTGCGCTTCAGATCCTTTTGCACCCATGCGGCAAAGGCGGGCAGCACGATGCTCGCGACGGCGAGGATGAGGAGCGGCGTGCGCGCCTGCTGCATCTGCTCGGGAAAGATGGGGAGCAGGATGCGCAGGAATCCGTAGATGCCCATCTTCGACATCGCGCCGGTCAGCACCATCGTCGCCTCGCTGGGCGCTTCGGCGTAGGCCGCCGGCAGCCAGGTGTGGAACGGAACGACGGGCGTTTTCACGGCGAATCCCAGGAACGAGGCCCAGAACAGAAGCTGGGCGATATGCGCTGTCGTGCCATGCCAGTGCAGGTTGGCGAGCGCAGGCGTCAGCTGCCCCGCCTGTGACAGATGTGTGAGCTCGATGAAATCGAAGCGGCCGGTCGCGAGGAAGAGCGCCAGGAAAGCCAGCAGCAGAGCGATGCTGCCGACCATGGTGTAGAGGAAGAACTGAGTCGCGGCGCGTGCGCGTCCTGGGCCTCCATAGAGGCGGATCAGGAAGAACGCGGGAATGAGACTCAGCTCCCAAAAGATGAACCAGTGGACGAAGTTCAGCGCTGTAAATGTGCCAAACAGGCCAGCTTCGAGAAACAGGATCAGCGCACAATAGACCGGCGTCAGCTTCTGGTTGGACCAGGAAGCCACCAGCGACATCAGCGTGACCATCGCCGCCAGTGTGATCATCAGCACGCCCAGACCGTCGACGCCGACGTGATAGGCGATGCCCAGCGAGGGCGCCCATTCGTGGACTTCCTGAAACTGCATGCCGATGTGGCCGGGATCGAAGACGCGCCAGATCAGGATGGCCATGATCAGCGTCGCCGCAGCGATGGCCAGCGCGAGCGCCCGGGCAGCCGTGCGCGCGCGGCTCAGCGCGAGAACCGCGAGCCCGCCGAAGATGGGGAACAGCGTCAGGATCGTGATCATCCGCGGCGCCCCCACAGGAGCAGGATGCCGAGGACGACGAGCGCCAGAGCGATGACGCGCAGGTAGTTCTGCACGCGTCCGTTTTGCAGGCGCGCGAAAAGGCGTCCGCCGAACGACAGCTCGCGACAGCCAAGGTCGAATCCGCCGTTAACCAGATATTTGTCCAGCGAGAAATCGAACCAGCCGACGCCGGTCACAATCAGCGAAACGAGGCGTACGGCTCCGCCCCATATCCAGCGATCGAGCCAGGCCGAGAACGCCGAGGCGAAGCGGGTCAGACGGATGAATGTGGCACCGTAGAACTCATCGACGTAAAGGCGGTTCCCGAGCGCATGAAATACGGGCGGAGCC
>DASYYN010000027.1:0-9995 GCA_035933815.1 Acidobacteriaceae bacterium
CTATGGAAGCTGGCGGGGACGACGGGGCTCGAACCCGCGACCTCTGCCGTGACAGGGCAGCATTCTAACCAACTGAACTACGTCCCCTCGCCTTTTTTGGACCACGCGGCAAGCATTGCGCTCTGCCGTTTTGCGTGTCGCCTGCGCAACAAGCCCGGAATCGTCACTCATTCCGTATCTGGATTGTAGCAAGAGTGGTGATCGACCGTACAGGCCGGTCCAGCGACCTGGAGCAAGGCGCCAGGGTCTCGCGCTGCAAGGACCTTAACCGTCACTCGGCGGTTTTGCCACATCCGTCAGACGCTGCACGACGCGATCACGACCCAGCAACGCCATGACCGCAAACAGGCTTGGAGCTACTGCCTGCCCGGTGAGAGCCACGCGCGAACCGTTGATGAGCGCGCCGGCCTTCAGCCCCTTCTCCGCGGCGAATGTGCGCAGCGTCTCCTCAGCCGAAGCTTCGCTAAACTCCGGCGCCGTGGCGTACCGTGATGCGAGCTCCCGCAGCAGCGGCGGCAGGGAATCGTCGGCCAGGAACTTCGCAACCGCCGGCGGGTCATATTCGAAGCTGTCGCTGAAATATGCGCGAAAGAGCCCGGCAAAATCCCTGAGGCTCCGTGCACGGGGCTTCAGCAAATCGATTGCCGCTAGGATCTCCTGCGGCGTGCGGTTCGGGGTGAACTCTGCCGCTCGCCATTCCTCCTCGATGAGCGGCAGCAGCTTCTGCGATTCACAGGCGCGGATGTACTCCGTGTTAAACCAGGCCAGCTTATTGTTGTCGAAGACGGCATTCGACTTCGAAATTCCTTCCAGCGTGAACCGCTGGATCAAATCTTCCGAGGAAAAAATCTCTCGCTCTTTATGTGCCGGACCGGGCGACCATCCGAGCAGCGCCAGAAAATTGCGGAAGGCTTCGGGGAGAATCCCCATCTCCTTGTAGGCCAGGACGGAGGTTGCGCCGTGCCGCTTGGAAAGGCGCGTCTTGTCGGGGCCGAGGATCAGCGGCACATGCCCGAAGACCGGCAGATCGGCGCCGAGCGCGCGGTATTGCAGCACCTGTTTCGGCGTGTTCGAGATGTGGTCGGCGCCGCGGATGATGTGCGTTAGCCGCATGTCGATGTCGTCGGCCACGACGCTCAGGTGGTAAGTCGGCACGCCATCGGAACGCAGCAGCACGAAATCCTCAATCTCCGCGTTTGCGAACTCTACCTTTCCAAATACCGCGTCGTCGAAGCTCGTTGAGCCGCCGTCGGGGACCAGAAAGCGCACAGCGCACGGCTCGCCGGCAGCTTTGCGCGTGGCTGCATCCTGCGCAGGGATCGTCCGGCAGCGGCGGTCGTACATCGCAGGGCCTCCGGCTTTGGCCGCCTCCTGACGCCGCGCGTCGAGTTCTTCTTTCGTGCAAAAGCAGTAGTACGCGTGGCCGGTCGCCACCAGTTTCTCCGCTGTTTCGCGGTAGAGCGCCAGCCGCTGCGATTGGTAGAACGGGCCCTCGTCCCACTTCAGCCGCAGCCAACTCATGCCGTCAAGGATTCCCTGAACCATCTCCTCGGACGAGCGCTCGAAATCCGTGTCCTCGATGCGAAGAATGAACGTGCCGCCGAAGTGGCGGGCAAAGAGCCAGTTGAAAAGGGCAGTGCGCGCTCCGCCTACATGCAGATAGCCAGTGGGAGAAGGCGCAAAACGGACGCGCGGAGAGCTGGGCGTGCTGTTCGACATGATCAGGACCAATCTTTGATCTTATCGGGTTCGCCTGTGTTCTTTAACCAGTGACGTCGCCGCCGGACTCTACGCGGCCTCTCATGGCAGACTTCTGCGTCCTCCAGACAGGCATCCTTCATCCCGAACCACGGCTCCCTGCAATACACTGAGGAACGACATGACTTCATCGACGCTTCGCTGTTTTCTTCTGAGCCTCTTTCTGATCCCGCTGACGTTGTCTGCGCAGAGCGCACAGTCGCACCGGCCTGCCACCGCGCCTCCTGCGCATCACGCCGTCGCCCACGTCTCTCACTGCGTGGTCCCGCCGCCGGCTCTTTCTCCGAAAATTCCGGCGATACCTGCGACGCTCGGCTGCCCCAAGCTTGAGTACGCGTTGACGTACCTCGATACGAAGGTCGGTACCGGCGAGCTGGTACAGCCTCGAAAACTGCTGACCGTCGCCTATACCGGCTACCTGACCGACGGCACGAAGTTCGACTCCTCCTACGACCATCCCGACCACAAGCCCATCACGTTTCCTTACGGACTGCACCAGGTGATCCCGGGGTGGGACACTGGCTTTGAGGGCATGCACGTCGGAGGCAAGCGTCGCCTGTTCATCCCGTACGAACTGGCATACGGCGAGACCGGCCGGCCACCCGTGATTCCGCCGAAGTCAGAACTCATCTTCGATGTGGAACTGATCAGCCAGGCCGACCTGCCGCAAGGGCCTCCGGGAGGATTCCGTCCCACCATGCCAGGGCAGCGCCCCGGCCAGCCGTCTAATCCCGGGGCAAACCCAAATGGTGGAACGCCTCCGCCGGCAGGAACACCCCCTACGGGTCAGCCGCAACCGCAGAGCGCTCCGCCGACTCCGCCGCCGACCTCGCAGCCACAGACGCATTCGGCAACTCCGCAACCGCAGCCGCAGACAACACCGCCACCGGCCGGCAATCCGCCAGGCAGCACGCAACCGCAACCGCAGCAGTAGGGGAGCCAAAACGAAAGGCCCTGTTCCGAAGAACAGGGCCTCTGTTGTTGAGCGTTCGCTGGCTTAGCTGACCAGCAGAATGCCGTCTGTCTTCTCCGTCCCTTCTTTGGCCACAGGACGGTAGAAGAGCTGATTGTTTTCGAGGTAGACCTCAAGGAACGCCGGCCGTTCGTTGATGCCGCCCGCGATCAGCGCCTCCGATAACGGGTCTTCCACGAAGCGCTGCAGCGCGCGACGCAGCGGACGCGCTCCGTAGCTGCGGTCGACCAGCGTCTTCTCGAGGATCCACTTCTTTGCATCCTCGGTCACGGAAATCGTGATCGCCTTCTGTGCCAGGTTCGCGTTCAGCTGCTGGACCAGCAACTCGAGAATCTGGATCAGATCCGCGTCCGTCAGTGACTGGAAGAGGATGATCTCGTCGATACGGTTCAGGAACTCGGGGTTGAAGGTGCGCTTCACCTCGTTCTTCACGAGGTCCTCGATCTTCTCCATCACCAGATCTTCGCGATCGCTCTGGAACCCGAGCCCCTGCTTGCGCTGCAGGTGGCGGGCGCCGATATTCGACGTCATGATGACGATCGTGTTCTTGAAGTCGACCGTGTTGCCGAGCCCGTCCGTAAGCTGGCCGTCTTCAAACACCTGCAGCAGGATATTGAAGACATCCGCGTGCGCCTTCTCGATTTCGTCCAGCAGGACGACTGAGTAGGGCGAACGCTTCACGCGCTCGGTCAGCTGACCGCCTTCCTCATAGCCAACATATCCCGGAGGCGAGCCGATCAGCTTCGAGACCGAGTGCTTTTCCATGAACTCCGACATATCGAAGCGGATCAGCGATTTCTCGCTGCCGAAGAGGAACTGCGCCAGGGTACGCGCCATTTCCGTCTTGCCGACGCCCGTCGGACCGAGGAACAGGAACGAGCCGATCGGCCGGTTGGGCGACTTGAGCCCCGCGCGCGAGCGACGGATTGCCCGCGACAGTGCAGAAATTGCCTTGTCCTGGCTGATGACGCGCTTGTGCAGCTCTTCCTCGACACGGAGAAGCTTCTGCGTCTCCTCTTCCTTGATCGACGTGATCGGCACGCCCGTCCAGCGGCTGACGACGTCCTCGATGTCCTCGCGGCCCACGATGCCCGCCGTCGAGTCATCGAGGTGATACTTGTCGCGCAGCGCGCGCAGATTATCGCGCTCCTTGCGCTCTTCATCGGAGTAGAAGCGAGCCTTCTCGAACTCGTGGTTCGCTATGGCGTTCTCCATGCGGTGCACGATGAACTTGATCCGCTTCTGAACCTCAGTGATCTCCTCGGGCAGGGAAGTCTGGCGCAGTTTCACGCGAGCTCCCGCCTCGTCGATCAGGTCGATCGCCTTATCTGGCAGGAAGCGGTCCGAGATGTAGCGGTTGGAGTGCGCCACAGCGAACGTGATCGCATCGTCGGTGTAGCTGACCGCGTGGAACTTCTCATAGCGGTCCTTGATACCCATGATGATTTTGATCGCGTCGTCTTCGTTCGGCGGCGGAACCTTCACGGCCTGGAAGCGGCGTTCCAGCGAGCGATCCTTCTCGATGGACTTGCGATACTCAGCCGGCGTGGTTGCGCCGATGCACTGAATTTCGCCGCGAGAAAGAGCAGGTTTGAGGATGTTCGCCGCATCGAGCGAGCCTTCTGCCGAACCAGCGCCTACCAGCGTGTGCAGCTCGTCGATGAAGATGATGGAGTTCTGATTCTCCATCAGCTCTTTCATGATGGTCTTCAGGCGCTCTTCAAACTGGCCGCGGTATTTCGTGCCCGCGACGATCAGCGAGAGGTCCAGCGCCAGCACTCGCTTGTCGGCGAGGAAGCTGGGCACGTCGCCGTCGGAAATGCGCTGCGCGAGGCCCTCGACGATGGCTGTTTTGCCAACGCCCGGCTCGCCGATCAGCACCGGATTGTTCTTCGTGCGGCGGCAGAGGATCTGGACGACACGCTCCAGTTCCTGATCGCGTCCCACCAGCGGATCCAGCTGCGCGTCCATGGCGGCCTGCGTCAGGTCGCGTGAGAATTCCGCCAGCAGGCTCGATTCGCGATTGCGCTGTTGCTGCGGCGCTTTCTCCTGCGTCGCCCGCGCCAGCTCTTCGCGGACCGCCAGCAGCTTCAGGCCGCGTTCGTGCAAAATTTCCGAGGCGAAGCACTTTTCTTCGCGCAGCAGTCCGAGCAGCAGATGCTCGGTCCCGATGTGCTTGTGGGACAGCCGCTCCGCTTCTTCAGCGGCATAGGCCAGCACCCGCTTGCATTCGTTCGAGAGCGGCAGATCAACGGAGGTGGAAACCTTCTCGCGAATGGTGGTATGTCCCTCAATTTGCTTACGGATAGATTCCACCGAGGCATGCGAGCGAAGAAAGCGGTTGGTCAGGGCTTTATCTTCACGCAGTAGTCCGAGCAGCAGGTGTTCGGTCTCGATGTATGGAGAACCGAACTGGCTGGCTTCGTACCGTGCGAAGAAGATGACGCGACGGGCCTTTTCTGTATAGCGTTCGAACATGTTCCCTCTGAGAGCCTCCGCCTTTGCCTGCGTTCCGGTCGTTCTGCCAGTCACGCCTGCGGCCGTCGGGACCCTTCGTATGTGCTGCCACTCTGCCAGAAATCAAAGGGCAGATTTGAGTGGCCCCTGAGAGTGGTGCGCTCGTCTGCATCCTCCCGTGTTTTCCAGTCCGGCGTCAGACTTCCTGCTATCGGCGCCAAAGCTGTTCCTGCAATTCTGCTTCCAACACCCGTGCTTACTCCGACAGCGGGGAAACTCCTTCCAGACGTCCCTTTTCCAGCCGTAAAATCCTGCCGCACCGGCCTGCCAGCGCCGGGTTGTGGGTAACGATGACGGAGGTCAGGTGGTGCGTTGTATGAAGCCTCTCAATTAAGTCAAACACCAGATCAGCGGTGCGGTTGTCCAGATCCCCTGTGGGCTCATCGGCCAGCAGCACACGCGGCTCCGTCACCAGAGCACGCGCTAGCGCGACACGCTGTTGCTCGCCTCCGGAAAGCTCGCCGGCGAGATGGGTTGTCCGGTCGCCCAGTTCCACTTCGTTCAACCACTGCTCCGCGCTTCTGAAGGCTTGCGCCTTCGCTAGCCCCCGGGCCATCAGGGGCATGGCCACGTTTTCCAGAGCGGTAAACTCCGGCAGTAAATAGTGAAATTGCCACACATAGCCGACCTCCCGATTGCGGAAGGTAGCGGCCTGCCTTGGGCTAAGAGAACTCAGTTGAGTTGAGGCGCAGTATACGTCACCCTTCGACGGGGTATCAAGCGCGCCCAGTATGTGCAGAAGTGTGCTTTTTCCTGCTCCCGACTGGCCCACAATAGCCAGCATCTCGCCTTCCGCGATGTCCAGGTTGAGGTCGTCGAAGAGCACCAGCCGGCCGCGGCCGGTTGCGTACTCTTTGCGAAGACCCCTGACGCTGATAACGATTGGATGGTCCTGACCCGCGGAAGGACTCAAGCCGGGCTTCAGCTCCAAACCCGGCGATCCGGAATGCCCGGCCTTTGATTCTGTGGCGGGGACCGACTCCATACCTACCTCTAACACCCGGAGAATGAAATGGGAATAACCATTTCAGTTCATTGGACGCAGGAGTGAGGAAAACCGGACACGGGTGGTCTCGGTTGCCCGGCTGCCTGTCGTATGGTGACGTTCACCCGCGGAGCAAGATGTCTCACAGACGGGACTGCAATGCCTGCAGCGGTACCCTATCGCGCGGCGATCTGGGGAAGAAGCGCCGAGAACCCGGGCGTCCGGCGCAGTTGGGCCAGAGCTGGATCGGCCATCAGACGGTGCCAGTCGGCAAATCCAGCCGCAACAGCCTTATTGAGGAACTCCAGCGCGTCATCCGTCTGGCCCGACTGAGCCAGCAATTCTGCAATGCAATAGTCCAGCTGAGCACGCTGGCGAGGATTCGCCGCGGCCGGGACGATTTGCCCTCGGCTGAGATCGAAAACCTCTGGATCGAGAGCAAGGGCTTTTCGGTATGCCTGTTCACCCTGCCGCGTCTTATTTTGAGCGAAGTACGCCGTACCCAGATTTACGAAGTACACAGCAGAGTCCGGCGCAACGCGCAGCGCCTGTTGGTAGTAGTGGATCGCCTTACGGTAGTTCTGCTCCGCAAAGTAGACGGCGCCGAGGTTGTTCATTGCATCCGCATAGTTCGGATCGAGCACCAGGGCCTGTTCGTAGTGGTGGCGCGCTTCCCCCAGCGCGGAGAGATGGTGCCAGGCGACTCCGATCTTGTTGAGGAGCACAGCGCTCACCGGCGCCCGGTTGTAGACGTAGGCCGCCTCGACGTAGCGATGCTGGGTCATCAGCAGATCGCCCAGGCGTTCCGGGGGCATGGTGGCCAGCGCAGTCTCGAACGGTACCTCCTGTGCGGTGTTCTGCGACCAGGAACCGGAGCAGCACAGCACCAGAAGAATGGCTCCGGCAATTCGATACGCGCTTCGGCGGCGGCCCATACATCCCTCCGGCCCCTGCGTCCTGCAGATGATGTGCAGGATAGATAAGGTCGCCTGAAGCCTGCCGAATTCCTCAAATGGCGTCTTGCCATGGCATACGGGGACGGGTCGCGCACAGAGACAAAAAGCGGCCGGAGAGCGGCTGGAAATCCCGCGCGCCGCCACCCCGGCCTGTCGAAGCAACTGAGCCTATTCAGGGAGAGATCAATGCGGCTTCTGTTCGGCCATCAGCTGGGCGAATTCTGACGTGCGCCGCAGCTGAGCAAATACCTTATCCTGGTTAATTTTGTTCACATCCTTGAAGCCCTCATCGAGAGCTTTGCGCAGGTACTCGATGGCCTGCTGCTGGTTGCCGACCTCGGCAAACAGCTCAGCCACACAGAAGTCCTGCTGGGCGCGATCGACCCGGTCGCTCGGTGCTGGGATGACAGCGCCGTTATCCATCCGAAAGACATTGGGATCAAGGCGAAAGGCCATCTGGTAAGCCTCCAGCCCATGGCGGTAGTCGCGACGTGCGAAATAGGCTGTGCCCAGGTTCGCCGCTACGATAGCTGAATCTGGCATCAGCTCCAGCGCCTTGCGGTAAAGGTGGATAGCCTTCTTGTAGTCGCGCTTGGCGAAGTACGCCGCGCCCAGATTGTTGATGGCCTCCGGATAGTTCGGCCGAATGAGCAGCGCCTTTTGGTAGTCCTTCTTCGCCAGGTCGATCGCTGAGAGATGCTGGTAAGCGACCCCCATCTTATTCAGAAGCGTCGCGTTTGGAGTTGCATCACGATACGCTTCCACCGCTTCGAGGTAGCGGCCACGCGCCATCAGGATGTCGCCGCGTTCTTCGGGCGGCAGGGAAGCCATCGTGAGCGCCGGCGATGACTGAGGAAGGGACTCGCCCTGGGCGAAGACACAGGGAGCGGCTGCCATAGCTGTGAGGGCAAAGGTTTGAACCAGGAGTCCGGGGATACTCCGCATAGGGAACCTCCCTGATCTGCACCCGGAGGGGATGCGGATCGCACCACCCGGATGCTGGGATGCAGTTTGACTCGGCCCAGTGGCAGGTTGCCATATCCACTATGGACTATTTTTGCCTGACCAGCCACGCACCGGTTTGGGAAGCCGCGTGGCACCAACGTGACAGGACGTACCAAAAAAGTAGCTTGCGTAGCGCAACAAATACGTTAAAGTCCGGATCAATATACACAGCGAGCTTCTTCAGCCGGACACGGAGAAGCAACCCCACGATGCGCCCTCTCCTCCCGGCCGCCAGAGCCACGCGGAGGAAAGTATGATTCCCCAGGGCCACCCTTTGCGCAAGCTGTTCCACGAACTGGTAGCCGACTGCTACTTCACCCATTCAGGCATTGAGGACTCGGAGCTGACCAGCTATGTCGGCGATCTGCTGACCGAGTTTTCGGCCATTGAGAACCTGTACCGCATCCGCGACGCGGAGGGCCGGCCGGTCCGCGCGATTCGAGACATGATCACCGCTTCGGATCCGGTCTTCGGCGTGGCTTCTTCCTTTGACGAGGAGCGCGAGGTGCGACGGCATATCGGCGACTACGCACTGTTCGCCACCGGGATGTACCCGGAGTCGACGCAACTGTGGCGGCACAGCGGGGAATCGAGCTTCATTGAGATGGTTCGCACGGGGAAGGAAAGCTACTACATCGTGTCGCAGTTCGACCTGTTCGAATACAAGGAGGAAGCGCCACTGTTTAGCCGTCTCTCCGAGGAGTTTGAGCGCTGCATGCACGGCCTGACCTACGTGCGCGAAGAGCTGGGCCGGATGAATGGCGGCATGATCCAGTAAGAAGCGGCCGTGCGGATGAGTGCCTTCGGCCGAGGGGCACACTGGTACCCGAATTCGGCATTACCTCAAACCGCGTCTGCCATTACCGGAAAGCTGTCTCAGAACGAGCCATTCCGGCATACACTCCGCTTACGACGTACCGAGCCGGCGGCCCCCGTTCGTTGGCATCCGCGGCGAACTGCAGGACAGGAGCTGATGCCGCGACTCCCGTCCCCAGCGCGCTACCTTTATAGGGTAGGCAGCCCCACCTGGCCGGGGCTGCCGCCTTGCGGACTTCGATCCAACCAACAACATGACTTCCGATATCTGGCGCGTGGCCCGATCTGGCGCAGAATCATTGCCGGAGTACATTATGGGCGCGCTGGGTATCATTCTTTCCTTGCTGGCGATCTTCGGAGTGTGCCTGCTCTGGGCTACGCACGGGCACACGTCCGATGCGGAGAACGAAAACCTCGGGGTGGTTTCGCAGGACCACTAAGGCGCTGGTGTGTCCGACACGGAGCCGCTGCCGACCTGTGGGAAATCCTTGCATAAGATTCTGGCGGTTGTCCTGCCATCTCGCTGGTGAACGGACACCTCCGCTTCCGCGAGTCATCCGGGTTTCACAACCGGACGGCGAGGTTCCCGCGCGTCGGGAGTTAAGCTGGCCTGCATGAGGCTCGCAGGCGATGGACGGCTGCTGACGCGACGGGAGATGATGCGCGGCGCTATCGGTGTGGGGGCGCTGGCTGCCTGCGGCGAGCATCCGCTGGCGCCGGAGCGTAAGAGGGCAGGGTCACTTTGCATCGATTCGCATGTGCATGTCTGGGCGCATGACCCGCGGTTCCCATTCGCGGAAGGCGCGAAGGTGCCGCCGGGGGATTTCTCGGTCGAGCGCCTGATCGGGCTGATGCGTGCGAACGGCGTGGATCGCACTGTGATCATTCAGGTGATCCACTACAAGTGGGACAACCGCTATCTGCTGGACGTGCTGCGGCGCCACCCGAAGCTCTTTCGGGGCGTGTGCCGGGTCAATCCCGAGGA
>DASYYN010000050.1:0-2683 GCA_035933815.1 Acidobacteriaceae bacterium
TCGTCATCGCCGCCGGAAACCCGGCGTCGGAGCGCGGGGTCCACTTCGCCATGCCGCGGCCCTTGCGGAACCGGTTCGTGCACCTCGATCTCGAACCCGATCTCGACGACTGGTGCAAGTGGGCCCTGAAGGCCTGCATCCGACCCGAGATTATTGCCTTTCTGCGCTTCAAGCCAGAGTTGCTCCACGAAGCAGATGTGACTTCCGACGCCCACGCCTGGCCCACTCCGCGTTCCTGGGAGATGGCCTCGCGCGTCCTGTCGGGAGTAGCCGGGCGCACCCATGCTCGGCTCCTATCGGGAACCAGCGAGTTCGAAGCGCAGCTCCTCGACGGCACGGTGGGCCAGGCCGCGGCCTCGGAACTGGTTGCCTTTCTGCGCCTGTTCCGCGAACTGCCCTCGATCGACGAGATCTTGCTCAATCCTTCCGCTGCCAAAGTCCCGTCGGAGCCTTCGGCCCAGATCGCGATTGCTACCGCGCTTGGACGCG
The DNA here is from genome assembly GCA_035933815.1 of Acidobacteriaceae bacterium. Taxonomy (GTDB): domain Bacteria; phylum Acidobacteriota; class Terriglobia; order Terriglobales; family Acidobacteriaceae; genus Palsa-343. The sequence goes on from DASYYN010000050.1 coordinate 490, forward strand.
TGCTGAGCGATAGCTCGGTGGGGAGAGGAATCACCTATCTCGAACGCATGCCCACGGAGATGCGCGTCATGGCCATGCGCGATGCGGCGGCGCGCGACGCGGCAATTACACACACTCCTGAATTTGTGCGCTTTGGAGTGGATTATCGCGAGGCCATTCAATGATAACGGAGAAAGCGATGCTCGCCGCCGTTCATATCAGCGTCTGGACGGCCGTCAAACACGATCGCAAAGTCAGCCGGGAAGTAGCCGATCAGCACGGAGCCCACCAGGGGGCCGGCCGCTACAACAAGCAACTGCTGCACGGGGCAGAGAAACTGGAGGAGTTGCGGACGATTGCCGGCCAGATCCGGCAGTATTTCTACAAGGTCACTCTTCCCTGGTCCGATGAGGGATTTCGCCTCTTGCCGGCGAACTTCTACTTCGAGCTGATGGCGAGGATGCGCGAGTTCGAGGCGAGCTTCGATGCGGGCGTGGAGTCATTCCTGCGTGTCTACCCGCAGTACATCGAGCAGGTGCGTCCGGAACTGAACGGGCTCTTTCGCGAGGAGGACTATCCGTCCCAGGAAAAGCTGCGGGCCAAGTTCGGGGTGAAGCTGGAGGTTCTGCCCATCCCGTCAGGGGCGGACTTCCGAGTTGAGATGTCGGCCGAAGAGCAGGCCAGAGTAGCGCGCGAAATCGACACCAGCGTCCGCCAGTCGCTCATGCGTGGGACCGAGGACCTGTGGCGGCGGCTGCGCGAGGTTGTCGCCCACATGGTCGACCGGCTCAACGAGCCGGAATCCCGCTTCCATGGTTCGTTGGTCACCAACGTTCTCGATTTGGTCGAGATCCTGCCGCGGCTCAACGTCAATGGCGACACGGACCTCAATCACTTTGCCGAGCAGGTCAAGGAGCGGCTTTGTAGCTACTCCGCGCAGGAACTCAAGAAGCACGATCTGCTGCGCGTAACCACGGCTGCCGACGCCGCCAACATCGTCGCCGAAATGGACGGCGTGCTGCGCGGCCGGGAGTCCGCAAGGCCCGGCGACGAAGCCAGCGCCGACGAGATCTTCGCCCGTATGTCGGCCTTCATGGAGGCGCCGGAAGCAGCATGTCAAAGATTGTCACTACAACCATAAATTGGCCAGAATGGCCACCATTTGGTTGTAATCAGCTGGAGTCAGCCTCAGATTGTGGATCGCGGGCCCGGGAGCGCCAACGCGGAGACGAGATCACGCCTAATTCTCCGCGCGACCACCTGAGCGGAACTAGATCTACGACCGCGTGAAGAAGTACCATACGAGGTACTTTGCAGATGATGAAGATGGCCGCAATCTGGAGGCATGAAGAACGAGCAGCGGGTGCAGGTTCGATTGAGCCGGAAGGATAGGCAGCGGGTTGGGGAAATGTTGCGTAAAGGGAGGGAGTCGGCACGGGTGCTGCGGAGGGCTTCGATCTTGAGCCATCTCGATCAGGGGCAGAAGATCACGCAGATCGCCCGCAACCTGGGCGTAGTTCGTAAGACGGTGCGGACGATCGCCCGTCGCTACCAGCAGGAAGGACTGGATTCAGCGCTGCATGAGAAGCCACGGCCGGGTAAAGCACGGGCGCTGGATGTGAACCAGAGCCAGCGCATCATTGCCATGGTATGCGGGCCACCGCCCGCCGGTCAGGCGAGGTGGAGCGTGCGGCTTATTACCGAGGAGGCGGTAAAGCGGAAGCTGGCGTCGACGGTGGGACGGGAAACGATCCGCATCCTGCTCCAGAGCCACGATCTGAAGCCGTGGCGGGAAAAAAAGCTGGTGCATCGCGGAGTTAAATGAAGAGTACATTCGCCGCATGGAAGACGTGCTGGCGCTGTATGAAAAGCCGCTCTCGAAGAGGGATCCTGTGGTTTGTATGGATGAAAAGCCGGTAGTGCTCCACGCCGACGTTCGTGCGCCGCGCCCCATGCGTCCACGCCGGATCGCACGACGGGACTGCGAGTACGAGCGCCGCGGCACGGCCAACGCCTTCTGCGGCGTGGAACCCAAAGCGGGACGGCACTTCACCAAAGTCACGCCCAACCGTTGCTCGCCGGAGTTCGCCGATTACCTGGTGGAGATCGTGGCAAGTTATCCGGAGGCCGACACCATCCATCTGGTGATGGATAATCTGAGTTCGCACCACCGCAAGGCGCTGGTGGAGCGGTACGGCGAGAGAATCGGCGGACT
>DASYYN010000052.1:0-4300 GCA_035933815.1 Acidobacteriaceae bacterium
GCCGCTTTCCTTGCCTTCGACGGCGCAACCCGAGGCGCTTCTCCCGCCTGCTTCCTGAAGTGCGGCGGCCAGGGAGCGTCGCCCAATCCCGCGGCTTCGTCGCGAGCCGACAATTCCAGCAGCGTATCGAGCGAGCCCACGTGCTCGTCCATCGCGGCATGCGGGTCGCCGACCTTCGCAAAGCGCTCCGGCATCGTGAACACTGTGAAGTCGGCCGGATCGCAGGCCGTCACTTCGTCCCACGTCAGCGGCGCGGAGACGCGAGCGTCCGGCAGCGGCCGCACTGAGTACGCCGAGGCGGTCGTCCGGTCCTTCGCGTTCTGGTTGTAGTCGAGGAAGACACCGTGGCGCTCCTCCTTCCACCACGCGCTGGTGGCGAGCGTCGGCACGCGGCGCCCGACCGCCCGGCTCAGCGCGAGCGCGGCCCGGCGCACCTGGTCAAAGCCCCAGCGCGGCGCAATGGGGACATTAATATGTAGCCCGCGAGAGCCGCTGGTCTTCGGCCAGCCGCGCAGGCCGTTCTCCTCGAGAAACGCGCGAACCTCCTGCGCCACCCGCAGAACATCGCCCCAGCCGACGCCCGGACCAGGATCGAGGTCGACCCGCAACTCGTCGGGATGGTCGAGGTCGGTGGCGCGCACGGCGTGCGGGTGCAGCTCGATGCAGCCCAGGTTCACCACCCAGGCAAGACCCGCCGCGTTGTCGACGACCAGTTCCTCGGCCGTGCGGCCGGAAGGGAAGCTGAGCGTCACCGTGCGGAGATAGTCGGGGTGCTGGGTTGGAGCGCGCTTCTGATAAAAAGCCGGAGCGTCGGCGCCGTTGACGAAGCGCTTCAGCACGAGCGGCCGGTCGCGGATACCCTGGAGCGCGCCCGGCGCGACGGCCAGGTAGTAGCGCACCAGGTCAAGTTTGGTCAGCCGCGCCTCGCGCGAGAAGTACAGCTTTTCTGGATGAGTGACGGTGACCGAGTGGCCCTCGATCGAGAGCGTCGCGCCGTCCGAAGCAGCCTCGGATCCGGATTCGTTTTCGGGTCCATTGGAGTCGGGCTTACGAGCGCGGACAGGCATTGCCCCATTTTGATGCCAACTGAAAATTTCCAGGTCAAATTTTCGCGGGGGACTCTGGCAAGCCGTTCAGAACACGCCGATTCCAGGCACTGATCGCCGCGGAGGCCATTCGTCACTCTTTCAGGGCGGTTCGTCACACCGTGACAAGAAGATGACAAAATCGTGCGCTGGACTCGGTTACTTTAGACAAAACAACGCACCCCTTCGCGTCGCGTCATGAAGTGCGACGGTGGTGCTCCAACCTCCATTGCCGGACGGCTCCCTAACGGGGGGAGCGTCCGGTTTTTTTGCTCCGCCGGTCGCGCTCATTTGTTGATGGGGCGCAAACCAACCCCAGCGGCTTGCGAATCGGCCCAGGCGGGCGCATCCTACTCTCTATCACCTTCAAGAGCCGTTGACCGGACACCGGCTGGCTTCTCTTGACCCTGATCAGGAGACCAGCAATGGACTTTACCGCGACGTATTGCTCTACCCGCAGAGACCTTGAGGAGCGTAGCTGGTGGCTCACCACCCGTCTGGCCAATCTCACCGGACGCCTCATGCAGCTCGTCGGACACGACCATCTGGCGTTTGTCGGCGTCCGGCAGGAGTGCCAGACCGCAAAGGCCGCGATCACCGCTTCACGCGAAAATCTGGCGGATCACCGGCGCGCGCACGGGTGCTGAGCGCGCTCCCTTCTGTCCGCCGTCCAGTCCACTATCCAACGACAGTAACTTCTTTCTTTGCCGATACGAGTAACCCTCGTGCACTCTCCGGAAGTGTCACGTAACGTTACACCGTTCGCGGGATTCTCCGAACCTTATGCCGTTGCTAGACTTCTCCCATTCTGCTGGTTGTCTTGGAGAGGACAAGAAATGAGATACAGCGCGTTTGAGCAGGCCGCCGCCGAGGCGACCCTTGGTGTGAGAGAGATGGAGTCGCAGATGGAGCAGCTGAAGAATCAACTCGAGCAGCTCAAAGGCAAGCGGGATCTGCTGGAGACCCTGTCGCGCCAGTTACTCACTCTGCGGCCGGAAAATGGCGAGATCATGGCGGACATGATTCCGCAGGCGAAGTCCGACGCTCTGGCGCCCGAACCGGCTCCGGCTCCATCGAGCTTCAGCGCGCCGGAAGGCGAATCGGAGATGGCGGCCGCAGGCGTGTACTCCCCGCCGCGCCCGCTGCGCGACGGATGGTTCTCGCGCAACAGCGACTCCGGCATGCGTGCGGCGTCGAGCGATGCCGGACTCCGGGGTCGTCTTTAGCAACTGGAGCGATTGGGTAGCTGCGGCGGACGACCTCGCCGCAGGCAGGCTTGAACAGGCTTCAGCCCGGTTGGAGCAGATGCATGAGGTGCAGGTAGCTTAATCAACCGGCGGAACCGGGACCCGCCGTAAACAGGAAAGGCTCAGCCGCCAGGCTGGGCCTTTTCTTTGCTGGGCCAGCCCGCGGCCGCCCACGTCCCGCCGCTCAGGAAACCGATGTGCTTTACCAAAGGGGCAGAGCGGCTTCGCCGGAAGCGTCAGAGGCTGTATCGTTTGCGGCAGTGCCGGTCCCACCACCTGCTTTCGGTTTGTCGCCTTTGCGGGATTCAGCATTGCCGCCTGCCGTGACACACTCAATTCGTCAGCACAAGTACGAGAGAGGACCAATGAGATACAGCGCATTTGAACAGGCCGCTGCCGAAGCGACCTCGGGCATGAAAGAGATCGAGACCCAGATCGAACAGCTCATGGCGCAGATGGACCAGCTGAAGGGCAAACGTGACCTGCTGGATAACCTGTCGCAGCAGCTGGCGCTGCTTCAGCCTGCGACGCAGCCCGCCACGGACTCCATCGCTCAGTTCGCGCCCGCGGCACGTTCGTCGAGCAACTCCACCGTAGCTCCGGCCGAGATGCCGGCGCCCAGACCGGTGGTTGCGTCTTCTCCTGATGTGGAAGCAGAGATGGCCGCCGCCTCGGCGCGCTCGCTGCGCGACGAATGGACAGGCCGCTCGAGCAGCGACTCGGGAGTCAAAGGGCCAAGCGATTCCACGATTCGGGGGCGTCTTTAACTGGGGCGCCTGGGTGGAAGCTGCGCACGATTTCGCGCTGGGCAAACATGAATCCGCGGCAGCACGGATCGGACAGCTGAATCAAGCCGTCTGGGTTGCATAAAAGTTCGCCGATCGGGGGAGCGGCGCAGGAAGGGCTCAGCCACAACAAGGCTGGGCCCTTTCTGTTGGACTCAGCAGTCAGTAGTCAGCAGCCAGCAGCCAGCAGTCAGTAGTCAGCAGCGGGCAGTCTGCTGTTAGCAGGCCACCGCTACAAGGCTACCGGCTTACACGCTATCCGCTACCAACTCGCTATTGCCTATTGCCTACTGCCTGTTGCCTGTTCCTGCAGTTAACGCTTCGGCTTCACCAAAATTACAAAATGATTCCTGCGGAGCATCCACTCCACAGTTCTGGTTGCTACACTCACTTCCATCGCTGGAGGTTTGGGACGTGAGATACGGCGTGTTCGAAGTGGCGGCCACTGAGGCCAGCCTGGGCGTGAAAGAGATCGACGAACAGATGCAGCAGATCAGCGCGCAGATGGAGCAGCTGAAGAGCAGAAAGAATCAGCTGGAGACGCTGGCGCGCCAGCTGCAGGCGCTGGCAACCGAAGGCGCCATGGCGGGCGCCGAGACGGCTTTCGTCCAGCCGGCCGTTCAGGAACCGGCCGAGACCCCGGCCGCTGAGGCTGCGGCGCCCCCCGAGTTGCCGCTGCCGGAGACCCAGCCGGCAGAGCCCGTCCTGGCGGGCGGCGAACCGACACCCCCAGGATGGTTCTCCCGCCGCAATGTTTCCGGGATCGGATTGCGGACGTCAGGCATCTTCCCCCCGCGGCGTTAGGACAGCAGCCCGTTCCCCGCTCCCGATTCCCGGGTGCCCCGCCTCTTGTCTGCCCGGTGTTGCGGAGAGGGTGGGCCCCTCCAACCTCCTCTGCTCTCCCCCATGACCGGGGTGGCCCCGCCCTTCTCCGCCCGGTGTCGGCGGAGACCTCCCACCCGCTCACTGGGCATGATCCTTTGGAGTTATTACCCTTGACCCTGTTGCGGCAGCATACAAGTCCTTTGCGGCATTGCAGTTGCGCGCCCGGCTGCTACACTTTTCCACGTTGCTGACGCTGCGGGAGACCAGGAGAGAGCATGAGATTCAGCGCGTTTGAACAGGCTGCCGCCGAGGCCAGCTATGGAATGCACGAGATCGATACCCAGCTGGAGCAGCTCAG
>DASYYN010000064.1:0-14817 GCA_035933815.1 Acidobacteriaceae bacterium
CGACCCGCTCCGCACTCGCCGTTCCCAACCAAAGCGTCGCCGCATCCACACGGAGTGGCTGTTGGTCATTTTTGCGGCGGCACCCAACCGCTCGATGCGGTGATCGATAGCTGGGGGAGCAAGCAAGTCGAGCTGCTCATCGGCGACGGCCACGGCAATCTGAGCAATGGTCCGATGTTCGCCGCGGGGCCAGGCTCCGACATGCCGCTGCGCTCCGCGGACTTCAATGGAGATGGCCTGCCTGATGTCGTGATGCCCGATACGGCGATCGGCCACTGGGATTCAGACAAGGTTTCTGTCCTGCTGGGAGATGGCCATTGCGGTTTTCAAGCTGCTCCAGGCTCTCCATTCCCTGCCGGCGCAGTGCCCTGGAGCATTGCCGTCGGCGATCTGAATCGCGATGGCATTCCCGACCTGGTCGTAGTTCCTTACGGACCGCAGGTCCACGATGCGCGCGACATCGCCGCGACGGTTCTCCTGGGCGACGGCCGCGGCGGCTTTCATGCCATGGGCGGCTCGCCGCTTCCCCTCCCCGGCTGCAAAAGCCCGCGACGGGTCGCCATCGGAGACGTAACCGGAAGCGCACTCCGGGATTTCGTCGTCACCTGCATGGGCAGCGATGCCGTCCTTCTTTTCACTGCGGGGGCAGACCGGAGCTATCGCACGATCACGCTAACGGTTCCCATGGGAAAGCAGACGCAGGTTGCGCCCGAACGAGGAGTCGCTCTCGCCGACCTCACCGGCAAGGGGCGAAACGCGATCATCGTCAGCAACGGCACAGCGGGAACGATCACGATTCTCTTCCCGCAGTAGTCCGCCAGCCGAGTGCTGTCTGGCTGGAATCACCACCGCAGCCGCAGCAGCGAGACCGATTCGCGCGGCATCGCCGTTGAGACGCGCACTGCGCCGCCGTGCACGTCCAGCCATTCCGGCGAAGTGAGGAGTTGCAGTCCGCCTGCAGCGCGCAGTTGCGCGTATTGTTCGGCGGTGGGCTGTTGCGGCGAGCCCATCTGCTGCCACGCGGTGTAGGCGTTGCTGTGCGTCGCGTCGATGCGGAAGTGCTCGACCAGAACGCGATGCACGCCGGCGGGAATCCCCCTGACGGCTATCTGCACCGGAGTTTCGGGCGCGGGCTCGTCGGCATCGTGGTAATTCCAGACCAGCACCGCTGCGCTGCGGCTCTGCGCACTCGCGAGCCCGTCGACATCGGCTGCCTCGCGCACGCCGGTGCGCACCTGCGTCTCGAGCGGCACGGCGCCGGTGCTGGTCACCGCGACGCGATTGCCGCCCATCAGCCCCAGCATGCGGAAGTAATTCAGAACCGGCTTGTCGATCCCGTTGGTCGCGAGCGAACGAAAGCCCTCGAAGTAGTCGCGGCCCTCGAATTCAAACGACCAGCTCAGCATTGCTTGCAGGTCTATGCCATGCTGCTGCGCCAGATCGAGCAGCCCCTTGTAGGCCGCCGCCGTGTACGCCGGATACAGCGTCCCGTTGCGGTAATTGTTCGCCGGATTCATGCGCGACGAGCACGCCGCGCAGCCTTCCGGATCGGCCTCGCTCAGGATCACCGGCAGCCGCCGGAACTGCGGATACTGCGCAATCAGCGCGAAGCCCGCGTCCGCATCGGACAGCTCGTGATTCAGTCCCATCGTCACCTGGCCCCCAGCGATGGTCGGGTGCCCCTTCGCATGGAACGAGATGAAGTCCAGCGGCACCTTGCCACCAGTCGCGGCGCTCTTGCCCTTCGCCACGTGATTGAGGAAGGCCTGCAGAAATTCCCACGCCTTCGGGCCGGATGGTCCCGTCGTTGCCGGCCCTCCAACGTGAGCCGTGGGCAAGGCCGCGCGCACGCCGGCTACGGTGTAGTCGTAGAGCTTGAAGTAGTCCTCGCGCGAGCCGTGCCAGTAGTCGATGTCCGGCTCGTTCCAGACCTCGAAATTCCACTGCTCGACAGCCGCGCGTCCGTAGCGCTCGACCAGATGCGCTGTGACTGCGCGCACCAGATCGCGCCACTTGCCGTAATCCTTCGGCGGATTGTTCGACGCGCCGCTGACGGTGCTCTTCGGAAAGTGCACCTCGTAGGGAACGTGGCGATTGGGCAAGTCGGCGGCGAGATCCTTCGGCATGAATCCGAGCTCGACCAGCGGCACCACACCTGCCGCCTTCCACGTATCGAAGATGCCGTCGAGAATCGTGAAATCGTAAACCGGCCGGCCCTGCGCGTCCTCGTGATAGACGTTGGTCGAGCTGAATTTCAGCTCCGGCTGGCCATTGCCCGAGGTCAGCAGATGATGCACGCGGATGTGCACCGGCGCGGGGCTCAGGTCGCGCAGCTCACCGAGTAGTTCTTTTCCCAGCGGCGTGGTTGTGTAGTTGGCTTCGTCGTAGCCGAACCAGTTGTACTTCGGTCCGAACAGACCCAGCGTCCGCGAGAGATCCACCGTGATCTGCACCGGCGTGGCCTGGGGCGGCTGCGGCGCGGGCGGGATCACGCCCTGGCCCCGCGCCTGTGGCCCCACCCCGCAGACTGCACCCGCCACCACCGTCACGATCAGCGCGCACGCCCATCTTTTCATCGCCACAATCCTCGACATCCATGATGCCAGGAAATCGGCAGTGGCGGTTGCGACGATGCGCGCTATTCGCAGTAAACCTTCACCTTGGTGGCGTTGCCGTCTTTGCCGTCCACATCCACGGTGAGGTCGTCGAGGTGATCGATCAGCTCCTCCAGGTTCTCCGGCTTGATCTGCGAGAGCGTGATGGGCACGCCATGCTTGCTGAAGGCCTCATCGAGCTGCCCATGTGCCTGTACGGGGATCAATCCCGCCAGCCGCACTCCGGCGCGCAACAGCTGCATGGGCACGCGGACGTTGACGACCGTCGGGCCGCCCTTCAGGCCAGTCATCGTTTCATCGGCCTCGACCACTACGCGCAGGTACTTCGGCCGCGGCTTCGTCGCTCCGGAAGACCCGTTCGCCGCACCGCCGCTCGCCGTTGCACGCGGCTCTACCGCCGCCAGCAGCCGCTCCGCCTCATCGGCCGTGATCTTTCCCGCCGCCAGCATTTCCAATATGGGTCGACGCTCCTCGTTCATAACACCCTCCCCAAAACCTGACTCGCCAGCGACACCGCATGGCCAATTTGCAGCAGCGCACCCGCGTGCGCCTGAAGTAAACCAATCACCGCCAGCAGCACGCATCCGCCGACCATCCACGCCGTCTCGCGTCCGGCGCTCGACGCCAGCAGCAGCCGCTCCGCTTCGGCGGGACTCAGCCGCCCCAGTGCAATCAGTTGCAGAACCATCCGCTGATCGCCTTGCATACGCTCCTCCTACAGAATCCGCACCATCACGCGCCGGCCCTCTGCCGTCACGCGCACATCAGTCCCGCCCAGATTCCAAACCAGCGAGCCCAGCGCCACCATCGCGCGCCACGAGCTGACCCGCCCTGCAAGGCAGTACACCAGCACCAGCAGCAAAATCAGCGGCGACAGGATCAGCAGCACGATCCACAGCAGGAAGAGCGGCAGCCACAGATGAATCCCGCGCCCGCTCGGCTCCTCGACATGCACCAGCGCCAGCGTCGGAATCATGGCAGCGCCTCCAGTTCGCGAATCGCGTCGGCCGCCGTGATCTCGCCCCGCTTCAGCCGTTCGAGCACCGCGGCCCGCTCTTCGGCCTTCCCTGGAGCCGGGGGCGCGGGGTTGGTCTCCACAAACTCCAGGCTGCCGGAGATCCGGTTCAGCCGCGCCTTGATCGTGGGATAGCTGACCCCGAAGACCTGCTCCATTTCCTTGATCGAGCCGTGGCTGCGCAGGAACGCCACCACGAAGACCTGATCCTCGGCCGAGAGCCGAGCCAGTTGCGGCAACTCGAAGGCGCCTTCGATGGCGATGTCGCGTGCCACCAGGCGCACCCGCTCCACGACGATCGGCTGCCCCTGCGTCAGCTTCGTCAGTTCCTGCCAGTCGGCTGCGGGTTTTTTCTCGTCGGCCATCGAAACTCACCTAGCAGGAACAACAATGCTCTAGTACATTACAAAAGTCAATAATTAAATTAAGAAAATCAAATTGATCGGTCAAGCAATCTCGCGAATATCAACATTCACCGCCCGTCATCGAGCCATGAATTGAGAGCCCACCCTTTCCGGATCAACAGCTGCGGTACAATCCCGCAATCGCATCATTCCCCGTTCTCATGGAAGGGAAACTCATGTATTTGCCGCAACTTGTGCGTTTTCTCCGGCCTCGTCTGACCGGGGCCTTCGCGGTGGTGCTGCTGCTCGCCGCAGCCTCCGCCGCCCAGACGCAAAAGAGCAATTACCGCGTGCAGGAAGTCATGGTGCCCATGCGCGACGGCGTCCGCCTGCAAACCGTCATCATCACGCGGCGCGATCAGACGCAGCCTCTGCCCATCCTGCTCACCCGCACCCCCTACGGCGTTCCCACCCAGGAGGACTTCGACCAGGCAGCCGCGAAGCTGGGAGCAGACTGGGTGCCCGATAGCTGGCGGGAACTGGCCGCCGACGGCTACATCTTTGTCGAGCAGAATTTGCGCGGGCGATTTAAGTCCGAGGGCACCTTCGAGCTGACCTCGCGCTACGACCCGAACGATCCCCACCAGAGCAACGAGACCAACGACGCGTACGACACCATCGACTGGCTGGTGAAGAATGTCCCCAACAACAACGGCAAGGTGGGAATGTACGGCGTCTCCTACAACGGGCTGACGGCGGCGCTCGCCCTGCTGCATCCGCATCCCGCCTTGAAAGCCATCAGCGAGCAGGCCTCGCCCGTCGACCAGTGGATGAACGACGACATGCATCGCTACGGCGCGCTGCGGGAGAGCTACGCCTTCGAGTACTCCGTAATGGAGCAGGCGAGCAAGACGGAGAACACCCATTTCGATTTCGACACCTACGACACCTACGACTGGTATCTGAACCTCGGACCGCTCTCCCAGGCGAACGCGAAATACCTGCACGGCCGCATCCCCTTCTGGAACGAAACGATGGAGCACCCCAACTACGACGATTTCTGGAAGAAGGAGGCGTGGGTACGCCAGCTGCACAGCTCCACCGTGCCGAACCTAAACGTCGCGGGGTTCTGGGACCAGGAGGATCCATGGGGACCGTGGCAGATTTTCCGCCATGCCGCGGAGAGCGATCCGAACCACGCCGACTTCATGGTCGCCGGCCCGTGGTTCCACGGCGAATGGCAGACGCCCGAAGCCTCGAATATCGGCCTGCTGCCTTTCAATGGGCACAAGACAGCGCTCGAGTTTCGCACGAACATCGAGGCGCCATTCTTCCGCTACTACCTGCACGGCCAGGGAGAAAAGCCGTCCTGGAAAGTGACCACGTTCCAGACCGGCTCAGACACGTGGCACGCCTACACCGCCTGGCCGCCGGAGAACGCCAAGCCAAGGAACCTGTACCTGCACGCTGACGGCACGCTCTCCTTTTCGTCGGATGCAACCTCAGGCGCCGATTATCGTCAGTATGTTTCCGATCCGGCCGACCCGGTGCCGTACCGCGAGCGGCCCATCTCGCCCACGTATCCGCGGCCGGAGTGGCGCACCTGGGAGATGGCCGACCAGCGCTTTGTCGATCACCGGCCCGACGTGCTGACCTTCGTCAGCGCGCCGCTCGATCACGACCTCGCCGTTACCGGCCCACTCAGCGCCGACCTGTTCGCCTCGACCTCGGGAACCGACTCCGACTTCATCGTGAAGCTCATCGACGTCTTCCCGCAGTCCGGCCAGCAGACGGCCATCGACGAGAAGAACGCGTCGTATGCCCAGTCGATGAACGGGTATGAGCTGCCGATCGCGATGGAGGTGCGGCGCGGCCGCTATCTTAAGAGCGATGAGAACCCGCAGCCGCTGGTGGCGAACCAGCCGACAGAGTGGCAGATTCCGCTGCGCGACCACGACCACGTCTTCCTGAAAGGGCACCGCATCATGGTGCAGGTGCAGTCCACGTGGTTCCCGGTCATCGACCGGAACCCGCAGAAATTCGTGCCCAATATTAATCAGGCCACCGCGGCGGATTACGTCCCGGCGACGCAGCGCGTCTACTGCTCGCCGAAGCTGCCGTCGCACATCGTGCTGCCGGTGGTGCAGTGAGTTTTCTGTTTCCTGAGTCCTGAATCCGGTGCCCTGAGCCCTGTGCTCTTAGAGTCTCTTTCTCCCGCCGGCAAAGATCCACCCCTTGTGCGGCTCTGTGGCGACCTGCACGTCGATGAAGCCCGCATCGCTCAGCAACTGCGCATGCTCGTCGGCGGTCAGCACCTGAATGCCGGTCTTTGGCGCGTACTTCTCGACCATAGTTGTCATCTTGCTCTGTGCGCCTTTGTAAATCTCGGCGATCACCGCAACCCTTCCGCCCGGCCGCAGAACCCGGAAGACCTCCCGGAAGCCGGCCGGCAAATCCGGCCACCAGAAGTGCGTCTCGACCGCGGTGACCAGATCGAAGGTGTCGTCCTGGAAGGGGAGCGCCACTACATTTCCCTCGCGGATCTCCACGCGTCCGTTCCGGATCGACTCCTGGTTCGTCTTCGTGGCAACGGCCACACTGGCCGCCGAATAGTCGACGCCGTACACCTTGCCATCGCTGGCCATTGCCGCCAGCTTGCCGACCGTGCGGCCGCCGCCGCAGCCCGCGTCCAGAATGGTGAAGTCTTTCTCGACGCGAACATGCGACAGCCCCCAGTCGGTCACGCCGGAATGCCGGGCGTTCATGTTGCGCAGCACCAGCCTGCCCAGCCAGCCTGAAGGTTTCTGGTTCTGCGTCACGCGAGGCCTGATGCTCAGAGTCGTCATTCGCCAGCTCAGCCGCTGAGAGTATTCCCTGTTGCCTATTGCCTACTGCCTGGTCCCTGCCCTCATCACTTCGCCCCGTTCTTGTAAACTTCTTCGGCGTAGTAGTTCACCACGCGCGCCTGGTCGCGGAGCATTTCCAGATACGCATTTTTCAGCAGTTGCTCGCGGCTGTCGCGCAACTGCTGCCGGATAGCCTGCTGCACGCGCGGATCGTTCAGTTCCCGCTGCCCCGCGGCTTCGCGGTCGATCAGCTTATAGATGGCGTAGCCGATGGGCTGCTTCGATCCCGGCGCGCCGAATTCGGGAATGATGTCCGAAACCTGGCCAGGCTGCAGCTTCGAAACCGCCGCGTAGACCTGCGGATCGCTCTTCAGCTGCGATTCGGGGATGAATCCCATGTCACCGCCATTGCCCGAAGTATTCGGCTGCTCGGAGAAGTTCATGGCCAGCGTGGCGAAGTCGTCGCCGCTCTCCAGCTTGTTGTGCAGAACCTGGATCTTCCGCTTGGCATCGTTGTCGTTCATCGCCTTGCTGTTTTGCAGATTCCCGACCTGCTGCGGCGGCATCGGGATCGACGTCACGACGATCTGGGCCAGGTGAAACTGCGGCTCCAGCAGATTGAACTCCGGCTTATGCGCGTTGTAGTAGTCCGTGATGTCCGCGTCGGTAATGTTGATGCGCGAGGTGATTTCCTTGTTGAAGAGCTTCTCTTCGGTGCGGTTGCGGCGAATCTCCCGCTTCAGATCATCGAGGGTCAGGTGCTGCGAGTCGAGCCGCTTCTGGAACTCCTCCTGCGTAAACGGCGCCTTCAGCTCGTTGAGGCGGTCGCCGACTTCCTCGTCGGTCGCGGTCAGGTTCTGCTTCGCGGCGCGCTGCATCACGATCTCTTCGTCGATAAGCTGGCGCAGAATATTCAGCCGCATGATATCCGACTGCACCGGCGACGGCGTCTGGTGCGACTCGCCCAGGTTGTTCTGGTAGACCCGCTCCACTTCCGGCCGCAGAATCGGCTTGCCGTTCACCGTGGCCACGGTGTCGGCGTTGTGCGCGCGCTGGCAGCCCGCGCAAAGCGTGAGAATCAGTCCCGCGAAAACCAGATTGCGTGTGGAAAGCAGGCCGCGCCCAGCGCCCTGCAAAACCGATCGAGATGGCAAAATTTCTCCCCTGCTCCTGCGCCGCAAAATCGGGGTGGGACGGCGCTTTCGTCTCAGAATATAGCGTATTGATGGATTCCGTAGCCGGAAACCGGAGCCGCGAACAAACCCTGGTCACTCCTTCGCCAGCCGCGCCCGGTTACCGGCCGGAGTGTTACTTCCCGGCGTGCTGTGCCGGCGCAGCGGCCGAAGTCGGCGGCGGGTTAATCCCCTGCGCCCGCAGAGCGCGGTCGATCATCGTATCGAGCTGTGACTCATCCAGCTGCCCCGCCCAGCGCTCTCCGTTAATGAAGAACGTCGGGGTCGCGTTCACGCCCAGGCGGTCGCCGGACTTCATCTCGGCCATGATCTTCGAGTCGTCCTGCTTCTGCAGGCATGCGCTGAGCTTGGTGCCGTCCAGATGATCCCGGTCCGCCTCCTGCGTGGCCAGCTTGTCCAGGTTCGCCGCTGCCTTCTTCGGATCGTTATCCGGGCCGCTCACATCGGCTCCGTGGGAATGCAGGTAGTCGACGTAGTTCCAGTAGGCCGTCTCGCTCTCCGCCGCAAGGCAGTTCGCGTCCACAGCGGCGTGCATCGCCCACGGATGAATCTCGATCAGCGGATAGTCCACATACACGAACTTCACCAGACCCTTGTAGCGGTCCAGCGTCTCCGGGAAGAAGGTCGCGTGCATGCGCGCGCAGTACGGGCACTCCAGGTCGTCAAAGTTGACGATCGTCACCTTCGCCTGCGGATTGCCGCGCACCGGCCGGCCGATCGTCGGCAGCTGGGTCATGGGATCGATGCTGAGGTCCCACTTCGACAGCCGCGCCAGCGTGTTGTTGTCCTTTGAGAGCAGGAAATCGACCGTCTGCGCGCGCCCCGGCTGCCCGGGCAGCGAAAACGTCACCGGAACCGTATCGTATCCGGCCATGTCGCTCTTCTGCCGCGTGCCGATCTCGAGCTGATACTGCGGAGGAACGCCCAGCTCCGACCGGATCATGACTTCGATCTTGCGGTTCAGCGCCGCGTTCTGCGCCGGAGAAACTTCAGTAGGCTTTGCCCCGGGAACGGATGGGCCGGAAGTCTGCGCGCTGCTGCCGGCTGCCGCCATCGCCAGGACAACGCCGAAGAGAAAGAACCGTTGAAACAAGAAAATGCCGCCTTTTGGCTTGAGAGCCACTTCAGTCCACTTGCTCTATCCATTATCGCAGCCGGTACGTTGAGCCGCCTTGAAATGCCTCCCCTCCACAGCAGAACCATCGCGGATGACACCGGCCCGTTTACAATGTGGCACAACCTTCGGAGGATCGGATGATGTGGCTCTCCGCAATGCTCGCCGTATCGATGGCGCTGCATGCCGGGACGCGTGTGGTGCTCCACTGGCGGCCGCCCGCGAAGTCGGGCGAGGCGGTGGCCGGCTATAACGTGTACCGGATGGACACAGCGTCGCCTGCCTGGGTGAAGATCAACGCGAAGCCGGTGCACTCGCCAACCTACATGGACAAAACGGTCCGCCCCGGCGAATCCTACACGTATGTCATCCGCAGCGTGGATGCCGAGGGACACGAGAGCGCGCCCTCCAGCCCATGGTCGGTGAAGATCCCGAAGGGCTCGAAGCAGAAGGTGATCGAAGCGAAACAGGCTGCTCCGTAAGGCGGGTTCAGGGCATGAGGAACCAACTGACAGCCTGCCGCAGCTTCTAGAACAAGCTGATCCGGTGCGTCAGATCGCCAACATTCGTGAACCCCGCCAGGTTCAGGCTCCAGAAATATTCTGTGTCGTCGCGGATGCCGCCCAGCGAGAAGCGCCGGTACTGAAAATCCAGCCCGCAGCAGTTCCAGTTGTACTGCACCTGCATCGCGCCGTACTGCAGCTGATGATGTACCCAGTCGTACGCAGTTGCGGCGCCCTCGCTGAAGCCCAGCTTATTCGCCGCGCCGCGGACCGCCGAAGCGTGGATCTGGTTGAACGGGTTGCGCGCATTGGGACTTCCGTCCGGGGTGGGGGCGGTCGTCTGCGGGTTCGTGCCCAGCGGCACGTTCACGTAGAAGTCGCCAAAGTTGAAGCGGTAAAGCCCCTTCTGATATCCGGCGAAGACGTTGCTCGAGGTGATCTTGCCTTCCTTCAGGTCGTAGTCGAGGTCCCACTCGGCGTCGGTGGCGCCGCCGGTCCGCATCCGCAGGCGCGAGATCACCGGGGTCGTGTGCCGCGGCCGGGTCAGGAAGTCCACGCCTGTAAAGTCGAGCGTCGTCTCCAGCGGGTTGGGCGTGCCGGGCGTGAGGGCGTTGTCGAAACTCGGATCGAAGTAATACTTCTGCGCCACGCGCCAGGTGATCCAGTCCACCGTGCCGCCGCCGCACAGGTCGCTGGGGCCGAGCGCTTCGTCGCCCTTGCATGGGTGCGGATGCAGATGCCGTCGAAAGAGCCGCTGCGTCAGCCCGTACTCGGCCTCATTCGTGTTGCTGACCACGTCCACATCGTCGAAGCGCAGAATGTTGCGGAAGTTGTTCACGCCGGTGACGTAGCGATACGCAAACTCCGGCTCGATCGTGTGCCGCAGTTCGCCGCCAAACAGATGACGCAGCCACGGCGAACTGAAGTCCCGCTCCAGCGCCGGCGGACGGAACTGGAACCCGGCTTCGACTGCGGTGCGTGTAATCCCCTCTTTCCGTACCACCGGGATCTGCTCCAAGCCGGCCGGGGCCTGGCTTTTGCCGTACCAGGTTTCACGCACGCCTGCTTCCGGGCGGAAGTTCCACCCGCCGGCGTGCAGCGGCACTGAGAAGCGCGGCCAGAAATCCACGCGGGGCACCGACGCGGTCGTGCGGAAATTCGGATACTCAAAGCGTGACAGAGCCGCCGCCGACCCGCTGACGCTCCACACGAGCGGCGAACCTTCCAGCGAATGGTCGGCGGTCTCGACCTCGATCACCGGCAGGTGCAGGATGCGCACTTCGTCGCCCGGAATGTTCGCGTCCTGAAAGTTCTGATAGCGGTTCATCCGCAGGCTGGTCCACATGTCGCGGTTCTCATGCGTGACGAAGGCCTGCGACTTCACCTCGGAGTTGATCGCGATCGCGTACTCCTCCTCGAACACCAGCCGGTAAATGTAGGAGCTCAGATACTCGGCATCGATCACCGCTGTCGTGTTCGACGACAGATCGGAGCGTCCGTCCGCCGCCAGATCGACGCCGCCCTGATTGATCCGGGTGCCATTGGGCAGCGGATACCCGCGATCGAGCAGGCTGTGAAAGCGCACGATGCCGAAGTCCATACCCGGGCCGCGGTAGCGGAAGATGCCGTTCGGCGCCCATCCGCGCTTCGACCAGAATTGCGTGGCCATGGTCAGATCGGCGCTGCGCCCCAGCGTCTGATAAAAGCCCTCACCCACCACGAAGCCCTTGGTCGTGTTGTCGCCGAAGTAGGGCAGCAGGATGCCGGAGTTGCGCGTGTCCGCGATCGGATGGCTGACATACGGCAGGTAGACCAGCGGCACACGAAACATCTCAAACATGCCGCCAGTGGATTTCGCCACGCCGTTGTTCAGTTCGATGTCCTCGGCCACAATGCGCCAGTCCGGCTTGGGCAGCATGCACGAGGTCATGGTGCCGTGGACCACCTTGTAGCGCCCCGGCCCCAGTTGCTCCACAGCGCGTGCCGTAATGGCAAAAGGATTCGGCGCGGTGAAGACCATCCGGCCGCGGGGCGTCCGCCCAAGGCCCAGAGTTCCGACCACGTCGTAGAACCGGCCCGTGTCATGCTCGGCGTTGAGATGGCCATGGCTGGCGACAAAGTGCTCGTCGTCGGGACCGCCGTCGATCATCAGGTGACCGCTGGCTTCCACCTCGCCGGTTCCGTCGTTGTAGGTCACGTGGTCGGCGTGGACGATGTAGTTGCGGTAATAGATCACCGCGTCGCCATCGAGGGTGTAGAGATTGCCGTGCGGAAGGCTCTTCCGCGACTGCGTATTGGCCACCAGCTTCACCGGAACGCCCTTTTCCGGTTCAGGGACTACATGCGCCACCGGCAGGCTGGGATCGTCCGGCAAATCAGCCGAGCGGATGGGCACAGGATGGATGGGAGGAAACTCGGTGGTTACCGTCTGAGCGTGCAGGCGCGGATGACACAGCAGGAGCAGCGTGATACACCAAAGCAAGCGGGTTCTCATCGCGCGCGGCAACTCCAGCATAGCAAAGGCCGTTGACGGGCCAATGGCTGACGGCGCCGGGCGCACCGGACCCCGCCGCTCTGGCCTTCTGACATGATCGAAGTCTCCCCGCGCGCCGCACTGCGGCACGAAGCGGCAGTGGTTTGGCCGTGCCCTTCTGCGGTATTGGACGCGCTGACCCTGTGATTCTCCGCAACCTCTTTTCCTCTCCGGCAACAATTGACGCGAAGCCCGCGCCGCACTCGCGAGCATTCGCGCAGCAGAACTGAGGAACGTGTTGAGCGCTACGACGACGAATTTGCCCGGACTGGCTGCACCGCCTGCCGCATGGAAGGACGAGGTCAGCGCCCGCGTCCGGGCGCACCGCAACGGACGGGGCCGCGTACCCGACAATCAGCCGGCGCTGCCGGGCATGGAACCCGCAGGCCCTTCGGCCATTGCCGCGCGCGTCGCCGAGCGCTATGCCCGCGTGCCCTCGTGGCGCGAAGCCATGGCTGCGGAGGCGGCCGCCAAAGCCGCAGCAGCCCTGACCGCCGCCGCGCCCGCGAAAGCAACCGAAGCTCCCGCCGCTCCTCTGCAAAGCGAGTTGATTCCGGTATCCGCGGCCGTTCTGGACGAACCCGCAACTCAGCGTCCCGAAGCGCCGGCTCGCCGGACCAGGATCGGAAGGCCCGCGCGCGAAGCTGAAGTCAGCAGCCCTCCCCTCCAGCCTGACCTGATCCGCTACTCGGTCAGCCTCGACTCGCTGCCGGCGCCCCGCTCTGCTCCGTCGCAGGCCCGCGTGCAGCCGCATTCCCGCGCCACCGACGCCATCGGAGTTCTCGAAGACCCGATTGAAGAAGCCACCGTCGAGCCGACCTCGCCGCTGCCGGCCCGCGTCATCGAGTTCCCCCGCGAACTGGTCGCGCCGCGCAAAGCGCGTCCGCGGCTCGCGCTCGGTCCCCTGCTCGAGGAGGAGAGGCTCGCGAATCCGGCGCTTCCCCCGCAGGCAGCGCTCTTCGCTGATTCCGGAGAGCTGCGCATCCTCGAAGCCGACTCCGAAGTTATTTCCTCAGCCGGCCGGGTGGCACCCACAGCCGCGAACATGCCAGAATGGCATTCGATTCACCTGGACAGTGAGCAACCTATGCGCGCGCCGCAGGCCGTCATCACGCCTACACCTGCCGTCGAAACGACCCTGTACGTCGCGCCGATGCAGGACCGCCTCATGTCGGCCGTCGTCGACGTTGCGCTCACGCTGCTCGCGTTCCTCGCATTTGTCCTGGTCTTCGCCGTCTGCACGCCGCATCTGCCCACCGGCAAGGTGGCGCTCGCCGGCGCCGGCGCAACCCTGCTGGCGACGTGGGGGCTCTATCAGTTCCTGTTTTTCAGCCTTTCGTCGGCGACGCCGGGCATGCGCTACGCCAAGATCGCGCTGTGCACCTTCGATGATGAGAATCCCAGCCGGACCGCGATGCGCGCGCGCATCGCAGCGCTGCTGCTCTCAGCGCTCCCGCTTGGTCTGGGCTTTCTGTGGTCGGTTTTCGACGACGACGGCCTCTGCTGGCACGACCGCATCACGGAAACCTATCAGCGCAGCTACCGGGAACTATAAGGACATCGCAGCGAGAGAATTCTCAGCCCCTGCGGCCTTCCGTGCTGCTCTGATTGCTGCCCACGGGCTTGCGGTTCCTCGTTCTGCTTTCCTGAGTCCTGCTTCCCGCATCGCCGGCCGCCGTCGGTTGTGAGATGGCGCACGGCATGCGCTCTCTCAGAGTCCGCTGCGCTTCGTCAGTACTGAGCGCGTGATTCGTCTGCGTGTCGACCAGGCCGCTGAACGCCCACGAGTCTCCTTGTCCTGAAGAAACGTAGATCATGCTGAGGTGAGCCTTGCTGTACGTCAGAGTCCGGGACTGGATGGAAACCGTCGACCCTTCCTGAAAGAAGCTGTTCTCGGTCTTGTGGTCGGGCGCTCCGCAATGCACGATGAGCACCTTCGGGTCATTTTGAATCGTGGCCTGCGCTTGCTGCGCGGCAGGCTGCTTGTGGGCCGTCGCCTGGGAAGCGCCTGAGCCTAACACACTGCTGCAGCCGTAGGGCAGCAGGAGCAACGCCAGTGAGAGAAGCTTGACCATTCAGCCACTACCCTACTATGACCACAATCCGCTTGCGAGATTACTTTGATGGATTTCGCCCTGCAACTTCAGTGTCATTCATCGCCGCGATGACTTCTGCATCGGCATCTCCTGCGCCGGCTGGTAATCGAAATCCCATTTCTGCTCGCGATTCCCTGACTCGTAGCGCGTGTTCCACTTCAGCCAGTACGCATCGGCGGCCGTGCCCGCCGGGTAATGCTCGCGCGCGGGATACGGATACGTGCTCATCGCCTGGAAGGGCATCGGGCCCACGGTGAACGGCGATGCCTCCCAGTAATCCATGTCTTTGACAAAACCGTTTGCGTAGAAGAAGTAGTCGCGCTTCCAGCCGGCAGGCAGCGGCGGCAGCGCACCCGCGCTGAACTCCGCATCGATCTCCTCGCCCGTCCCGAAGATTACGTAGTGGTTGTCCGCTCTCCGCAGCAGCGGCGTCACGTCGCCGTAGCGCGTGTAGACGCCCCGCGCCCACAGGAACGGACCCGTCGCTGAGATCTGGTTGTAGTCGTAGGTCAGGTCGCCCGGCGTCTTCAGCTCGATCTGTTTCGGATACCCACGGAA
>DASYYN010000080.1:0-14789 GCA_035933815.1 Acidobacteriaceae bacterium
CCTCTCCATGCTCGACGCGACCCCCTCCGCCGCCGGGTCCGTCCACTTCCTCACCGGCCCGCAGTCTTCCATCACTGCGCTTGCCCAGGCCACCGGATTCCACTACGTCCGCGTCCCCGGCCCCGACGGCAAGCTCGACCAATTCGCCCACTCCAGCGTCATCATGATCGCGACGCCCGACGGCCACCTCTCCAAATACCTCTTCGGCATTGACTACCAGTCGCGCGACGTGCGCCTCGCCATCATCCAGGCCAGTTCGCACCACATCGGCACCCTCAGCGACCTCGTCCTGCTCTACTGCTGCAACTACTCGCCCTCCCAGGGCCGATACACCGTCGCCATCCTGCGCATCCTTGGACTCGCCGGATTCGCTTCCCTCATCGCGGTGATTGGCATGCTCTGGCTGCTCTCCAAAAAGCCGAAGAGCACCACCGTCGGCGTCTGAACCAGCTGACCGGTTTTCAAGTGACCGCTTTTCACCTGACCGCTTCTTACCTGACCGCCTCTTAGCTTCCTCCCCGCATCCCACAGATAAAGGCCCTCACTCAACGCGAGAGGTGTGCGATGAAGGCTGTCGTTCTCTACGAATACGGCGACGTCAACAAACTGCAGTTTGAAAACGATCAGCAGGAACCGCCGTTCGGGCCCAGCGAAGTGCGCGTGCGCGTCCACGCCACCAGCATCAACCCGGTCGACTGGAAGATTCGCAGCGGCGCTGCGCGCAGCCGCATGCCAATCGACTTCCCCGCGATCCTCGGCCGCGATCTGGCCGGCGAAGTGGTCGACTTTGGCCGCGAAGTCACCGGATTCCGCAAGGGCATGCGCGTGATGGCTCTGGCCAACGGCACCTATGCCGAATTCACCACCGTTCGCGCCGACGTGCTCGCACCAATTCCCGATAAGCTCAGCTACGAACAATCCGCGGCGCTCCCTCTCGTCCTCACCACCGGCGCGCAGCTCATCGAGCGCGCCGTCAACGTGCAGCCCGGCTGGACCGTCCTCGTCACCGGCGCAGTCGGCGGAGTCGGCCGAACCGCCGTCCATGTTGCCCGCAAACATGGCGCCCACGTCATCGCCGGAGTGAAACGCAGCCAGGTGGACGAGGCCGCAGGCCTCGGCGCAGAGCGCGTCGTCGCCATCGACACCGAGGAAGAAATCCCCAACCTGCGCGACCTCGACGCCATCGCCGACACCGTCGGCGAGCCGGCCATCGGCCGCCTGCTGCGCTATTTGAAAGACGGCGGCGTCCTCGGCTCCGTGCTCGGTCAGCCCGCATCAGCCGGCAGCCGCAACATTCAGGTGCGCGCCATGATGGCCCAGCCCGACGCTTCTCGTCTTTATGAATTGGCCGACGACGTCGCCCGCGGCGAATTCACGATCCCCATCGCAAGGACATTTCGCCTCGAAGAAGCCCGCAAAGCCCAGGACCTCGCCGAACACGGCCATCCAAACGGCAAGGTGCTCCTCGTCGCTTAACGTGATTCACATGTCCGATTTCGCGAATTGCGCACCGCCAGGAAAGGACCTGTCATCCTGAGCGAGCGGACCGAACTCGTCGCGCTGCTGTTGCGCGGCGAATCGGTTCAGGCCGCGAGTCGAGGGACCTGCATTTGCCTCATCGCTTGAAAGCAACCGGTGCTTTCCCGTTCTCCGCCTCCGTACCGCCTGCTCCGTGTTGCCTGCTGCCTATTCGCTGCCCCACCATCATAGCCGCCACGTACGCCGCGCCAAATCCGTTGTCGATATTCACGACACACACATTTGGCGAGCACGAGTTCAGCATGCCCAGCAGCGCCGCCAGCCCGCCAAACGCCGCACCGTAGCCCACGCTCGTCGGAACCGCAATGACCGGAGCGGCCACCAGGCCCCCCACCACGCTGGGCAGCGCACCCTCCATGCCCGCGCAGACAATCGCCGCGCGCACCGAACTCAGCGTCTCGCGTTCCGCCAGAATGCGATGCAGCCCCGCGACGCCCACGTCGGCGATCCGCTTCACTTGCAACCCCAGATACTCCGCCGTCACCGCGGCTTCTTCCGCCACTGGCAGGTCGCTGGTTCCCGCGCAGATCACCGCCACGGGACCGGCGCTCTCCTCCGCTGCCATACGGTTCAGCCCAATAACCCGCGCCGTCTCGTGATAAACAGCATGCGGCACCCGCGCCTGCACGGCGTCGTACGCCTCCGCGCTGGCCCGTGTCGCCAGCACGCTGCCGCCGGCCGCCGCCATGCGCGCAAAAATCTCTGCCACCTGCTCCGGCGTCTTTCCCGCCGCGTAGATTACTTCCGGCAATCCCAGCCGCAGTCCGCGATGATGATCGATGCGCGCGAATCCCGCGTCCTCAAACGGCAGCCGGCCCAGTTCCCGCATCGCCGCCGCAGGCGTCAGCGCACCCGCCTGCACGCTCTCCAGCAACTGCAGAATCGCTTCCCGTGTCATGCCTTTGCCCCGGTCGTTGCGTCCGCGCGCTCGGCATACGCGGCCATCGCCGCTTCCATCACACTGCGCAGCGCAACATCATGCTCCCGTGCTGCTCGCCGGCAGTCCTCGTACTCCGGCATGGCATTCAGAACTTCTCCCGCCGCCGACGCAATCTTTATCCGAATCTTTCCGTATTCCGTTTCCACAGTGACGAATTCGCGATCGAGGATCACGCGCTGTTCTTCCCGCCTCCGAATCCCCAGCGTCGTCGTCTCGCGAAAGAGCAGCGCCTCCAACGCCTGTTCATCGTCCGGCCGGCACAGCACGGTCAGCAGCGTGCCCAGCCGTCCCTTCTTCATCGTCACCGGAGCCGCCATCACGTCGAGCGCGCCCTGCTCCAGAGCCAGTTCCATGGCATGCGCCAGCACCTGCGGCGTCGCATCGTCCATCGCACACTCCAGCACCACCACGCGGTCCCCGGAGAACGCCGTTTGCCTCGTGCTCGCCCGCTCCGCCGTCCCAACCGACAGCCGCAGCACGTTGGCGAATCCCTGGGGATCCCGATTGCCTGCCCCATAACCGCTACCCTTCACGATCACCGGCACCTCGTCATCGAAGCGGCAATCGAGCGCCCGCACCAGCGCCGCGCCGGTCGGCGTCGTCAGCTCCATCTGCGGACCGGCCGCGTACGTCGGCACGCCCTTCAGCAACTCCGCCGTCGCCGGCGCCGGAACTGGCATCGTTCCATGCTCGCACTTCACAAATCCGCTGCCCACGTTCACCGCCGAGCAGCGCCACTCCGCAATTCCCAGCGAAGCCGCACCCACCGCCGCGCAAACAATATCAGTAATCGTGTCCACCGCGCCCACTTCGTGGAAGTGCACTTCCTCCGGCGCGATGCCGTGCACCTTCCCCTCAGCGTGCGCCAGCAGCTCAAACGCCCGCTGCGCAATCCGTTTCGCCTCCTCGCCAATCGCCGCCGCCGCGATCAGCTCCCGAATCTGCGGCCAGTTCCGCCCGTGCACGTGCGGATGCTCGTGCCCCTGTTCACGGTGGTGCTCATGCCCGTGTTGATGCTCATGCCCGGCATCCTCCGCCACGTGCCCATGCTCCAGCACATCCACTTTGGTCGCCCGGATCCCATTCCGCACGACGCTCCGCACCCGCAACTCCGCCCCAATCCCCAGCGACCGCGCCGCATCCTGCAGCAGCGCCTCCGGCACGCCTGCATCGAGCAGCGCGCCCAGCATCATGTCGCCGGAAATCCCGGCAAAGCACTCCAGCTTCGCAAGCTTCATATATCGATTCTCAGGAACGCCGCCCCGCCAGCATCTCCGCCGGCAGCAACTCATTCATCGACCCCGACCGATAGCCGTCGCAATCGACAGCGACATACGGAAACCCTGCGCTCCGCACCGCCGCCGCCATCTGCCGAAAGAACTCCGGACGCAGCGCCGCCGCCATCTCCTCCTCGGCAATTTCAACCCGCGCCACGCTGCCGTGATGCCGCACCCGGAACCGCCGCAGCCCCAACGCGCGCAGCGCCTCCTCGGCGTCTTCCACCTGCCGCAGCGCCTCGGTGGTCACGCGCCGCCCGTATTCAATGCGCGACGAAAGACACGCCGAAGCCGGCTTATCCCAAACGCGCAGTCCTGCCTCCTCTGCCAGAGCCCGGATATCCGCCTTCGTCAGCCCTGCTTCGGCCAGCGGAGCCGCCACACGATGCACTGCTGCCGCGCGCTGCCCCGGGCGAAAATCCTTCCCGTCGTCCAGGTTCAACCCATACGCCACCGCCGCAAACGCGCGCCGCTCCCGCTCCGCTTCCAGCACCGTAAACAGCTCATCCTTGCAGTGGAAGCAGCGGTTCGAATCGTTTTTTGCGTAATTTTCATCTTCCAGTTCGCGCGTTTCCACCAGCAGCAGGGGAATGCCCTGCTCCTGCGCAAATGCCCGCGCGTCAAGAGCGTGGCTCCTCGCCAGCGACGGCGAATCCGCCAGCACAGCCAGCATCCGCTCTCCCAATACCTTGTGCGCCGCCCACGCCAGATACGCCGAATCGACGCCGCCGGAGTAAGCCACCAGCACGCTGCCCAGTTCCCGCAGCCGGCTTTCCAGCGCCGCTCGTTTGCCGCTCAGGTCCATAAAACCGGTATCCAGTCTGCCTCCCTGATGCTAACTCCCCGCTCCGTCCGGCAGGAAATTTCGACGCATCTGAAAGAGAGAGCAGCCCAGAAACACAAATCTGGGAAGATAGTAAAGAACGGACCAATGACCATCCTCCACGCGGGCACCGTCCTCACCCCGGAAGAACGGCTGGCCAGGCGCAAGCTCATCATTCGGGATACGATATCGCTGCTGACGCTCTTCCTGATCACCGGCGCCATCTTCGCGCTTACCTTACTGCTTTACCGTTCGTTTGAGAATCATCGCGAGGAACTCGGCAATCGCTGGCGCCAGCGCGGCGAGCTGGCGCTCCAGCAAGGCCGTCCCCAGCAAGCCGTCGAGGCGTTGCGTTCCGCGTTGGCCTACGTTCCTGACCGGCGAACCGAGATCGACCTGGCCACCGCCCTGGCGCAGGCCGGACGAACCGTGGAAGCCACGGCCTACTTCAATACCCTGTGGGACACGGCGCCAGGCGACGCCATCATCAACCTGCAGCTCGCCCGCCTCGCAGTCAAGGCCGGCAATGAAACCCTCGCCGTCCGCCACTACCAGGCAGCCATCGATGGCACCTGGCAGGGGAACGGCTTTGACCGCCGCCGCGAAGTCCGCCTCGAGCTGGCCCGCTACTACATCTCCCGGCACGAACCGGACAAAGCCCGCACCGAGCTCCTCATTGCCGCCAGCAACGCGACAGACAACCCTCCTGAGATCAAGCTCGGCATCGCCGCCCTTCTTCAGCAGGCCGGTGATCTGCCCAATGCGCTCGGCATCTACCGCGCTTTCGCCGCCCGTCGGCCACCTCCCGCGCCCGCGCTCGTCGGCGCCGGCCAAACCGCATTCCAGCTCGGCATGTATCGCGTTGCCAGCGATTACCTCAACAAGCTCCTCGCCCACGCCGCAGCCCTGCCCGACCCGGAGAAAAACGCGGCGCGCAGCATGCTCGATGCCTCCAACCGCATCCTGCTCCTCTACCCCGGCTATCAGCAGCCGGCTCGCATACGTGCCCAGCGCCTCCTCGCCCTCAGGGGCATCGCCCAGAAGCGCCTCTCCGACTGCACTTCCAGCAATCCCGCCGCGGCCGCCCACCTCGCAGCCCTGATCTCCCGCTGGGGACAGCTCCCCAGCCGCCTTACCGTCCAGCAACTCGAGCAGCAGCCGGATCTGGAGCAATCTAATCTGCAACTCGTGTTCGATACCGAAACGTCGACCGCACAGACCTGCGGCGCGCCCACCGGCGACGACGCGCTGCTGCTGCGCATTGCCCAGAACCCCGGAGCTGTTGAACAGGACTAAATGGCCGACCCACGCACGGAGTTTCTGCAAACCGCTCCCGCGGGAGGCGCCACGGTGCTGCCGGAAGGTGCCGCCGCGGCATCGACCGCTTCATCCGCTCCCGGTGCCGGTCCCGGTTCACCTCGCTCCAGCCTCTCCGCCACCATCGACCGCATCGCGCCCACGCGCGACGAGCGCCTTTTCCTCGTCCTGTCCATCTTTATCGGCGTCATCTCCGGGCTCCTCGTCGTCTCGTTCCGCATCGCCATCGAGTGGGTCAAAATCCTCACCCTTGGCTCGGCTCCGCACGCCGGACAGCTTCGCCTCCTCTTCATCCCCGCTCTCGCCGGGCTCGTGGTCGCTGCTCTCGTCATGTGGTTTTTTCCCGCGGCCCGCGGCAGCGGGGTCAACCAGACCAAAGCCGCTTTATATGTCTACGACGGTTACATTTCCTTCCGCACCGTCGTCGGCAAATTCATCACCGCCGCGCTCGCCATCGGCGCCGGACACTCACTCGGCCCGGAAGACCCCGGTCTGCAGATTGGAGCCGGAGTCGCCTCCATCATCGCCCGCAACCTGCGCCTCTCCCGCCGCCGCCTGCGCATGTTCGCTCCCATCGGCGCGGCTGCCGGACTCGCCGCAGCCTTCAACGCGCCGATCTCCGCCATTCTGTTCGTCATCGAAGAAGTCATCGGCAGCTGGAGCGCCGCCGTCCTCGGCTCCCTGGTCCTCTCCGCCATCTCCAGCGTCGTCGTAGCCCGCGCCTTCTGGGGGCCGGAGCCGATGTTCCACATCCCCTCCATCGAGCTGCGCGATCCGCGCGAGCTCATGGCCTACGCGGTCCTCGGCGTCATCGGCGGCCTCGTCGCCCCGCTCTTCGCTAAGGCGCTCGGCTTCCTGCGCCCGCGGCTCCGCGCTATGCCCAGATGGTCGCTGTATCTACAGCCTGCGATTGCCGGACTCATGGTCGGCGCCATCGGCTACCTTGGCTTTCCGCAGGTCATGAGCACCGGATATGACGTCATGGACCAGGCCATGCATGGCCAGTTCATCTGGCAGGTGCTGCTCGCGCTGGCGTTCCTCAAGCTCCTTGCCACCACGCTTTCCTTCTCCAGCGGGACCCCCGGCGGTATGTTCGCTCCCACCCTCTTCATCGGAGCCATGCTCGGTGGCGCGGTCGGCGGATTCGAAAAGCACTTCTTCCCCCACCTCACCGGCACCATGGGCGCCTACGCGCTCGTTGGCATGGGCGTGCTCTTCGCCGGATTCCTCCGCGTCCCCCTCACCTCCGTTTTCATGGTGCTCGAGGTCAGCGGCAACTACTCCATCATCCTCCCGGTGATTTTGGCCAATACCATCGCCTTCCTGCTCTCGCGCAGCCTGCAGCCGGTCGGCATCTTCGAAATCTTCACCCACCAGGATGGGTTGGAGCTGCCCTCCATGGAAGAGCAGCGCGAGGAGTCCGTCCTCCACGTTGAGGACGCTCTGCACACCGTCAGTGTGCCCGTCTTACGCGGCTCCGATACCCTTTCCACCGCGACGGCTGCTCTGGCTGACTCGCACGCCATCGCCTGCCTCATCCACCTCAACGATGGCTCGTGGTATGCCATGAGTTCCACAGAGTTAACGGCGGCCGCGGCGGCTCTCACTCCCGAGACACCCATGCAGCACGCCGTCAAGCCGGACCGTTGCCCCATGCTCTTCCCTGACATGCCGCTCGAAAGCGCGCTCCACTACTTCCCGCGCTGGCCGCTCCTGCCCATCTCCAACCGCGCCACACGCGGCGCTCTGGAGGGCGTGCTGACACTCGACGACGTTCTCAGCCGCTACCGCAACCCCGACTAGCCGCGCCTCGCTTGCATCCCCGGCCCTCCCCCACTACGCTCAAAGTTCAGGACTTTCCTCTGAACACTACTCGATGCTGAGCCTCTACCAAAGGCTGATTCTCGGCTGCCTCCTGCTCATCGCGCTGGTCACCACCGTCAGCATGCTGGTGCGCACCTCCTTTGTGCACCTCGCTGCCCTGGATAGCCAGGTGCGAGTGGCCGAGACCGCCGTCGCCTCCATGGCATCGTCCCAGGCGTCGCTCGCTCACGAGGAACTGATCGCCGCCCGTATCGCCATTGGCACCGCCCATACTTCCGACTTTCTCGATCAGGCCCGGCAAACGCAGAGCGATCTCCAGGTCGCCATTGGCGACGTGCGTGCCTTCGATCCCTCGCTCGACGTTGGCGACCTGAGCCGCAGGCATCAGCGGCTGATCGATCACACCCCCGAAACCCCGGCCGACCTTGCCCGCCAACTCCAATCCCTCCATGACGAACTGCGCCACGACTTCATTCTTCTTTCCACTCAGCGCTACGCCACCGTTACCACCATCCGCGTCCAGCAGGAGTCTCTCCGCGCCCGCCTGATCGCGGCCTGCGGATTCGCCATTGCCCTCGCCACCGCCATCTCCGCGGTCATGCTGCTGCTGGTCATTGTTCCTCTGCGCCACACCGCGCGGGTCGCTCGCCGCATCGGCCAGGGCGATCTCCACCAGCGCGTTGAATGGCGCTCCCGCGACGACCTCGGCACCATCGCTACCGAGCTCAATCGTCTCGCTATCCGCCTGCGCGATCTGCGCGAAACCGATTCCGGCCGCCGCCAGATGGAGTTCCAGCTCATCGACGCTGTCGTCCGCTCCATTTTCGAGCCCGTCATCGTAACCGACGGCCGCGGCCAGGTGCTCAAGCTGAACCAGGCCGCCGTCGAAGTTCTCGGCAGCTCTTCCGACGACCGCATGATCCTCGCCAACACTCCCGGCGGCGACAAGATCCTCACCGCCATTCGCGCAGCTGTCTCCATGCAGCGCGCCACCACCGGCGAAGTAGGTCAGGCCGCCCTCATGCCCATGCGCATCGGCCAGGCCAATCGCAGCTTCCGGCTCCGCACCACGCCCATGCGCGATGCCGAGGGCAAGCTCCTTGGCGCAGTTACTCTGCTCGAAGACGTGACCGAGATTGCCGAGGTCGATCAGTTCAAGTCGCGCTTCCTCTCCGTTGCCTCGCAGCGCCTGCGCGATCCTCTCCGCCGCCTCCGGCTCTCGTTGTATGCGCTGGTCCAGGGCCATGCCGGCGACATGAATTCGCTCCAGTCCGAACTGGCCGAGAGCGCGGCAGGCGAAGCCGAACACCTCGACGACCTCATGCTCGACCTCATCGAAGTGGCCGAACTCGAGACCGGACGCCGCCAGCTCAAGCCCGAGAAAATTCGCCCCATCGACGCGCTGCGTGACGCGCACGCCCGCTTCCGCGATGCTGCCCGCGACAAGAACATCGACTTCGAAGTGGATGCCTTCGAGGACATCGCGTTCATGCAGGCCGATCGGCGCGCCGTGCGCACCATCCTCGATAACCTGATCGTCAACGCGATGCGCTACACGCCCGAAGGCGGCCATATCACCGTCGGCGCCGCCGAACTGGCCGACCGCGTGCAATTCTTTGTCCGCGACAACGGCCGCGGCATCGAGACCGAACGCCTGCCGACCATCTTCGGGCGATTCACCGCCGACGGCGGTGGTGACACCGGCCTTGGCCTCGCGCTCGTGCGCCGCCTGGTCGAATCCCAGGGAGGCCAGGTCTCCGTCGAAAGCCGCCTCGGCACCGGCACCACCTTCCGATTCACGCTGCCGATTGCCGCCGCCGAACCCGACCGGCATCCTGTAGAGGCGGGCTGAATTTCCCATGACCGACGTGACGCCAACCCGCTCCGAGCCCATTGAACCCGGCCGCCTCCGCATCTACATCGGCGCCGCTCCCGGTGTCGGCAAAACCTGGCGCATGCTCGAAGACGCGCACCTGATGAAGCGCCAGGGCATCGACATCGTCATCGGCCTCGTCGAACCGCACGACCGCGCCGACACCGCTGCCCTTGTCGACGGGCTGGAGGTACTCCCCCTCTCCGAAATCGAATACCGCTCCGTCACGCTGAAGGAAATGGACCTGAACGCGGTCATCGCCCGCCGTCCCGAGTGGGTCATGGTCGATGAGCTGGCCCACACCAACGTCCCCGGCACGCGCAACCACAAGCGCTACGAAGACGTCCTCGAGATCCTCGACACCGGGATCAACGTGATGACCGCCGTCAATATTCAGCACATCGAGACGCTGAACGATGCGGTTGCCCGCTCCGCCGGCACGCAGATTCGAGAGACCGTCCCTGACAGTTTTCTCCGTCGCGCCGATGAGGTCGTCAATGTCGATATCAGCATCGACGAGCTGCGCAACCGCCTGCGCCAGGGCAAGATCTACAGTCCCGACAAGATCGAAACCGCCCTCGCCAATTTCTTCCGCAAGGGCAATCTCACCATGCTGCGCGAGCTGGCTCTGCGCACCACCGCCGAACAGGTTGGCACCGCCGCCGCGCAGTACCGCCGCACCCAGGGACTCGAACAGGCGCCCATCCCTGAAAAAGTGATGGTCTGCCTCTCCACTCGCCCCGGCATGGACCGCATTCTCCGCGCAGGCTCACGCATCGCCGGACGCCTCGCTACCAACTGGTTCGCCGTCTACGTCAATGCTCCCGGCTCCGATCACCGGCACGGCGATCCCGAGGCTCTGACTCGTCTCGAGGAATATGAGCGCATGGCTCGCGACCTCGGCGCGCAGGTTGTCGTCCTTCAGGACAAAAAGGTCGCCGACGCCCTCATCGAATTCGCCCGCAAGGAAAACATCTCCCACGTCGTCTTCGGCCAGTCGGCGCGCACCCGCTGGGACATCCTCCTCCACGGCTCCATCGTGAATCGGTTCCTGAACGAGATGCGCGACACCACCGTCCAGGTCGTGCCCCTGCAACCACCGAAGAAGGAACCGCGCGCCCCACGCTGAGATCGTTATGACCACCATCGAGCTGCCAAAGCAGACGCGTGCCGAAGCCATCGCTTCTCTCCGGCACTACTTCGAAGAGAACCTGCCCGAGCCCATCGGCGAACTCGCCGCCGGTCTCCTGCTCGACTACTTCCTCGAGGAGATCGGCCCCGTCATCTACAACCAGGCCATCTCCGAAGCGCAGCAGCGCCTGACGCGGCGCGTCTCCGATCTCGAAGGCGAACTCTACGCCGACCCCTTCCAGTACTGGCCCCGCCAGGCCGCCAAACGCAAAGCAAAAAAATAACCGGATCGACTACGCCCGGTGTCCCATCCTTGTCGTTCGCCGCCTACACCCTATCCCCTACACGCTATCCCCTGTTGCCTATTGCCTATTGCCTGTTCCCTGCAACAATAAAGAGTGCACCGCTCCGGCACAGCCGATCTCCCCCTCCACGGCGGACGTGTCCCCACGTGGCTCGCTGAACGCATGACCCAGCTCGGCGCCGCCATCACCGAGCATGTCATCCTCAGCTACGGCCCCTCAGGATTCCTCAGCCGCCTCAGCGATCCCTTCTGGTTTCAGGCCCTCGGCTGCGTCATGGGCATGGACTGGCACTCCTCCGGCATCACCACCTCCGTAATGGGCGCCCTCAAGCGCGGCCTCAATCCCCGCTTCTCCGAGCTCGCCTTCACCGTGTGCGGCGGTCGCGGGCGCCACTCCACCCGCACGCCCGACGAGCTCCGCGCCTTCTCCTCCCGCACCGGGCTCGACGGCGATGACCTCGCCCGCACCAGCCGCCTCACCGCCCGCATCGACAACAACGCCGTCGCCGACGGATTCCAGCTCTACCTGCATTCCTTCGTCATCCACCAGTCCGGCGAGTGGGCCGTCATTCAGCAGGGCATGAACCCCGCCGAGCGCTCCGCCCGCCGCTACCACTGGCACTCGGCGACCGTCCGCAGCTTCGTCTCCGACCCGCACACCGCGATCCTCGGCAAGCCACAAGGCACCATCCTCAATCTCGTGGATTCCCGCGCCGCCACTGCGCAATCCGCGCTGCTCACCATCGCCCACGAGCCGATCGAATCATCCCTCGCCAGCGCCCGCGGCCTCGTCATGCCAGCGCACCACGACGTCCGCCCCGCCGATGTGGACCTGAAGCGCCTCGGCGCCGTGCTCGCCGTCGCCCACGAGCAGGACCTCCGCGACTTCGCTTCCTTCCTGCTCGTCGAAGGCCTGGGCCCGCGCACCCTGCAGTCTCTCGCGCTCATCGCGGAAGTAGTCCACGGCGCGCCCAGCCGCTTCTCCGATCCGGCGCGCTTCTCCTTCGCCCACGGCGGCAAAGACGGACATCCCTTCCCCGTCCCCCTCACCACCTACGACGAATCCCTCGGCGTCCTGCGCCGCTCGCTCGAAGCCGCTCGCCTCGACCACACGGAAAAAGTCGAAGGCTTCCGTCGTCTCGATCGCCTCACCCGCGACGTCGAGCACCATCGCCGGCCCGTCGCCGACTTCGACGCCGTCCTCGCGCACGAACACGCGATCTCGCCCTCGCTCAACGGCCGCAGCGTCACGCAATCCCGCCCGCGCAAATCTCCCGCCGATCCGCAACTCTCGCTGTTCAGGAAATAGAAGCGCCTAGATCCAGCGCCGCACGCGCCCGCAGTACTCCTCGTACACCGTGCCAAACGTCTGCTGGAGCCGCGACTCCTCAACCGGAATCACCGTCCAGTTCAGATACGCCAGCACCAGCGGCAGCAGCGCCAGCGGCCACATCTGCGCCAGGATTCCCGCTTCCCCCACATACGCGAGCGTCAGCCCCACATACATCGGATTGCGCGTAAACCGGTAAGGCCCCCACGTCACCAGTTCGCGCGAACACTGCCCCGGCACCGTCGTCGTCTTCAGCCCATAGAAGATCGTCAGACCCCATCCAGCAATCACCGCACCGGCAGCAAAAACCACAGTCCCCGCCGTCCAGCCAGTCAACGCAAGGTGGCCTGTCAGCACGCCCGTCCGCGTACTCCTCGTCACCAACGCTCCCGCGACAAACGCCAGCACAAACACCCACGGCACCGGAATCTTCATCAGCCAGCGCACCGGATTCTGCATCGCGTTCTTTCTCCCGTATGTGCGCAATCTATCCCGGTGCCTGCGGCCGCACCACTGACAATTGTCATGTTCTATCCATGAGCTTCTGCACTTTCGTCATGCGCCTCTGGACCTGAAACTAGTCCAGTCCGATACTGGACTGCGACCATGTCCCTCACCCGCAGGCGTTTTATGCTCGGTTCTCTCGGATCCGCGTTCGCCGCTCCGCGCCTTTTCACCATGACAACTGGCCTGTCGCCAAACACGCCCGCTACCAATCACTACGGCTCCGGCCACTTCGGCGAGTGGATCGAAGACGACTACGGACTCCCCGCCTTCCGCTATACCTGCGACCAAACCACCGATCCCAAAGCTCGCACCGACGTCTCCGCCGGAAACGTCCTCGAAGCCACCGAGCACGTCCATCAGATCGGCAACGATCGCATCATCGCCCTTGCCTCCAACTACGGACACGTCCGCGTCCGCCAGGACGAAGGCGCTCCCAAATTCCTCAACGACTGCGATCCGGAATCCGCCCAGTACGCCGGCGGACTGGGCTGGCTCACCGACGGCCGCGAATCCCTCTCCACCTTCTACTCCGCCCAATCCGCTTTCGAGCGCATCTTCGGCGTCGGCTGTTTCCGCAAGCGCGTCGCCAGCGCAAAGTACGCCGTCGACCAAATCATCTTCGCCCCCTTCGGCGACGACCCCGTCCTGCTCTCCCAGGTCACCATCACCAACCGCGGCCCCGCGCCCGCCGCACTCCGCTGGATCGAGTACTGGGGCTGCCAGACCCACGAGTTCACCTTCCGCGCCTTCGTCGAGTCGTGGACCGGCATGGGCACGCCTCCGCAACTCCGCCGCCGCCTCGGCCAGCGCTACTCGCACCGCATCGAGCCCATCCAGGGCAAGCGCGGCCTGCTCGAATCGCGCCAGTTCCTCGGTCACTCGCCGCAGGACGACGCCATCTGGCAGCGCATGCGCGACAGCCTGCGAGCCCATCCGAACAACTTCGTCTCCCCCATTCCCGATCCCAAACCCGGCACCTGGTTTGACGGCGGCCCCATCCCGCAGACGTTCCTCGTCTCTCTCGACGAACCCGCCACCAACTCCAGCACAAATGCCGCAGCCTTCTTCGGCTCCGGCGGCCCGGCCAATCCCACTGGTCTCGCGCAACCACTCGACGGCAATCTCAACAGCACCGACGCGCACACGGCTCTGCTCCTCGAACGCGCATTCCATCTCGCTCCCGGCCAGTCACGCACCCTGCATTTTCTCTACGGATATCTCCCCGCCGGATTCGACCTGCAACAACTCATTGCGAAATACGAACCGCACGCGTCGACCGCCCTCGCCGCCTCCTGCGCCGCCTGGAAACAGAACGCCCCGCGCTTCTCCGTCGGCTCCGAACCCTGGATCGAGCGCGAGACCGCCTGGAACCACTACTACCTCCGCAGCAGCCTCACCTTCGACGACTACTTCAACCAGCACATCCTCAACCAGAACGGCTACTACGAATACGTCATGGGCTTTCAGGGAGCAGCCCGCGATCCCCTGCAACACGCCCTGCCCTTCCTCTTCACCAATCCCGCCATCGTCCGCAGCATTCTCCGCTACACCCTCAGCGAAGTCCGCGACGATGGCTCCCTTCCCTACGCCATTACCGGACACGGCGTCGTCGCCCCCATGGTTTCCGACAACGCCAGCGACCTGCCCCTCTGGCTCCTCTGGGCGGTCAGCGAATACGTCCTCGCCACCCGCGACAACGCGTTCCTCCACGAGCAGATTCCCGCCCGGATCAGCGGCTCCGGCTCCGACACCGTCGCCAATCTTCTCGCCCGCTGTTACCGCCATCAGGTCAACGACGTCGGCACCGGCGAACACGGCATCTGCCGCATGCTCGCCGACGACTGGAACGACGGCCTCCTCGGCACCTGGGCGCAGGCCGACTTCGCGGAAGCCGAAGCCAAAGGCGAAAGCGTCCTCAACTCCG